>NZ_JAKRGI010000009.1:0-159162 GCF_022347625.1 Vibrio sp. Of14-4 | reverse complement strand
AAAAATACCCTGGAGGGGTTCCCGAGTGGCCAAAGGGATCAGACTGTAAATCTGCTGGCACTGCCTTCGATGGTTCGAATCCGTCCCCCTCCACCATATTAAGATAACCAGCTCATTGAGCTGGTTTTTTTTGTATCTAGTAATCTTAAACGAAAAGAAAAGAGCCCTGAAAACAGGGCTAAAAAGACAACACAAAAATGGGGGTGAAGGCTATTGCCGTTATTTTTCTAGTAGGATGATTCGTGTTTCGTATGGACGCAGAACCTGCTCCATTGACACTTGCTCTGATAAATCTGTGTAGTTACCTAACAAATATTTCGCTTTAGTGGCATCAAACGTCTCAGGAAGACTACAACTGGCCTCGACCGCATAAAAGTTATTCAAACAAATTAAACTTTGCTTTTCACTCTGGCGCTGATAACCAAAAATCTGTTCATGCTGTGGATAAAGATCTCGATAATTACCACTAGTAATCACTTCTATTTGCTTACGTAAAGCAATCAGCTGTTGATAGAAATAAAACACCGAGCTGGGATCATCAACCGCCTGCGCAGCATTAATTTCAAGATAATTTTCCGCCACTTCTAGCCAAGGTTGAACCTTGGAAAAACCAGCGTATTCTTCGGTATTCCACTGCATCGGAGTCCTTGAATTATCGCGAGATTTTTGCGCCAAGATGGCCATCATATCGTCACTTTTAATACCATTATGATTGACCATGATGTCATACATATTGGTACTCTCTACATCACGATACTGAGATATCGAACCGTAGCCAGGGTTGGTCATACCAATCTCTTCACCTTGATATATATAAGGAGTTCCCTGCATCATATGGATCGATGCGCCCAGCATCTTAGCTGATTCGACACGATATTTTTTATCATCACCGAAACGACTGACAACTCGTGGCTGGTCATGATTACACCAAAATAGTGCTCCCCAACCTTGACCATTAAGTCCTGTTTGCCAATGATTAAAAATCTCTTTGAGCTGAATGAAGTCAAAAGGCGCTTTGGTCCATTTTTCTCCATTTGGATAATCCACTTTAAGATGGTGAAAATTAAACACCATAGAGAGCTCTTTGTTATCAAGCGAGGAGTAACGCTGGCAGTGTTCTAATGAGGTGGAAGACATCTCTCCTACCGTCACACTGCCATATTTACGAAATACCGCTTGACTGATTTCCTGCAAATACTCGTGTACACGAGGGCCATCGGTGTAGAAACGGCGGCCATCACCAAGATCGTCACTAGGAAAGTCTTGCTGCTTAGAAATAAGATTAATCACATCAAGACGGAACCCATCCACTCCTTTTTCTGCCCAAAAGCTAATTACGTCTTTAACCGCTTGTCGCACCTCTGGATTTTCCCAGTTGAGATCCGCTTGCTCTTTGGCAAAAAGGTGTAAATAGTATTGACCTGTTTCACTATCGAGTTCCCAAGCACTACCGCCGAACTTAGACTGCCAGTTATTAGGGACTTCATCGTCAACAGGATCTTTCCAAATATAGTAATCACGGTAAGGACTATTTTTATCCCCTAAAGCCGATTGAAACCAAGCGTGCTTGGTTGAGGTATGGTTAACAACGATATCCATGATGATGCGAATATCACGTTGACGAGCCTTTGCAACTAACTGCTCAAAGTCTTGCATAGTCCCAAAGTCAGGATTAATGGCGTAATAGTCAGAAATATCGTAACCATTATCGACCATAGGCGACTTGTACACGGGGGTAAGCCAAATAGCGTCAATACCGAGCAACTTGAGATAATCTAGCTTAGAGATAATTCCTTGGATATCTCCTGTACCTTTATCGCCGCTGTCACAAAAACTCTTAGGATAAATCTGATAGATGGATGCGGTTTTCCACCAATTAGGATCCGTGCTGATTGTCATCGTCTAATTCACTTACCAAAAATAAAAATTATAAAAAGGCCGAGTGATTGAAAATACTGACTCGGCCTAAACTATCATTACGCGTTTGCTGGCTCTAACTCGCCTTTCATTTGAGCACGCTTATAGAAAAATAACGTCAATGCAGTAGGGATAACGATTGCGACTAACATAGCCAATGCGTAAATACCCCAAAACTGTGGCTGAATGGAGAGAATGCCGGGCAAGCCGCCGACACCAATACCGTTTGCCATGACACCAGCACTGCCACAAATCGCCGCAGCAATCGCACTACCTATCATGGCGCTTAGCATAGGGAATTTATACTTGAGGTTAATGCCGTACATGGCAGGTTCTGTTACCCCAAGATAAGCAGAGATGGCAGCAGGAACAGAGATATCACGTTCACCATGCTTTTTGCTGCTGATGATAATACCTACAACTGCCGAAGCCTGAGCAATATTTGATAAAGCAATCAAAGGCCAGATTGGTGTTCCACCCAAGTCTTGCATTAACTGCAGGTCGACCGCATTGGTGGTATGGTGAATACCAGTAATAACCAAGGGCGCATATAAAAAGCCAAAGATAGTAGAGCCAATAATTGCAAAATCACCTGTCATCGCGGCTTTCGCAGCAAAAGCCACACCATCACCTAAGGTGCGTCCAAATGGACCAATTAAAGAGTGCGCAAGCACAACAGAAACAATTATCGAAACAAAAGGCACCACAACTAAATAAAGGTATGAAGGTACGATACGCTTTAAGTTGGTCTCAATAAAGGCAAGAGCAATGCCTGCTAGCATCGCAGGGATCACTTGAGCCTGATAGCCGACTTTTTCAATCGCAAACCATCCAAAATCCCATACCTCGGGTATTTGTTTTCCAATGAGATAGGCGTTCATCAGTTGTGGGGATACTAAGGTAACACCAAGGGTGATGCCCAAAATGGGGGTCCCGCCAAGCTTCTTAACCGTTGACCAACACACGCCAACAGGAAGAAAGAAGAAAATCGCTTCACCAATTAACCATAAAAAGCTATGTACTGTTGCCCAGAACTGGCTAATTTGGGTCAAAGATTGACCATCAAACATCTTGATGTCGCCAATCACATTACGGAAACCTAAGATCAAACCACCGGTAATGATTGCTGGCAAAAGAGGAACAAAGATTTCAGCAAGATGTGAGATACCGCGCTCTAATAGATTCATGTTCTGACGAGCCGCTTGCTTAGCTTCATCTTTGGACGCACCTGATTGTCCAGAAAGCTCGATCAAAATCTTATACACTTCATCAACATCAGTGCCAACAACAACTTGAAACTGACCAGCGTTGGTAAAGCACCCCTTAACTAAAGACAGTGCTTCCAGTGCTTTAATATCTGCTTGGTTGGTATCATTTAAAACAAAACGAAGACGCGTCAAACAGTGGCTGACGCTAGCAATATTATCGCGCCCACCCACATTCTCTATTAGATCCTCGACCTCTTGCCGTGAAATCTTGCTCATAGTTTTATCCACCCTGAATTGGACTTTCACTTTACACGGAGTAAATGGCTCCGCGCTATGAATATAATTTTGGGAACATTCCCAAGGTGTGAAATATAGTGTCAAATCTATCGACAAACATAAATGGGAACGGTCCCATTAATTGAATAAGATCACAATATAATTTAAAAATATATAACAATAAGTAAGTTAGCTAAGAATTGGGCTTTGAGTGAGATGCTCTGGGTCAGTTTCGCCATTAATATGAGAAATCAAAAGATTAGCCGCTTTTTCCCCTGCTTTGGCATAACCAGGATCAATACTGAAGACATTAGGAAAAAGGAAAGATAATAATTCACTGCCTCCAACTCCAGTGACCATGACATCCTCACGACCAAGCTCCTGAAGACGTTTAATGACTCCAAGTGCCAGAGTATCACTTGCGCAGCTGATCGCTTGAGTCTCTTGGGTAAGCACCTGGTCAACCAAGTTATACGCACTTTCAAGGTTGAGTTGTCCCGTTTGATAGTTAGCAATGCGCCCGTTTTGGTGACACCAGCTAAGATACGACTCGAGACGTAAATAACCAGTGGTTTGGTCACAAGGATCAACACCAATAAAGGCGATATCTCTAGCGCCTTGACGAGAAAGATGTTCTAGGGCTAAACGGATTACTCCATCATTATCATAATTAATCGACGAGGTGGCTTTCGTATCCATCGCGATAACGACAGATCTGCCCTGCCAGTTGGCTAACCGTTCTACATCAAAGTCACTGAAACCGAAAACAATAATGCCGTCAACATTGCGTTTACCAAGTACCTCAAGGTGCTCATTAGCTAAATGGCGGTTCAGTTGGCTCTCCATAATGACAGCATCATAACCACTGCGATAAAGAACCTGAAGCATACTGCCAACCGCACGGTTTTCAGAAGGAGAATCTAAGCGGGAAATGATAACACCGACGACTTTTTGGCTGCCCCCTCTCATAGCCTGAGCGGATTTAGAAGGAACATAACCGGAATCTTCAATTACACGCTCTACTTTTGCCCGCGTTTCGGGCTTTACCCTAGGGTCGTTGGTGAGAACACGAGATACAGTGGATTTTCCTACACCAGAGAGTTTGGCGATATCAAGGATAGTCAGTTTTTTACTCATAATGGCTTGTGAACAATTCCTTACGGAACATCAAATAGTTAAGACAACTATATTCTACATCCCTTATAAACTTCAGATCCAACTTCCAAGCGTGCATGTTCACCTTTCGTGTGCAATACCAGAGGATTAACCTTGGTTTTTTCCTCACCAGTTGGAACATACTTTACCCCAGACCCGGCGGGAACTTGCATCAAAGTGTATTCTTGATTACCAACTCTTAAAACAGCCGACTCATGATTTTTCGTATAAGCCACATCAAACTCTTTATCTGCTTGGCAATGATAAGTCACATACGAGGTACTACATGCTTGTAACATCAAAACCAGACAAAGGCTGCCAAGTACTTTTACATTCATTATTTTTTAGCCCAATAAAAAGGCCATTACATATGGCCGTTAATTCGTTGCGTTATTTATCCAAATAATTGGGAACATCTCTGAGGCTATCAAGCACAGTAGACGCCAAAGCCTGTCCCTTTTCGTTAATGGGTTTACCCGTGCGAACCAATATACGAGTGCCCACTCCAGCAGATTGCGCTGCCATCATATCTTCGGCTTTATCACCGACCATCACTGACTTTTCCATATCAATATCTAGATAATCGCGCGCCGAAATAAACATACCTGGTTTGGGTTTTCGACAATCACAATCCTGCTGGTACTTGCCTTGACCATATTCTGCGTGATGAGGGCAATAATAGAAACCATCGAATTCGACACCGTTGTCAACGAAATTCCAATCCATCCACTGAGTCAGCGATAAAAAGCGATCCTCGCTGAACTTACCACGAGCAATGCCAGATTGATTAGTGACTAGCACTAACAAATAACCCATTTCTTTGAGTCTTTTGGTTGCTTCAAACACACCTTCAATAAACTCAAAATCATGTTCATCATGCACATACCCGTGATCAACATTAATCACACCATCACGATCTAGAAAGACAGCAGGTTTTGCCAAAATTAACTTCTCTTTTTTACTATTACTCACTTGTCTTTCACGCATACATTCTGCTTGAAAGGCCAACACATGCCTGAATTATTGCACGCTTTATTTCATTCAGCACTATCTAATTCCGCTTGGTTTTGATGAAAAAGGGCATTTAGACGTCTAGACGTAAAAATATCTATTGACACATTTAGTATGAAACCATAGCATCTGTGATCTGTATGGCGTAGTACCAAACTATCTACTTTTGATTGGGGTTTGCTACCTTTCGAACATAAGCTATGTTCAAACGTCAGTTGACCTTAACCTGAGCGCGGATTTCTCGATGATTGAAATAAATCAAGTGAACAAAGTATTTCTGCAAGGAAACAAAGAAATACATGCCTTAAAGGATATTAATCTTAATATACCTCAAGGCACCATATTTGGTGTAATTGGCTCATCAGGAGCAGGGAAAAGTACGCTGATTCGCTGCGTTAATATGTTGGAAGCACCAACTTCAGGCTCCATCGTTGTCGATGGCGTCGATTTAACACAATTATCTAAATCGCAACTGAGTGAAACACGCCGCAATATCGGTATGATTTTCCAGCATTTTAATCTGCTTTCATCAAGAACAGTATTTGACAATGTAGCCTTGCCACTTGAGCTGGCTGGCAAAGAAAAAGCACATATAAAAAATAAAGTCTCTGAGCTGCTTAAACTGGTTGGCTTAGCCGACAAGCATGAAAGTTACCCTGCAAATTTAAGTGGCGGTCAAAAACAACGTGTCGCTATTGCGAGAGCACTGGCAAGCGATCCAAAGGTGTTACTGTGTGATGAAGCCACCAGCGCACTTGATCCGGCCACCACTCAATCAATTTTAGAGCTGCTAAAAGAAATCAATCGTAAGCTCAATATTACCATGCTGCTGATAACCCATGAAATGGATGTGGTCAAAAGTATCTGCCATGAAGTTGCGATTATCGGAGGCGGAGAGCTGGTCGAAAGTGGCTCTGTGGGAGAGATCTTCGCTCACCCGAAAACTGAGCTCGCCCATGAATTTATCCGCTCAACGCTTGATCTTTCAATACCGGAAGATTATCAGGCACGCCTTCAGTCAACTCGCGTTGAAGGTAGCTATCCGCTGGTTCGCCTCGAGTTTACTGGTGCGACGGTTGATGCACCAGTGATGAGTCAAATCGCGCGTAAATTCAATATTGATGTCAGTATTCTTAGCTCTGATCTTGATTACGCTGGCGGGGTTAAATTTGGCATGATGGTCGCAGAACTGTTTGGCAATGAAAACGATGATAAAGCTGCGATTGAATTTCTTCGCGCGCACAATGTAAAAGTAGAGGTGCTAGGTTATGTCCTTTGAAACTCTGTCACAATGGCTAAACCTAAATAGCCAGCTTTTAATCAATGCAACGGGTGAGACTTTATACATGGTTGCCGTTGCTGGTATTGTCGGTTTTGCGCTCGGCATTCCACTAGGCGTTATCCTGCATACCACTAAAAAAGGTGGATTACTGGAAAATGCCAAACTGAACCGTCTGCTAGGCGCTATCGTAAACATAGGTCGCTCAGTGCCCTTTCTTGTACTTATGGTTGCCATTATTCCAGTTACAAAAATTCTGGTTGGTACATTTATCGGCACAACAGCTGCTATTGTCCCACTTACCATAGGGGCTATCCCGTTTGTTGCTCGTCTGATTGAAAGTGCATTACTGGAAGTGCCAACAGGTTTGGTCGAAGCGGCTCAATCTATGGGGGCCACTCCCTTACAAATCATTAGTAAAGTACTGCTACCGGAAGCTCTGCCCACTATAGTTAACTCAGTCACGATTACACTGGTCACTTTAGTGAGTTATTCAGCAATGGCAGGAACCGTCGGTGGTGGTGGGCTTGGTGATGTAGCGATTCGCTATGGATTTCATCGCTATGATGTGATGATCATGGCGGTAACTGTCGTTATGTTGATTGTTTTAGTACAGATTATTCAATCGATCGGTGATGCACTTGTACGCCGTGTCGATCATAGATAACCATATTTGAATTGAAGTTTTTGAATTGAAGTTAAGGAGTAAAGTCATGAAATTTGGAATTAAAGGCCTACTAACAACAGCTGTCGCCGCCTCAGCGCTGATATTGGCAGGATGTGGCGACAAGCAAGACAATGCAAACAAAATAAAAGTAGGTGTCATGGCTGGTGCCGAAGCTCAAGTTGCAGAAGTCGCGGCAAAAGTCGCTAAGGAAAAATATGGCCTTGATGTAGAGCTGGTCACTTTTAGCGACTATGTTACTCCTAACGCTGCGCTAGACGATGGCTCAATTGATGTTAACGCGTTTCAGCACAAACCATACTTAGATCAGCAAATCAAAGATCGTGGTTACAAACTATCAATTGCTGGTAATACCTTTGTTTATCCTATCGCAGGCTACTCTAAGAAAGTGAAATCGGTTGATGAAATTATTGACGGCGATCGTATCGCAGTCCCTAACGATCCAACCAACCTTGGCCGCTCATTACTATTGCTCGAGCAGCAAGGCATTATTAAATTACGTGAAGGTGTTGGACTACTTGCAACCGTTCGCGATATTACCGAAAACCCAAAAAATGTCACTCTTGTTGAGCTAGATGCAGCGCAGCTTCCGCGCTCTTTAGATGATGTGGCTTTGTCAGTGATCAATACAACGTATGCCAGCTCTATCAAGTTAACACCGCAAAAAGACGGCATATTTGTTGAAGATAAAGAATCACCATACGTGAACCTAGTGGTAGCACGCGAAGACAATGTCAACGCTGAGAATGTGCAGAACTTCATCAAGTCTTACCAAACTGAAGAAGTCTACAGCGCAGCCTATAAGATTTTCCAAGGCGGCGTAGTCAAAGGCTGGTAATAGCGTAAATAGATTACAGTAATGATGTAAAAAGGGAGCCATGGCTCCCTTTTTGTTTAACTTACTTACATTTATTTAGTGCCGAAAATCTTATCGCCAGCATCACCTAAACCTGGCACGATATAACCTTTATCGTTAAGTTTTTCATCGATAGCGGCAGTGTAAAGCTCAACATCTGGGTGAGCTTTTTCAAGCGCTTCAATGCCTTCAGGTGCTGCAACCAATACTAATACTTTAATCTGGTTACATCCCTTTTCTTTGAGTAAATCAATGGTCGCTATCATGGAGCCGCCTGTTGCCAGCATAGGGTCTACTACCAAAGCGATTCGCTCATCAATATTAGAAGCCAGTTTGTTAAAGTAAGGCACTGGTTCAAGCGTTTCTTCATCACGGTAAATACCCACCACACTGATGCGCGCGCTTGGTACATGCTCAAGCACACCATCCATCATGCCCAAACCCGCGCGCAAAATAGGCACTACAGTGACTTTTTTACCCTTAATTTGGTCAACTTCTACCGGACCATCCCACCCCTCGATGGTGACTTTTTCCATTGCAAAGTCTGAAGTTGCTTCATAAGTCAGCAAACTGCCCACTTCTGTTGCAAGCTCACGAAAACGCTTTGTACTGATATCACCTTCTCTCATCAGGCCGATTTTATGCTTAACCAGAGGGTGTTTTACTTCAACAACTTTCATTTCCATCTCCGAGTATCTAGGTAAAATTTAAACAAACCTGCGGATTATAAATGATTTCGCTGGGTAATTCTTGAGTTAGAACAAAAGAAAAAGCCACGCAAACGTTTGCCATATAGTGTTGTCCACTGTTAGAATAGCGCCGATTTCATATCCAATATTAAAACTGAGGACTTGCTTGTGAGTGCTGATAACACTTCTCTTAGCTATAAAGACGCTGGCGTAGATATCGACGCGGGTAACGCTCTAGTTGACCGCATCAAAGGGGCGGTCAAACGTACTCGTCGCCCTGAAGTCATGGGAGGCATTGGCGGTTTTGGTGCGCTGTGTGAATTACCAACTAAATACAAGCAACCTGTACTTGTTTCCGGCACAGATGGCGTAGGAACCAAACTGCGTCTTGCATTGGATATGAACAAACATGACACTATCGGCATCGATCTTGTTGCTATGTGCGTTAATGATCTGATTGTGCAAGGTGCTGAACCATTATTTTTCCTTGACTACTACGCAACAGGCAAATTGGATGTCGATACCGCAGCAGACGTTGTCTCTGGTATTGCTGAAGGCTGTGTCCAAGCTGGATGTTCTCTAATCGGTGGCGAAACCGCTGAAATGCCCGGCATGTATGAAGGCGAAGATTATGATGTGGCTGGATTCTGTGTTGGTGTGGTTGAAAAAGCCAACATTATCGATGGCACTAAAGTGGCGGCTGGTGATGCGCTTATTGCGGTCGGTTCAAGTGGTCCACATTCAAACGGTTACTCTCTGATCCGTAAAATCATTGAAGTGTCTGGCGCAGATACCAATCAAGAGCTAGAAGGCAAAACCATAGGCGAGCACCTTCTCGAACCTACGAAGATTTACATCAAATCTGCACTTAAAATGATCGAAAAGCATGATATTCACGCCATTTCTCATATTACTGGTGGCGGTTTTTGGGAAAACATCCCACGCGTTTTACCAGAGGGCACCAAAGCAGTCATCGATGGCAACAGCTGGCAGTGGCCAAGTATTTTTGGCTGGCTACAAGAAAAAGGCAATGTTACGACTCATGAGATGTATCGTACTTTCAACTGTGGTGTGGGACTAATCGTTGCTCTGCCAAAAGATCAAGCGCAAGCAGCGGTTGAACTTCTTCAAGCCGAAGGTGAGAATGCTTGGGTCATTGGCGAGATCGCGGATGCACAAGCCAACCAAGAACAAGTAGAGATCAGATAAACGATGAAAAGTATTGTTGTTTTAGTTTCAGGAAACGGTTCGAACTTACAGGCGATCATTGATGCTTGTGAAGATAAGATCACAACCGGCCGAGTAAGTGCTGTTTTTTCAAATAAAGCAACAGCTTATGGCTTAGAACGTGCCAAAAACGCAGGCGCGGCAGCGCATTCTTTAGATCCAAACTCATTCGACACGCGTGATGCATTTGACCGCGAGCTAATGAAGCAGATCGATGAATACAAGCCAGATGTGATTGTTCTTGCTGGTTACATGCGTATCCTAAGTGGTGAATTTGTACGCCACTATATGGGGCGAATGATCAATATTCATCCCTCACTACTACCTAAATATCCAGGTCTAAACACTTATCAACGTGCGATTCACGCCGGTGATGAAGAGCATGGCACCAGCGTACATTTTGTGACCGAGCAGCTCGATGGCGGGCCTGTGATACTTCAAGCTAAAGTGCCTATCTTTGAAGATGATACAGTGGAAACGCTCACCAAACGTGTCCAAGTTCAAGAGCACAACATCTATCCTTTAGTCGTCCAATGGCTGGTTGAAGAGCGCTTAACCATGAAAGATGGTAAAGAAGCCTACTTAGATGGCAAGCTCCTTGGTATTCATGGCCACGCACAAGATTGATTTTCAGTAAAAAGTAAAACGGGCTTCAGCCCGTTTTTTTGCTCCTAGATTTATATTAATCTTGTATTCATATACGTTAAGCTAGACTGCTTAAAACCTAGGAGGCATGAATGGATTTAAAAAGTTTACTTAACCAAGCATTAAACTCAGATCTCGCTCGTCAAGGCCAGCAAAAAGTTCAGCAGGCCTCAAGCTCTGGTTCATTAAAAACACTCGGCGCAGGCGCTGTAGGCGGTGGCCTTGTCGGCCTTTTAATGGGTTCAAAAAAGACCAAAAAGCTTGGCAAAAAAGTGGGTAAGAATGCGCTCAAGATTGGTGGAGCGGCAGCCCTTGGCGCTCTTGCTTACTCAGCATACAATAATTGGCAGTCTAAACAGTCAGATGCTGGAAACAATGAAAGCTTTGACGGTGAGGATGCAATACACCAACAACTGATTTTAAAAGCCATGATTGCCGCCGCCAAAGCCGATGGGCATGTGGATGGTGATGAGATGCAACGCATTGAATCAACGCTTAAAGAAGCAGGTGCGGATAGTCAGCTGCAATCTCTCATGCACACTGAGCTTAACAAACCACTCGACCCGAGTGAGATTGCTAGACTTGCGCAATCGCCGCAGCAAGCCAGTGAAATCTATCTTGCTTCATTGATTGTTATCGACGAACAAAATTTTATGGAGAAGGCTTACCTTCAAGAGCTCGCCAAACAGCTAAAGCTGGCGCCAGAGCTAACCGCTCAACTGGAACTGCAATTGCAAAACTAACATTAACTCTGCCCAACCAGATCCAAAAATGGGACCCGCTTGGTCCCATTTTTTGTTTAGTGGAATATTATTTAGCTAGGTTTAACTTACGTACTCGACTTTTACCTTCGTTTTCATCAACTTCAACTAAATTGGCACCACCGACAATAACACCAAGTTTAATATAGTTTTCAACAAAATGGTTTTTGCCAGATTCTGTTTTTATGATCAAATCATTAGGGCTAAATTCAGATTCTGTTGAAAGTGTGTGTTTTCCAGCATCAACAATGCGGTAGAAAAAGACGCTTGGTGCTGTTTCACCTATTTCTTCACCATCAATACTGATTGTTTTTTTCAGGGCAGAACCCAAATAACCATCTCGAAAAATATACAAACCAGATTTACCTTCTGGTGGTGCAGGAAATTCTTTTGCGGCTGCATCTTCTTCCACTGACGCCATTGGTACAGTTGCACATCCACCTAGGGTTAACATTAAAACTAATAAGGGAAATAAGATTTTTTTCATTTTGTAATCCATCATACTATGCACTACCCACTGCAATGCGGTATGCATGATACTTGATAAATTAATAACATATAAGAAATTAATAAAATTTATTATAATAATATGAATTACGAACACTTGGATTGAAAAATAGAAAATTTCGAAGGTATTTAGGCGGTTTTCATTGGCTACCGAACCGCCCACTTATTAAAGTTACATAATCAAAATGATGAAGTTAGCTTTCAGCCATACAAAAGCAGCCCGGCCCTGTAGCAGGACAGCGTAATACTTCTCCCTCAGGACAAGGGTATGCCGATTCTGATGCACTAACCATAGCCGACAAACAAAGCGTTAAAACCAGTAATATTTTTTTCATTTTTATTCTCCTTATTATGAATCTAGCACTATATGTTATTTATTTGTAAATTCACGCTTTTTGCTAATATAAAGCCTGTTTTTGAGACCATCTGCCCAAATGGACACGACGTAGCCATACCACGCGTCTATTTGCGCAAGATCAAAGCCGATCCGGCGCTAAGTCATCACTATAGTTAGGTTGAAAAAAGATCTAAGCCTAAAGAGTAATTAAGCCATGAAAGTATATGAATGCTGTGATTTAGTAAAAGAGTTTTACGCCCAAATAGGCAGCGGCGACCAAGCTTACATCCCAAAAGCGATTGGCTGCACCTTACGCGCACTCAATGATATTGCCGCCCAAGCAGACCTACCTCAAGAGGTACGTGAAAAAGCCGCTTTTGCCGCCGCAAACCTGCTAATTTCAGATTTTGAAGATGAGTGATGAGCTTTATCACAAGGCTTTCTAATGGTACTTTGCTAACCAGACTGAACCAGTATCTTGATAAGGACTAAAACTTGAGCCAATTACCAAGAAAGTACTCCATAACGGGTAATGAAGAAGACTTAGAAACCATCATAAAAATGCTGGAGAAAAACCGCGCCAATGAAATGAGTCAAATCCGAGCCAAAACTCACTCTCTAACCAGCCTTAAACAAATCCTTGGTCCTAAACTCACTGGTATCGTGCTGATTAACTCATCGTCCTATGATGGCAGCCAACTTGGTCCGTTTCATGGGGTGCACCTAACCTCTATAGATGCTCAAGATTATGCGCTCATCCAAGATATCAAGAAAGCAGGAGCGCGTTATATTGCCGCCTCATGTCACAATCAAGCTGAACTAGAGATTGCCAACCGCATAAAATGTGACTTTGTCACCCTTTCTCCAGTTCATATTGCCAGTTGCCACCCAGAAGCAGCCACCATTGGTTGGCAAGGTTTCTCCAAGCTTGCCAAGCTAGCCACCATGCCTGTCTTTGCTCTAGGCGGAGTAGGCGCTGATGATCTCACCGCGGCGCAACAGCACGGCGCCTATGGTGTATCTGGGGTGAGTGATTTTTGGCAATGATTTGATTTATATAAATTACGTCGTCCAAACACTCAAAAAGTGAGTAAGCACTCACATTTCTAATCAGCCAATTTCGCCAATATTCTCGCGCACGCTTTACCATCGCCATAAGGATTATGAGCAAGACTCATGGCTTTATAGGCCTCTTGATCGCTAAGCAATGTATCAAGCTGCTCCACAATGCTTTGCATCTTAGTACCAACCAATTTTACCGTGCCTGCTGCTATCGCTTCTGGGCGCTCAGTGGTCTCTCTCATCACTAGTACGGGTTTCCCCAAAGCAGGCGCTTCTTCTTGAATGCCTCCTGAATCGGTCAAAATAATATCGGCTTTATCCATTAGATAAACAAAAGGCAGATAGTCTAAAGGTTCAATCAATAAGATGTTTTCAATACCTCCCAGCAAGCGATGCACTGGCTCTTGCACATTAGGGTTTAAATGCACAGGGTAAACAATTTGCGTTTTGGGATGAGCCCTAGCCACAACCGCTAGCGCTTGACAGATATTTTCAAAGCCAGCGCCAAAGCTTTCTCTTCTGTGCCCTGTGACCAAAACAAGCTTGTTATCTGGATTTATAAAATGGAACTGGCTTTTAAGATTGGCGCTAAGCTTGGCATCGGAAGCGATTTTATCTTTGATAAGATACAAAGCATCAATCACCGTATTACCCGTGACACAAATTCGCTTTTGTGGGACATTTTCTGCCACTAAGTTGGCTTTTGATGTCTCGGTTGGCGCAAAGTGATAATGGGCAAATACGCCGGTGAGTCGCCTGTTGGCTTCTTCTGGCCACGGCGAATAAAGATCGCCGGTTCTAAGGCCTGCCTCAATATGACCAATGGCAATTTTTTCATAAAAAGCGGCTAAGCTCGCAGCAAACGTAGTGGCCGTATCACCATGAACCAAAACCACATCTGGCTTAAAGGCTTTTAATATCGGCTTTAATTCAACCACAATACGCGCAGTTACCTGATTCAGGTTTTGCCCCTGCTGCATCACATTTAAATCGTAATCGGGCGTAATTGAGAACACCTCAAGCACTTGATCAAGCATTTCTCGATGCTGCGCGGTCACGCAGCATTTTGCTTCAAAACGCTTATCTTTGGCCAGCGCATCGACCAAAGGTGCCATTTTAATCGCCTCTGGACGAGTACCAAAGACAGTCAGTATTTTTTTCTTCACCATCACCTATTCACCATAACTCTAAATACTGCTGAGTTTTCCCTCAAAGCCGCTAAGTTTTGAGAAGAAAATTGATGAGTTAGGCTATAACAGGTGCCCTAGCTGAAGCTTGGACGTTTTAACTTACTTACCAAGTTTTAATAAACGATTGGTCATAGAGATGAGGGAGGATAAGGCCATAGTTTTTATGTTTTAATACAAAAGGTTATCTATATCATTTTTTATAATTTCATTATCATTCTTACTCTTAATTTCATCTATAGCTTTCAAAGAAAGATCTGAACCAATAAAGTGGAGAGATGACATTATTTCTCTTTTTATTATTAGATAATCATATCCATAGTAATCATACATTTTTTTTAGCTTTTCTACTGACCAATTATCCCTAAAAATCTTATTTGCATTAACTAACTCAACCATTTTTATTCTGTCTTCTGAAAGTTCTATATTATTAATGTTTTTTAATATACTATCTATTTCACTTCTATTCATTTCTTTAATTTCCATCCTACCAATGGATGCCAAAATAAATATATCTTTGTTTCTATTAATAAACCTGTTTTTTTCAGAATTCAAACAAGATTTAAAATAAATAATATCATTGTAATTATAATCACTAAGGTATATTTCGTTCAAAACCTTATCAATTTCTTTTACTTCACTTAAATCACGTCTAACACCAAAAATAAATTCTGACATTTCACTTTGAGATACAATATTATTTTTCTCTAATGAAATTGTTCTAAAAATATCTATAACACTATCTTGACAATAGCCGACATTACTAATTATACAAAGGAAAATAAACATGTACTTCTTCATATTGAATATCCTTCCACCTAGAGTAAGTACCAACAGGGAACAGATTTTGCTTTTTTAGGTTAAATTTCTTCATGAAATTATAATTTTTCTTCCTCTCTATTCCTTTTTTCTATTTCAACATCGGTGCGAAATGATTGATTCATTATTATCCATAGATTTATAATGATTTCTTAGTAAAAAATAAGAAAAAAAACCACCAAAAATTGGAAGCATCAACGAAAGACATATAATTGTCTTTCTATTCGCTAACCCTTTAGTCCGAAGTGAAATTACTGTGGGTAGAATAAGCATAACAATGATAGCAATAGTAATTATGCAAACAAATACAACAGAGATAGACTGATTTGTGTATGATTCAGGGAAATAAAGAGATCTTATTATATCCCCAAAAATTGCTCCGATAAAAGACAAGATTGCTAATTGTAAAATTTTCATTAGGAGTGAAGTTGTGTTTTTCATTTTTCTATGGCCGTACTTTCTACCATCTCATAATTTAACATATCTGAATTATAATACATAAAAAAGAATGATGACATTGATATAGAAAGACAAAATATAAACCTTAGCATATTACTAAATAGCTTTTTTCTATTGCAGAACAAACAGTAAAAGCACATAAATAGCAATAATAATGTATAAACTGTGGTTACCATTGTTAGTAACATCAAGATAATACCGAATGCACCTATGATTTTTTCTTCTAGCATACGAAGCCTTTATATCCAAACCAAACATAGAATAGGATCAATTCTTTTTTATTTAATTAATTCCTTCTTCAGTTTCTCTTGCTTGCTCTTATTCACATAAACTTCATCAATATAGTAATTTTCTACATCAACTTCCTTTTGTGAGATCATTAAGTCAAGATTATCATTGTCATCTATTAAAGCATAACTTACGTAATTCCAGCTATTTATCTTAGATTGCATTAAAATGATAACGTCGTCAGGGTTTCCTCCATAAAAGTTAACTTTAAACTCTTCAGAGGAAGCATTTAATTTTTTGGCATACCTAGTATTAAAAATGGCTAAAAAGTACTTCATAACTACGATTGCACCATCTACCTTCTGAGAAGTATCATCCCCTTTATACTCCTCAATAGAATCAAAATCAGCCAAGACCGAAAGGAAAACTTTATTTTTATCATCTATTTTAATACTTTCAAAACAAATAGGGGCATCATCAATACTACAGATATTTACATATGCGCCAATTCCTGATTTAGCAATATCCACTTCCTCCAGAGAGGAACTTACGGCAGTACATGCCACAAAAGGACATAAAAAGCTAAATAATTTAGCAATAGTCATATTTTTATTCCTTTGATTGTATAGTTAATAATGGTCTCGTCGTAAAATTCAGTCTGATCTAGTTAAATATAAAAAACCCTTACCTTCAGTGTAAATAAAAGGGAAAGTAAGGCCTGATTTTATTATTTTTGAGTGTTTTATTTATACTTAGCTTTTCCTTCTTTGTATAAATCGATAGGGCTTAATTTAGTTTCAATTACTGCCATAACACGCCTATTATCACTACGAAGAAATGCAAATCCAGAGTATTTCTCCTTATTCAGAATTGCCTCTGCTAAAATAACAATATTTTCTGAATTTCCACCATCTAAATTCAGCTTAACATAGTCATTAGCGGCACCTGGTGGTTTCGGGTGTCTTGAGTTAAATAGTGCTAAAGAAAGACTCATACCACCTGAAACACCATTCATTTTGGCAGAAGTATCATCCCCGTCAAACTGAGGTATTGCATCAATATCAATAAAAATAGATATAAATACTTGGTTCTCTTCTCCAACTTGAATTGTTTTTACACAGATGGCATCACGTTTTTCCGTACAAGCAGGAAAGAACTCTTCAATACCTGTTTCTTCAAAATTAACTTTCTTCATCGCTGCCTTTACAGGTACGATTGAAAAAATCACAAATAAGATTACAAAAACAACTGATTGCATATTTTTCATAATATTTTTTCTCTGAGAAAAAAGGAGGCATATATGGTCCCGTTTAGGGCCGTTATGATTTCCAGTATGGCCCCCAGTAATAATCAGCACAGAAAAATTCGCTATCGTCATTTTCAACATAATTAATCATGTCTTCCTTGTTATCTTCTAACGAGCATTCAAATATACGTTCCAATCTATCCAAATCTCCGAACGCGAATAACATATCATCTGAAGCCACATAAAATATAGTATCTAGACTTTGATTAAAAACTAAAAAGCTATTCAATAAAACACCTGAAAGATCATAATAAGATTCGTTATACATAACCTCATCGGTAAAATAAAAAGGTAGTACTTCGGTACTATTGCCATCGCTGTCATTCGGCTCGGGAAAAAAATAAAATTTCTCATTATACGTTTCATTGAATATTTCAAAAAAATCACCGAGAAACTCGCTAGCTCCTTCTAAAGATATCATCACAGAAAGTCCTTGTGATTTCACCCAGCTTTTAGGTATATAATATTTGTACCCACAAAAGATAGCAGAACCCTTGTAGTTTAATTTTAGTATATCTTTACTGAGCTTCTGTAATGCTTGATGTGCTCCTGAATTCATATATCTTTATCCTTATCTTCAATGAAAAAAAGGTGGGGAGTAGACCTGAGTGTTTATTTCTTACATTATTTAAATCTCTTTGCTTGCATTTTTTTAGCATCTTTATAAGTTGCTATAACACTTGAAAAAACCATTAATATGAAAGAAAAAAAACCAATAATCTCGTTAACTTCCCTATTCCCAGAGATTGAAATTATTTTAAGTTCACCTTCATATGCAAACATATCCCAAGTGACAAAAATCAGTAACGGGTATACAATACAGTTACATAAAATGTGATAAATAAAGCTTCCTTCAAAAAATCTAGACATGATATGGGGAGTGATTATGAACCCCAAGCTCAAAAGCACATAATACCCAGTACTAACTTCTAACATTTACTCATTCAGTAGATAAATTGACACAATAATTACCAGACTGGGATTGTAATTTACATTTATATACATTCAATAAATCAATTTTATGATTAGAGATTGCTCAAACTAACCCAAAAGGGGTCAGTTAACCCAAAAGGGGTCAGGTCTTGCTTTTTGCTACAATACGACTAACTCGTGAATAATGTACTCCAAAGTAATCACCTATTTGCTTTTGGGTATAACCACCACTCATAAACGCTGCCACTATTGCACTATTTCTATCAGCCTCCAATCGTTCATATTCTTCAAGCGGCAATGGCTTAGATCGTCGTTGTTTAGCAGGAATTTCTTGCATATCTCCAACTTCTAAATCTCTTGTCGGCAGATGTTGGCTTACAAACTCATCACTACCTAAATACACCTGTTGTTTCAACTGCTGCCATAACCCCTTACCAACCCCCTCTAAAACAAATTGTTGGTATTTTTGCTTGGCAACCGCTCTATTGTGACTGAACGAGAGCAATGTTTGGTCTATTGCTAACCAGTCTGGAGCTTCCTTGTCACCGACTGTATTGTGCCAGCTACTCCATTCATACTCGTTTGGAGCATCAACCATTCCAGCTCGTACTGGATTAAGTAAGATATAACGACCTACTTCCAGCAAATACTCTTCTTTATCAACCAGTATTGCTTTATATCTACCCTGATATAAATGCCCTACTCGCCGATGTTTTCGATTAAATTTTTGTGTGTAAACACCATTAAGTTGGCGCATTCCCTGACTTAAATTTCCATCGGGCGTTTCTAGTAGCAAGTGATAATGATTTGTCATTAAACAATAGCTATGAACCACCCAATTAAAGCGCTGGCAGGTATCTGCCAATACCTCTATAAATAAAGTAAAGTACTCATTTTTCCTCCCTGAAAAACACTTAACCTATTAACTAAACTGCCTTACCTCAAATTCAAATAAAGGGGGCAAAAGGCAAGACCTGACCCCGTTTATGTATGTATGTATGTGCGTTTATTGTGTGTAATACATGTAAAGAAAGTCTTCTATACCTCCACTAGATTTATACGATTCACAACTATCGCGACCGTGAATTGTCACAAGTGCACCGGTTGTATAGGCAACCGTTAATTGTGAATAGGCAGCCTTTCCTGTTTCAGTGGATAAATCTAGGACATAATGCCACGCTGTATAGTTATTGCAGCTAGCTCTCGTTAAATTTCCACCACTTACCTTTACGACGGCACAATCATTGGTATCGATACATTTCTCGCCGTAGTAAGGCCCAGTACCAATAGATGCCACTTTACAGTTTTTACAACTACCTGCAATGCTGCTAAATGTGCTCAATGCTAGTAAAAAAAAGAACCCTGAATACTTCATTAAAATCTCCTAATAATAAATAAAAACACGCTACTACAATACGAGGCTGACATATATAAGCCCGTTTACTCTATGACCTCGTTTATCCTTTTATTTCGGCCCTTGAACAAGGTAATCGTTACTCATTTTTCCTCCCTGAAAAACACTTAACCTATTAACTAAACTGCCTTACCTCAAATTCAAATAAAGGGGGCAAAAGGCAAGACCTGACCCCGTTTACGTTTCTTTGCTTACTGGCAGGTATCTGCCAATACCTCCATAAACAAAGTAAAGTCTTGCTCGTCTAGATATATAGGTTGCCGTGCATTACCACGAGACGTCACATGATATAACGCACCAGCAAATTCAACCCTTAATGGTCTGCTCATTTTTCCTCCGTGAAAAACACTTAACCTATTAACTAAACTGCCTTACCTCAAATTCAAATAAAGGGGTAAAAGGCAAGACCTGACCCCATTTAGGTATTTTTAATAATGGTCTCGTCGTAAAACTCAGTCTGATCTAGTTAAATATAAAAACCCTTACCTTCAGTGTAAATAAAAGTGAAAGTAAGGCCTGAGTTTATTATTTTTGAGTGTTTTATTTATACTTAGCTTTTCCTTCTTTGTATAAATCGATAGGGCTTAACTTAGCTTCACTTACTCTCATAACACGCCTATTATCACTACGAAGAAATGCAAATCCAGAGTATTTCTCCTTATTCAGATTCGCCTCTGCTAAAATCACAATATTTTCTGAATTCCCACCATCTAAATTAAGTTTAACATAATCATTAGCGGCACCTGGAGGTTTCGGGTGTCTTGGGTTAAATAGTGCTAAGAAAAGACTCATACCACCTAAAACACCATCTATTTTTTCAGAAGTACCATCCCCGTCAAACTGAGACATTGCATCAATATCAACAAAAATAGATATAAATACTTGGTTCTCTTCTCCAACTTGAATTGTTTTTACACAGATGGCATCAGGTTTTTCCGTACAAGCAGGAAAGAACTCTTCAATACCTGTCTCTTCGAGATTAACTTTCTTCATCGCTGCTTTTACGGGCAATGTTGATAAAATTAAATTTAAGATAACGAAAATAAGTAATTGCATATTTCTCATAATATTTTTTTCTCTGATTCTGGTGTGCCAGCAGGCTTATCTACAGACTCTTTACCTTCTGACTTTCGCACTTCTACTTTCAAACTATGATCTTTTTTATCCCCCATACGGTGTAGCTTTCCTGTTTTTGTATCGAGTAAGGCCTCTTGTTTAGTAGTGCTATAAGTTGTTGTTCGAACTGTTTCTTCCACATACGTTTCTCGGTTGGAGTGGTTTACACCCGCCCTTGCAGCTTCTACAGCAATCTTTGTTTGAGGTGTTTTAGTTAGGATCTGGCCTGCATCTACAAATTTATTAAAACCATCATCAATGGAACCATCAGCAGGCTTGGTTGTAGTGGCTAAACTCTCACTGACCCTCTTCGAAATCTGTATAACATCAACTCGTTGATACCTGCCAGGAATACTATCATCTCGAGGCTCAATTTTACCATTTCGGTATTCTTCATGCTGCCAACTTCCATCTTTAACACGAACCGTGTCTGTCACATTACTATCATTTTCTTTCCGGCTTGTTTTTTGTGCATCAGGAGCGAATTTATCCTTGGCATCAATATACGAGTCTTTACCATTATCTTTACGTTTTCTTGCACCCGAACCATTAGAGTATTCCTTATGACGCGAGTATTCATATGTTTTGAAACCCGTAGGGTCAGTGAATTTCAGCGGGTTGTTCCATACATAAGAATAACGATTAAAGCTATTGGTTTCATAAGGCGCCTGCACCAATGGGTCGGCACTAATAAAGCGCCCTAGCTCTTGGTCATAGACTCGGCCATTCATATGCACCAGACCGACTTCAGTGATCTCTTCATGGCCAGTATAACCACGGTTGGTGATCACCGACTGCACCACATCTTGCGGGCCCTCTTCACGCCAAGTCACTTTGCGCTGCTTGCCCCAAGTGTCGTAGCTGCGGCGCTCAACCACATTGCCGTAACCATCGGTGATCATATCGACCGAGTTAAGCGTATCATAGTGTAAATAACGGATTTGCTTATCTTTTAGCTGGTTATTGGCATCCATACTTTGGGTATTAAGCGCAATTAACTTGCCATCGGCGTACACAAAGTGTTTGTGCTGAGTGATCCCTGTATTGCTATCGGTAATGCGCTCGTAACTCTTACCAAAGTAGAAGGTTTCGATGCCATCGCTGTTTTTCTTTAGGTAGCGGTTATGGTTGGCGTCGTAGAAAAATTCCACCGTTTTACCGTTACGCACTATCTTGCTTGGCTTGTTAAAGGCCGTCCACTCCAGCTCACGCTCATTTTGCGCGCTGCCACTCGCACTAGCCCTTAGCATATTGCCATTAGCATCGTATTGGTAATGTAGGCCATTAGCCTTAGTCACCGCATGAGGCCCAGCATTGCGGCCACTGTACTCATAACGGCCAATATCGCTCTTGTATTTGATATTACCGAGTTTGTCGTATTGATATTTAAACGGCCCAGCAAAATCTGGGTTATTCAGTCCATGTCTGTCTTTGCTAGCCAGTGAGACTTTATTGTGCACCACGCGGTCAAGCCCATCATATTGCCAAGTATCGGTAATACCTAAGCTTTCATCGTAGCGGTAGGTGACATTATTATGATTATCATAACGATATTGGATAAAGCGTATATTGCGCCCTTTCGCTGTGCTTTGGCGAATGCTTGGGTCAAACAACACGCTCGCTTTATGGGTGGTAATATAGTTAGGTCGCCCCGTATTGGCATCATGGCTGTAGGTATTAACTAAACCATTACCCAAGGTTTCCGCAAGGGTATGATCGTAAGCATCGGTTTCTCGCCTTTGCCAGTAATACACATAGGCTTTGTTTTGGGTTGAATCGGCCAACTGTGACTGAGTCAAAATCAAGTTAAGGTGATCGGCTTGACTTGATTGCTGGCTGTTTTGGCAACTAGAACGTTTCGCACTATCAATTTGATTGCCACCCAGCTGGTTAGCATATTGACAGTATTGACCGCTTAACCTCGCCACTTGCTCAGAAAGCTCAATCAACTCACGGGCCAAGTCGGTGTAGAATTTATAACGCGAGCTCGCCACAACCGCCGCTTTTTCTAAATCATCGGCGCTAAACAGCAGCTCTTCACGGGTACTGGCATCAGCCTCGGCGATGTAGATATCTTGATTACTCATCAAGTCTTTTACGCCATTACCGTCGTAATCGGTTAGCAAATAATCATGTGCAGAGCTTAGGTTTTGCCCATTAAACTCACTTTCTGGTACAGGGTGAACCGTGGCATTGTAGTAACGAGTGCCATTGCCAGTGCGATTAGCCAGCGCGGTATTTAAACGATAGATCGCCCCTTCCAAGGTAACATCAATGGGAATGGTGACATCATCATGCAGCATCACCCAAGCACCAGGCCTTAAATAACACTCCCCTTGCTCATTACACCACTGCTTGTAGCGATAACCGTCTTTAAGTAGCGCTAGCGAGCTGGCATCTAAAGTATGAACATTAACGGTTTTAGCATTGTATTGCGCCGCTTTATCGCTAAAAAACGAGGTTTGCTGAGAGTAGCGCTCGGCTTTGGCTAAATATTGCGCGGCTTGCTGCTTGGCAGCATCAAGTAGCTTGGCGATATCGTCGCGGAACTTACTGCTGGTAAAGACTTCATCGGCGTAGGTTTTTGGGCTGCGCACCGCAGATTGATAGCCATAAGGGTTATACACATACTCAACCGCTAGTCGGTCTTTTTTATTGGCCGAGCTTAGCTGTTTTGCCGCGTCCGCCAAGGTGGTCGCCGCGCCATTCGGGCGTACTTCGCGCGTCACGCGTTCAAAGTCATCGTAGTAATAGAAGGTGCTAAAGACTTCACCTTTTACTTTAACCGAAACTTCTTCACTTAAACCCGACGCATTGTAGTAGTAATCCGTCTCACTGCCATTACCGGCAAACCCTGACAAAGTACCCAGCGCGCCGCGCTCGTCATAGCGCCAGGTCGACACTTTACCCGCTTCAACCTGTTTGGTTTTACGGCCCAAATCATCGTACTCGGTTGTGGTGACTGTTCCGTTGGCGTCGCGCTTATAAATCAGCTCACCAGCGGCGTTATAGACATAATCCCATTTGCCCATATCTGGGTCATCAAGATAGCGGCGATGGCCTAAGTTGTCGTAGCGAATATGGGTTGTGTTACCAGCCGAATCTGTGCTGGATTTAAGCTTGCCATCTGGATAGTACAAATAGGTTTGATAAGCGCTGTCTGGCTCTTCTTTGCGCAGAATATGGCCCATCACGTTGGTTATGGTGCTGTGGGTAAAACCGCGCGCGTCTTTGACGCTGGTTTTATAGCCTTGATAACGCGTAGTAAAGCCAGCAATGCCGCCACCTGCTGCTGGCTCTTGCTTACTAATTTCACGATTAAGCGCATCGTAACCAAACGTAACTTTAGGCGCTGGCTCAGTAAGGTGAGCATACTGCGGGCGAGTAACACTAAGTTTGCGCCCATTTCTGTCCCACTTGGTATCGACTACCACCAACTGGCCACTAAAGCCAGTATGTAGCTTGCGAACCTCACGGCCTGCGTAGTCAAATAGGGTAATCACCTGACCACCTGCGCCCAGCGTGGTGGTGACGCAGCTTACGGTTTGCTCGGTAGCGTATTGGCCACATGCGCCGCCAATTTGATATTCGCTCCGGTTAACATTGCCTTTACCAGGTAAAGTCTCAGTTTTTAAGCGGCCAAACACATCATAGCTAAATTCGCTGGTGCGATTTTTAAGTGCGCTAATGGTTCGAACCAGTCGGCCCTGCGCATCGTACTTAACTCGGCTGCGATGACCTTCGGCGTTAGTATCAGCAATAGCAAACAGCCCTTGGCTATCAAATGTGGTGCTTTGCTCGCGGCGTTTTAAATCCGTACCTTCGATACTTTCACTGGTGACATTACCCCAATTATCATAACCATAATGCTGGGTGACAAACTTAGCCGACTGAGCAACTTCACCATTAGAATCATAATCAGAGCTGCTCATACGATCAGAAATCATAAAGCCTGAGGCATTGTACGCATAGTCATTGGCAACCGTGCGCTTTAAGTCAGTGCTATTATCAACAATGGTTGATATGGCTCGCTTTATTGCGCCTATTTTCCAATAATTATTACCCGTTTGGCCCACAGACTCGACTCGGGTGCGGTTTGCAGTGGTAAACTCCATATTACCGTCTCCATCGTAGTCTTTGTATGAATAACTGCCGCAAGCCCTCACATTGGCGGATGCAAACTCACCGGCATTACTATTGACGAGTTGGCCTTGATAAATGGTTAGACCATCAAGATCGACATTGTAGGAATTGGTTTGGTATTTGAAATAGTGGTTGTAGCGCTCTAATACTATGGGGATATCGACTTCACCATGAATGAGAACAAAATGATCGTTGGGTGAGAAAAACACTTCGCCATTAGTACCACAGTAACGCGTCATCCCCGCTTTAAAGTTTTTAAGCGTCTGATCTAGATTATCAATATTACTGACACTGGTAATATCATAGATATAGTGGTTTTGGTTCAGTCCTTCCGATACATATTCAAACTGAAAATGACTGGTAAACTGACCAGCGCCTTCTAGTTCACTGGATATCACTTTGGTCTCTTCCATCAAGTTACCAAAGCTGTCCGACGTTCGAGTTATCGACTCTTGCTTCTCAACCGTATCACTGCCAAGTGAGAACTCCTTTCTTACTTCATTTTGGGCATAAACCTGATAATAGTTAGCATTATAGCCGCGGCGTGTGTTGACCTTGTATTGATAATCAATATGAGAAACTTTATGCCCATTTTTGCTTAATTCAAGAGAAGAAATCTTGCCTTTTAACGCCAGAGGTTGCTGTGCATAAGAGGTTTTGGTCACAGTTACCACATCGGCGGTTTCGGTTTCTGTAATGGTTTTAAAACCAAGGAAGCCACCTCCTTTTAGGTGACTCTTTGCACCAGAATAGTGGTAGTCATAAGTAATTGGCGCGTAACCTTTCGGTTGCTTGGTTACTTTGGAGACAAGGTACGCAGTCGGTGTAGTATTTGCAAAAGGGAACTGGTAATAACGTTCCTGTGTATGCACACTCGTATCGGTTGCGACTTTATAAGTAACACTGTATTCAACGGCTAGTTCTTCAATCTTTGCTACTTTGTCAGTTGGGTAAGGGCTTGAAGAGACAAGATATACCTTTTCATTATCTTGTCTTACAAAGTCCATATGACCATCAGAGTTATAATCAAGTGACTGTTGAATACCTAGAGTGTGAGAGCCTAATCGTGTAGAAAAATCTATACGACCAAATCGATTTTTGTAAAAGTCACCAGCAATATTAACTTCTGGATAACCATCGTTATCAAAATCAACAACCTTTAATACAGAGCCAGAGCCACGACTATCCAAATTGGAAATCCTACTATGACTCACAAATCTATGACCATCGAAAAGGTAACTTCGAACACCTACATGACGAGCATTATTTTTTTGTACAATAACTAAATCTTTATAACCATCATTATTTAGATCATCTATCTCGAACGAACCGTTTCCTTTGATCTTAAATGGGCGATGGCCTTTGCTAGAAAGATGAAACTGAATATCACGCCCATTACTCGCTATGAGGTAGTAATCATCTTTACCATCATTATCTATATCAGTCACACCAAGGATAGGTGAGAACCTCCGTGAGGAAGATCGAGCATTTAACATTACGGGGGGATAAATAAGCGTTTGCTTACCATCACCATTAAGGTCAACGGGAGTTTGGTCCGAAAAGTAGAGTGAGAAAACACCATCTACATTGGGCATGTACGAACGAATAGTATTTTTATCCTTCATACCTGGTTTACGATTATCAAGATAAGCCAGTACTGGTTTATCAAGTGCCCGATAAAGTATATGGCCCAAAGCCTCGTTTTTTATCTAGCCCAACAGACAATGTTGGCCCATAGTCTCGTTTTCTACCTGACCCAACAGAAAATGTTTTAGGAGCATTCACTAGGTTGCCATAGTGTTCACTTACCCCATTTCTATCTATGTCCCAAAAATTAACAGAGCTAAATTCATAAGTTTTTGAGTATGGTGAACCGCGATTATCACTATAGCGATAATCAAGTTTTTTAGAACGCTTTGTATTCGGATCCGTATGATTCCAAGTAAACTTAACCTCTGTACTGCACTGGCCATTGCTGCAATAGTCTATTTTATTTACTAGGCTTCGAGATGAAGTCGTTGAATATTGGTAGTTAAGGTTATAACTGCCGATTTGAATATCATTAGCATCAAATGTACTGATTGTCTTCAGACGCTCATTGCGCCTGAGCAAGCCGCCAAATAGATACTGTGAGACTTGATCACTCCTAGATTCATAAACAAACTTTACCTTACCGCCTACATAATTAATCTCTGCTAGCTTATGTTTGCCCGCCGCATTATCTTCACTGTAAACAAAATTAATATGATTTTGCTTGCTGCTGTCGGTAATTTTATTCAGCGCCCATTTGTAGGCATGTGCCTGAGCAGGTAGCTCAACACGGGCATCTTGAGTCACGCCGTATTCGTATACCGAGCCATCTTTGTACCAGATTTTAAAGCTGGCAGGGCCATTGCCCGCGCGGCCAAAGGAGACAATTTTCGAGTAGCCATTATTTTCCAGTCGGTATTCGGTTAAGTTTTCACCATCACGACCAGACACGGCAATTAAGCGCTTGCCATCAAGACAATATCTATCATCACCATTAAAACGCACCCCACCCCAACGACCATCTTTATTAAGGTTTTGACCACAACGAGAAATGGCCGACACGCCGCCAATGCTCCAGCCCATACCTAACATGCCATTGGGTGAGTCACTGCGGTATTCAAGGCTTAAAGAAGGTTGATGCCCTGCTCGACCCGGCGAGACAGACAAAGGAAGGGAATAAGTTGCCTCACCACCAGAGGCGGCAAACTCACCAGATAATTCGATGCTTTTTCCCGCACCGGAGGTCAGCGCGAATGCCGAAGAAGCCATGCTTCCGAGACACAAGCTGGTAAGAGACAAACGCAAAGCGCGCGTCAAACGGATTGATTTCATAGATGCCACTGCTAATTATTCTAAATAGGTTGTAGCTAAGTCTTTGCTCAGCCTTGGTTTAATTTTCTTGATGTGATTTTCACTTGGTGCAATTGTTATGGCTTCGAAGAGGGCAGCTTGTTTAGCCGCTGCTTTAAGTCTTCTAACTCTTGGGGTGAGGCATAGTCCTCGGCGATGTTAGTTTGTGAAAATTGGTTTAACTCGCCACTGAGTAATGGCAGCTTGGTCTTTTCCACTTCCACCATGCCATGAGCAAGGGTTTGCGCAAGCGCAATAACCGGAGAAGGGAAATTAGCTTCACTGCTCAATGTCACCGAAGGCAAGCCGGATACATTAGCCTCGACAGGTATATCTTGTTCAAGAGGCTTTGGCTCTGGGCTAGGTGCTGAAAGAAAAAAGATCGCTACACCAGAAAGTACCAGTGCAACCATTGCTATTAGGTAAGGCTTTTTCGCCATTTCCCACTCCGTATACGATGGCCGACACCGCCATCAACTTGCTCTGTATCAGTAGATAAATTGACACAATAATTACCAGACTGGGATTGTAATTTACATTTATATACATTCAATAAATCAATTTTATGATTAGAGATTGCTCACAATAAATTTATTGCTTTTATTTATTGCTTCAGGCGCTTACATTGTAGCGATCTTAAATAAGAGAATTTTCTATCTAATACTTCATTTGGAATGGCCAAACATCACAATTTTTTCCCCACTATACCTTGGCCGAATAAGTAAACTTGTTGTCTTAATATCGAAATCTTGCCAGTGATTGTTTCGCTAATCTGTATCCCATCCATAACGATGAGGAGAAAACGCATGGACAACCAAACAATCGCTTTAAATGCGCTGCAAGTGCTGCTGACCAACCCAGAATTTGATGTAGCTGAAATTGAGCAATACTTTGCGCCCAGTTATCGACAAACCGTCAATGGTTTGGAGTTAGGCTACGCCGAATTTGTCGCACATGTGGCTAAGCTGAAAGAAGACACAAAAAATAGGCGCGTGTCTATACTTGCCTGCGCAGCCGAAGGGGAGCATGTGTTTACTCACCACCAAGTCTCTGCCGATAAGGCGGATGGAGATAGTGTCAAGTTTGAGGTAATTGCCCACTTCACTCTTTTTGAGGGAAAAATTGTGCGCTGTCAGGAGCTGACTCGAATGATACAAGGGCAAGCACAAGATGAAGATTTAGGCAGCCGCCATTAAAGGCGGCTAAAGGCTTAGCGAAACTGCTTGGCTTCGGCTAAATATTCAAACCCCGCTTTGGCAAGCTTTTCCACCAGCTTGGTTTTATCGATATCATAGAATGTGACCAAGCTGTCTAAATCGCCAAATTCATCGCGAAGTTTCATGTTAACCATACTTAGTAGGATAAAGGTATCCATGGTCTCAAAATTTTCTAGGCTCATTGATTTTCCTTAGCGTATTAACCTGCTTACTATATCAAAAACAAGTTGTTTTCCTAATCACCGACATTTAATGAAACAAAAAATAAAGCGCAGGCCAATGACCTGCGCTTAGAGTTTGTGATTTTAAACCTTACTCAGTTAGCCAAGGTTTTTGCGCGCATTTTGGAACATACGCATCCAAGCGCCATTTTCACCCCAACCTTCTGGCGCCCATGAGTTCGCCACAGTGCGGAAAACACGCTCAGGGTGCGGCATCATAATAGTGACACGGCCATCTTGAGTGGTTAAACCTGTGATGGCATTTGGCGAACCATTGGGGTTATTCGGGTACTGCTGAGTCGGTTTGCCAAAGTTGTCGACATAACGAACCGCTACTGTGCCTGATTGCTCGATTGCCGCAAGGTGATCGCTACCAGTTACTTCCACTCGTCCTTCACCGTGTGAAACCGCGATTGGCATGCGAGAGCCTGCCATGCCATCAAAGAAGACAGAGTCAGATTTTTGCACTTCAACTAAGCTAAAGCGCGCTTCAAAACGCTCTGATTCATTGCGAACAAACCTCGGCCACAGCTCTGCACCCGGGATCAAACTCTTAAGGTTCGACAACATCTGACAGCCGTTACATACACCTAGTGAGAAGGTATTTTCACGGGTAAAGAAGGCTTCAAATTGCTCACGAGCCGCATCGTTAAACAAGATAGACTTCGCCCAGCCTTCACCTGCGCCTAATACGTCACCGTATGAGAAGCCGCCACACGCCACAAGGCCGTGGTATTCACCCAGCGCTGCTTGACCTGTCAAGATGTCGCTCATATGAATATCGGCAGCGTCAAAGCCAGCTCTATCAAAAGCTGCGGCCATTTCAACATGAGAGTTCACCCCTTGCTCGCGCAAGATGGCCATTTTAGGCCGAGCGCCTATAGCAATGTAAGGAGCTGCTATGTCTTGGTTAACATCATAGCTTAAAGACACATTCAAGCCAGGATCATTGTCATCTTGCTTAGCTGCAAACTCTTGGTCAGCACACGCTGGGTTATCACGCAGCGCTTGCATCTTGTGCGTAGTTTCTGCCCAAATAGTGCGAAGTTCAGTGCGAGATCGATCAAGTACTACTTCATCACCGGATGTAATGACAAACTTATCTGATGCCTCTACGCTACCAATAACGTGCGTGCAGTTCTCAAGGCCATGAGCGGCTAAAGTAGACAGCACCGAGTCAAGCTCATCGCTGCTCACTTGCACTACAGCGCCAAGTTCTTCGTTAAACAAGGTCGCCAAGACGTCTTGCTCTGATGCGCTGGCAATATTGGCAAGATCAACCCGTACGCCGCAATGACCAGCAAAAGCCATTTCAGCCAGAGTGACGACAAGGCCACCATCGCCTTTGTCATGGTAAGCCAGCAGTTTATCTTTGCGAACCAGAGTCTGCATCGCATCAAAGAAGCCTTTAAGCTGCTCAGCATTATCCACATCCGCAGGCTTATCGCCCAATTGCTTGTAAACTTGCGCGAGTGCGGTCGCGCCAAGGCGGTTTTGGCCGTTACCCAAATCAATAAGCACGAGGGATGTTTCACCTAGCCCTTCACACGTCGCGGGGGTAAGCAGCTGCGGCGTCACGGTTTTACGTACGTCTTCTACGCGGCCAAAGGCGGTGATCACCAAAGATAGCGGTGAGGTCACTTGCTTATCTTCACCTTTATCCTGCCACTGGGTTTTCATAGACATTGAGTCTTTACCAACGGGAATGGTCAAACCAAGCGCCGGACAAAGCTCTTCACCAACAGCTTTTACCGCTTCATATAAGCCGGCATCTTCACCTGGGTGGCCCGCTGGCGACATCCAGTTAGCAGAGAGTTTAATGTGCTTAATATCGCCAATATCAGCGGCAGCGATATTGGTCAGTGACTCTCCCACGGCTAAGCGAGCAGAAGCAGCAAAATCAAGTAGAGCGACGGGGGTGCGCTCACCCATTGACATAGCTTCGCCGTGGTAAGTGTCATAACTTGCCGCTGTGACTGCGCAGTTTGCGACAGGCACCTGCCAAGGACCAACCATTTGGTCGCGAGCAACTAGACCTGTGACCGAGCGATCACCTATGGTGATGAGGAAGGTTTTCTCTGCAACCGCAGGAAGGCGTAATACGCGATCAACGGCTTGACTAAGGTCGATACCTTCTCGCTCAATCGCAGGGCTATCGACTTTAAGCGTGGTCGCATCACGATGCATCTTAGGTGGCTTGCCAAGTAAGATATCCATTGGCATGTCGATAGGCGTATTATCAAAGTGAGCATCTTCTAGAGTCAGATGGCGCTCCTCTGTCGCCTCACCAACCACTGCGTATGGCGCACGCTCTCGCTGACAAATGGCTTCAAAAACAGGCATGTCTTCTTTCGCCACTGCCAGTACGTAACGCTCTTGAGATTCATTACACCAGATCTCAAGCGGGCTCATTCCCGGCTCATCATTTGGCACATCACGCAGCTGGAATTTACCGCCGCGCTCACCATCATCGACCAGCTCAGGCAAAGCATTAGAAATACCGCCAGCGCCCACATCGTGAATAAAAGCAATAGGGTTTTTATCGCCTAGCTGCCAGCAGCGGTCGATCACTTCCTGACAGCGACGCTCCATTTCTGGGTTTTCACGCTGCACTGAAGCAAAGTCTAAATCTTCCGCTGATTGACCAGATGCCATTGACGACGCGGCGCCACCGCCAAGACCGATATTCATCGCAGGGCCGCCGAGCACAATCAGGCTCGCGCCGATTGGGATGTCTTTTTTCTGTACGTGCTCATCGCGAATATTGCCCATACCACCAGCGATCATGATTGGCTTGTGGTAACCACGTATCTCTTCACCAGCGTGTGAGGTCACTTTCTCTTCATAGGTACGAAAGTAACCTAGTAGGTTAGGACGGCCGAACTCATTGTTAAACGCAGCCCCGCCAAGTGGGCCTTCAAGCATAATATCTAGCGCGTTAACAATACGGTCAGGCTTACCGAAATCGGTTTCCCAAGGCTGCTCAAAACCTGGAATGCGTAAGTTAGAAGTGGTGAAACCTACTAAACCCGCTTTAGGCTTACCGCCAATTCCGGTTGCGCCTTCATCGCGAATTTCACCGCCAGAACCTGTCGATGCACCTGGCCATGGAGAAATAGCAGTTGGGTGGTTGTGAGTTTCAACCTTCATCAAGATGTGCGCATCTTCATGATGATAAGTATATTGACGCGAGTTTGGATCAGGGAAGAAGCGGCCAACTTTTGAGCCTGTCATTACCGCTGCATTATCTTTATACGCTGATAGTACGTGCTCAGGTGTTGTCTCATAAGTGTTTTTAATCATCTTAAACAGAGACTTAGGCTGCTCAACACCGTCAATCGTCCAATCTGCATTAAAGATTTTGTGACGGCAGTGCTCTGAGTTTGCCTGAGCAAACATCATAAGCTCGATATCATTGGGGTTACGGCCAAGCTTGGTAAAGTTTTCCACCAAATAATCGATTTCATCTTCTGCTAGGGCCAAACCAAGCGACACGTTAGCTTTTTCAAGCGCCGCGCGTCCGCCCGAGAGAATATCCACATCCGCAACCGGTGCAGGCTCTGCAACTGTAAATAGTGCCGCAGCCGATTCAAGTTCAGTAAACACCACTTCCATCATGCGATCATGAATAATGGCTTTGACCTGGTTTAGTTGAGCGTCAGATAGCTGACTTGATGCTTGCAGATAATAAGCCGTACCACGCTCTAGACGTTTGATTTTTTCTAGGCCACAGTTATTGGCAATATCGGTTGATTTAGAAGACCAAGGTGAGATGGTACCAGGGCGCGGAGTAACCAAAAGTAACAGACCTTGAGGCGCATGCTCTTCTATCGTTGGCCCATAAGTCAAAAGCTTTTCAAGTTTCTCAAGCTCAGACGCGTTTAGGTCTTCAGTTAGATCAGCAAAATGCATAAACTCAGCGTAAACTCCTATAATAGGCAAGTCTTGTTCACGGCAAAGTTCGAGTAGTTTGTTAACACGAAACTCAGAAAGAGCTGGGGAGCCACGCAAAATTCTCATGTGCTTAGGTCTCTTATATTAAGGTAATATGGGAATAAATTCAGAAGGTTATATCAATACCTTGCAAACTTATGCCGATGCTACCTCTGTGTGACGAGCGCATTATAAAGGATTTATTTTTGTGATGTAACACCAAAAGCAACCGTTTGCGTCATTTTTTTCAGCAAATTTGAATTACCGCAACAATCGTAATTTCAAATCTTTCGTCGCAACGGGGCCTGATTGGCTTGCCTTGTCACGACACTTTGATATAAATGCTCATAATGGAAGTATGAGAATGTGGTCAATGAAGAAGCATTACTTAAACCCTATGACATATCTTGGCGCACTGCTGTTTTCTGCCTTGATGCTGTCTGGCTGCCAAATCGAATCTGAGCCTAAAAGCGACTTAGACCAGATCCGTGAACGCGGCGTCTTGCGCGTCGGAACATTAAACAACCAGATTTCTTACTATATTGGTCCAGATGGTCCTGCTGGTTTGGATTACGAATTGGCGCGAGAGTTCGCCAATGAACTCGGCGTTCAACTTGAGATGAAACCCGCGTATCGCATTTCATCACTCTATCCTGCCCTTGAGAAAGGAGAGATTGACATCATAGCAGCAGGGTTGATTTCATCCCCTGAGCGCACGGAACGTTTTAGACCGGGTCCTGCTTATTACTATGTCAGTCAGCAAGTTGTATATAAAAAAGGCAACTGGCGACCAAGAACGCTGGAGCAGTTGGTCAGTAGACATGATGCTGATGGTGAACAAGAAGCTAAGCTTAAAATCGTCAGCGACTCGCATGTTAAAAAAACACTCAATACACTAAGAGAAAAGGACCACCCAGATTTTGTGTTCGAGGTTGATCCCGAAGCTGAAGTCAGTGATTTACTCAAACAAGTCGCCCAAGGTGAGCTGATGTTCACCGTCGCCGATTCGGTCGAATTGTCACTGTCACAACGTGTTTATCCAGAGATTGCCGTGGCGTTCGAGCTTACTGAAGATCAACCGATTTCATGGTTTGTACGCCGCTCTGAAGACGAAAGCCTTTACGCTCTGCTGATTGAGTTTTTTGGCTACACCAAACAATCTGGCCACCTTGCGTCTCTTGAAGAGAAATACATTGGCCACATAGGTAGCTTTGATTACGTCGATACCCGCGCATTTATCCGCGCTCTCAATTCTAAATTGCCGCAATGGGCACCGCTATTTAAGCAATATTCGGATGAATTTGACTGGCGATTAGTCGCAGCATTGGCTTATCAAGAGTCTCACTGGAACCCGAAAGCAAAATCGCCGACCGGAGTACGCGGTATGATGATGCTGACCTTGCCTACAGCTAAAAGTGTCGGAGTGACTAACCGCCTTGACCCTCAACAGTCGGTACGAGGCGGCGTTGAATATCTGCGCCGCATGGTGTCTCGCATCCCCGACTCTATTGCGACACATGAAAAAATCTGGTTTGCTCTCGCTGCCTACAACGTAGGTTACGGGCATATGATGGATGCAAGAAGACTAACCAAAAAACAAGGTGCCAGCCCCGACTCTTGGGTGGAGGTTAAGGACAGATTGCCCTTATTGAGACAGAAGAAATACTTTAGCCAAACCAAATACGGCTACGCAAGAGGGGACGAGGCGAAAAACTATGTCGAAAACATTCGTCGTTATTATCAAAGTATCATAGGCCACATTGATCAAAAACCAATCGAAAAAAGTGACAATAACGTTGATGATATTGCAGTGATTGAACTTCCAGACGCTTCACTTTCCAATGCAAGTGAGACCCTTCCACAACCAGTATCAGAGCAAACTCAAGAGTAACTAAAGCTTCATAATTCAAGTGCTCCTTAGCACTTGAATTATTGCTCTGCGCCCATACATAGTAACTTGTGTTTATTTCAACCCAAATAGGAGGGTGTTTTCATGCGTAGACGCAAAGTTCAGTCAAGACGCCTAAGTAAAACTGTTGCAGCTAATCGTCGTAAAAGAATGCTAAGCAATAATAGGAAAAAAGTTATCGCTCGCCACAGAGCCTTTATGCAGTTAATCTGCGCCTAGTAACTCTATATTATTACCCACTACATAGAGTCTGTTACCCGTATACGCTAGCTAGTGATAAAAAGAAACAGACTCTCATACCCACAGTTTTATTCCTTGGCTTGTTTTAGTGCTTTTTTCTCTTTTCGGCGGCGCTTGAAAAAAGCTTGCAGTTGCAACCGACATTCTTGTTCTAATAGCCCCTGCTCTACCTCGGCATAATGGTAGGCTGCTTGATGCTCAAATAGATTTAGCACTGTACCCGCTGCGCCTGATTTTAGATCTGGTGCACCAAAAACTATCCGCTTCACTCTGCTGTGTAACAAAGCGCCCGCGCACATGGGGCAAGGCTCAAGTGTGACATAAAGTGTGGTATCAAGTAGTCGATAATTTTTAATTGTCTGGCCTGCTTTGCGCAGTACTTGCATTTCCGCATGAGCCGTCGCGTCATGATGAGCAATCGATTGATTCCAACCTTCGGCAATGATCTCGCCTTCTCTGACCAATACTGCGCCAACAGGCACTTCTCCTTCTTGCTCAGCCTGCGCCGCCAGCTCCATTGCTCTGCGCATAAAAAGATGATCTTGTTCACTAAATTGAGGCTGTGACAAAAGCGCTCCTAACTATTTCATTAACGACGGGGTAATTTTACAGTTAACCCAAGATAAGTAAAAGTACGCCAATTGACACAAACTTTCCTTAAAACTAGGAGATTTAAGGCAGCGGAGCAAACAAGGTATCAAGTGTGACCGATTGTTTGTGTCTATTTCGCTCTTGCCAGCACACTTCCACTTGAACTTTGTTCACTTGAGTACCATCAAGGATCACAGCTTCCATTGTGCAATGAACCTGAAAATAGCCATTTTCAGGCGCGGTACATTTAGATGCTAGGTGGCAGTCTTTAGGCCAAATTCGATTGGCTGCAAACCTTTCTAGATGGGACTCTGCCAGATTGAGTGCTATAAGCCGTTGGTTAGCGGTTTCGCTTTTAACTTCAACATCAACTTGGAGCTTAACCAGTCCAATTGCACCAACGGCAACTATCACAAGCGCGATTAAAACCTCGATAAGGCTCATCCCTGTTTGATTAAAGATCATACCAACCACCTCGGGCCCAGTTTAGCGAATGAAAATACTTGGCGACTGATTCGCTGATACTCTGACTGTATTTGGTGTTCAGTTCACCGTTAACCACGGCATAATAATTAGGCGCATCAAGGATCAACCCTCCAAGCGGATAAAAGCTGCCATGCTGAAAATAACTGATTTGCTGTTTACTAAACTGAGCTGTTGGTAATTGCGCTATGGTTTGGCTTACACGCGAAGGTGGCTTATCGTTTGCTGTTTTGGGCCAATCGGTAAATTGTAACGAGTCTGACGTCACTAAGTGGTAGATAACCCCATTAAGAGGTTGCTGCGAAGATATAGAGACAATGCCATTATGTAACACCAGCAGTAAACCCGAATCTAAATAGCGTTCAATGGCAAGGTTAATAGAAGCGATATCCTGCTCCAAAAGCTCACATCCGCCATATACCCAAATCAAATCATGAAACGATCTGATTAAAGTAAGTATTTGACTGGCGCATGAATCGTTAAACCTGGGTGTTGGAAGAAGAGAAGCTTTGGGTGGCAGCTCATTGGTCAAGGTTATTGGAACGTGAGCAATTCTCGAGGTATCAGACATTATCGTAAACCACTGGCTCCGGCCAAGATTAAACACTTCCTCAAACGGATCTACTTCTGGCTTAAAAAGAAAATCTTTTTGGGTATCTTTAGCTTGCCATGCCAAGCGAGTAAAATGTGAATCAGCACATTTTGGGTCATTGAGAACATCGGCATGGGAAGTATTTGGTTCACTCACTTGCTGCAACATAATCGGGCTTGTGGCATAGCTTAGTGCATACAAGTCTCCAGCATAGCGAATCGAATAACATTCCCATTCGGCGCTATTTATTCTATCTCCCACATGAGGACTGACTTTTAAATTGCCATTCACCAACAAATGTGAACGAGTAGTGATTGGGCTTTTTATTTGTAGCCTGGGCAAGTAAAAAGCTTTGGATAAGGTCACAAAGCCACTGCGTGAATAAATAATGTTAGGGCGTCCTCGCTCAGCGCTTAACTCATCTAAATCAAGTAATTCGATACAACTTCCAAAGTTATGTGTGAGCTTTCGACTGGCTAGCATCTTGGCGTATGCACATTCAAGTCCTCCTTCTGCTCGCCAGTAGGAGCGACGGCTGTCTATTTGATTATTACTGTCCTTAAGTTGATAAAATATCCCCTTAGCACTGGTCATCACAAATACAAGAATGAGACTCATCATTAAGCTAGTCATAATAATGCTTGTTGCGCCAGACTGAGTCTTCATCTCATGAGTTTCTCGGCTTAAGGACAAACGAGACAGATAAGCTTTGCTCTGGCAAATCGGTAAGAGCGGTTGTTATTGATACCGTGAGCAAAGTAGATGAAGGCGAGCTAGATGGAATGGTTTCGCTCTTTAATTCAAACGCTGTTACCATTATTTGCTTACTGTCAAACAAGGTATTACACCGATTACCAAAGTAGGCATTAAAGTTGGCAGCTTCCGTCACTGATATCACCCTAGGTAGCTTAACCTCGCAAACTCTAAGCTGGTTTGGGTAGTGATTATTACGTTGATAAACCACATTCACGTAAGCTTCCTTTGAGCCTAGCTCACCAGCAAGGTATGCATAACTTACCAAGGAATTCGCCGAGTTTTGCAGCCAATGATACACATTGTCGGCGCCTGAGATTTTAATCACTTGGCCTAGTTCACCGCCATAACCCGCGCGATATAAATCATGCTTTATCATTTGGCTAACACTGTGAGTGCTCTGTTGCAGTAGCCTTTGCTTAATACCCGAATTTGTTATCTGAGCATTATGCAGCAGCAAACTCACTAGTGTCGCCATCAGTATCAGACTGATTGCCACTGACACAAGGCATTCAACAAGGCTCATTCCCTGATAGTAACTTTTGGGCTTTAACATACGTCATAGCCTAAATGAGGGGTGTTCGGCGCACATACACGAACCATTGCTGAACGGAAATGGGTTCTAAGTTCAAGGCTAAGTTCAGGGCTAAGTGACGGGTAAAAAACCAAGCTCCCACTTTTAGGCCTGCCGTGGCTAGCATCAAAACTGATCCGATTAGCACTGTGATTTGAAAAAAGAGAAATACCTTTAAATGACAAGCCAGAGAGCTTTGTGATTAGCATTCCTTGTGTTCTATCCTTATCATCCGAGAGTCTTAACTCCCAACTTTGGCCTGACTGAAAAATATGAACCCACAGAGGCTGCCTTCGTAATCTCGCTTGCGATTTAGCCTGGACGATAAATCCATATAATTCACTGGCAAGGCGAGTCATATTGGCCGTTTCTGACACTGAGCGAAAACTGGGGATTGCCCATAAAAGAGTCATGCTTATCAATCCGATGACAATCACCAGCTCCAATAAGGTAAATCCACGAGTCATTTCTCAACTTCTCCTGCAAGCAGCAAGGTGCCCAAAACCATACTTGGTTTGATGCTAACACTGCTCAACAATAACTCATGTTGGCTAATAGATAGGATTCGAGACAATGCTTGTAAATTACTGCAAATTGAGTAAGAAAAGTGTAAAGGCAATGACGTTAATCGAACTCTTGTTTGTTGTCGCCTTGGTGAGTCTACTTGCACTGTTTGCTTACCCCAATTATCAGCAACAAGTAAGGAAAGCGCACAGAACGGCAGCCATGAGCGATCTTACTAAGCTACAACTAGAAATAGAGCATGGTTATGATAAGGGTTACAGTTGGGAAGGTTTAATCTCTAACGGAAAATGCTTCATTTGTCGCTCTGAGCCAGAACGCTTCATATTTGAAATACAGGCAAGCGCTGATTCTCCCTATGTCATAAAAGCGATTGCTCAAGAGCAGAGCCAGCAAACTCTTGATGACTGCCTTGTCAGCAATAATACTGACTATATTAGTCTTGACGCAAATAACAGGGCGTTTCCCCAAGAATGCTGGCAATAGAAAAGCCTGCAATCTATGCAGGCTTTATAATCAGGCTAATACTTAGCTAGTCAGATCATCAAAAAACTTTTTGACGCCGTTGAAAAAGCCTTCTGATTTAGGCTTATGTTTGGTTGCGGCTTCACCGCCACAAGACTCTTCAAACTCTTTCAGCAAATCTTTTTGGCGATTACTTAGATTCACTGGCGTTTCGACTACCAACTTCACAATCAAGTCACCGACGCCGCCGCCACGAACGCCTTTAACACCTTTAGCTCGCATACGGAACATACGGCCAGTTTGCGTTTCAGTTGGTACTTTAAGGTTGACGCGACCATCTAATGTCGGCACTTCCACTTCACCGCCTAAAGCTGCCATTGCAAAGCTCACTGGTACTTCACAGTAAAGGTTGTTGCCATCGCGTTCAAAAATATGGTGTTCCTTGACATGTACTTGAACATACAAGTCACCCGCTGGCGCACCCATTTCTCCTGCTTCGCCTTCACCAGATAAGCGAATGCGATCGCCAGTATCTACACCTGCTGGGATCTTAACATTGAGTGTTTTGGTCTTCTGTTTACGGCCCTGACCGTGACATGCATTACATGGGTCTTTGACTACCTTACCTTTACCATGACAAGTAGGACAGGTTTGCTGAACGGCAAAGAAACCTTGACGCATCTGCACCTGACCGTGTCCATGACAAGTACCACACGTTTCTGGTGCTGAGCCTTTTTTCGCTCCGCTACCGTCACAAACATCACAGTTAACTAGAGTAGGAACTTCAATTTCTTTAGAGATACCACGCACAGCATCTTCCAGCGACAATTCCATGTTATAGCGTAAATCGGCACCGCGCTGCGCACGTTGCTGACCACCACCTCGACGACCACCGCCAAAGATATCGCCAAACACATCACCAAAAATATCGCCAAAGTCAGCACCAGCTCCGCCGCCACCGAAACCACCGCCACCCATGCCACCTTGCTCAAAGGCAGCATGACCATACTGGTCGTAAGCTGCTTTTTTCTGGGGATCAAGCAGGATTTCGTACGCTTCTTTTACTTCTTTAAATTTTTCTGCAGCAGACTCATCACTCTGATTACGATCGGGATGGAATTTCATTGCAAGGCGCTTGTACGCCTTTTTAATATCGCGCTCTGATGCATCACGGCCTACGCCTAATACTTCGTAAAAATCACGTTTTGACATTTTCTTCGTCACCAATTTATTACTGCAAACGACTTATTGTCGCTTGGTGTTTATATCACTCTAGATAAAAATTCGAGATCACAGTTTCGGGAACCATTATCTAGACTGACAAGTCAATTACAAACAGACGGGCGCATGAGTTACCCCAAACGCCCGCAATTATGCATTAAGCTAAGTCCGAGTTAAAACTTATTTTTTCTCGTCTTTCACTTCTTCAAACTCAGCATCAACAACATCGTCTTCTTGCTTAGGCTGTTCACCAGCTTCCGCACCTGCTGCTTGTTGTGCTTGAGCTTGTTGCTGAGCGATTTCCATTAACTTTTGAGAAGCTGTCATTAGCGCTTGAACTTTCGCATCGATCACTTCTTTATCGTCGCCACCTTTTGCTTCTTCAAGTTCAGAGATAGCCGCTTCGATTTTCTCTTTATCTTCTGCAGGCAAAGCCTCGCCTGCTTCTTCAACTTGCTTGCGAGTACCGTGGATCATTTGGTCAGCTTGGTTACGTGCAGTTGCTAACTCTTCGAACTTCTTGTCCGCTTCTTTGTTTGCTTCTGCTTCTTGAACCATTTTCTCGATTTCGTCATCGCTTAGACCGCCAGACGCTTGGATAGTGATCTTCTGCTCTTTACCTGTCTGCTTATCTTTAGCAGAAACGTGCAAGATACCGTCCGCGTCAAGATCGAAAGTTACTTCAATTTGAGGCATACCACGAGGCGCTGGCTGAATACCTTCTAGGTTGAATTGACCTAGAGATTTGTTGTACATAGCCTGCTTACGCTCACCTTGAAGAACGTGAATAGTTACCGCATTCTGGTTGTCTTCTGCTGTAGAGAAAACTTGGTTTGCTTTGGTTGGGATAGTCGTATTCTTTTCAACTAGTTTAGTCATCACGCCACCCATAGTCTCGATACCTAGAGACAGAGGCGTTACGTCTAGTAGAAGAACGTCTTTAACATCACCTGCTAGAACACCACCTTGAACTGCAGCACCCATAGCGACTGCTTCGTCAGGGTTCACATCTTTACGTGCTTCTTTACCGAAGAACTCAGCTACTTTAGCTTGAACCATTGGCATACGAGTCTGGCCACCTACTAGGATAACGTCAGTGATGTCACCAACAGAAAGATCAGAGTCAGCCAGAGCAACTTTTAGAGGCTCAAGAGAACGTTGTACTAGGTCTTCAACTAGAGATTCTAGTTTTGCACGCGTCACTTTAACATTCATGTGCTTAGGACCAGTCGCATCAGCAGTTACGTAAGGTAGGTTTACGTCTGTTTGTGAAGTAGAAGAAAGCTCAATCTTCGCTTTTTCTGCTGCTTCTTTAACACGCTGCATTGCTAGAGGATCGTTCTTAAGATCGATGCCTTGCTCTTTCTTGAACTCGTCAACCAAGTAGTTGATCATGCGGTTGTCAAAGTCTTCACCACCTAAGTGAGTGTCACCGTTAGTTGCTAGTACTTCGAATGTTTTCTCGCCTTCAACTTCATCAATCTCAATGATAGAGATATCGAATGTACCACCACCAAGGTCGTAAACCGCGATAGTACGATCGCCGCCTTGCTTGTCTAGACCATATGCTAGTGCAGCAGCCGTTGGCTCGTTGATAATACGTTTTACTTCTAGACCAGCAATGCGACCTGCATCTTTAGTTGCTTGACGCTGCGCATCATTGAAGTAAGCAGGAACTGTGATAACAGCGCCAGTTACTTCCTCACCAAGGAAGTCTTCAGCTGTTTTCTTCATTTTTTTCAGTACTTCAGCTGATACTTGAGGAGCTGCCATTTTTTGGCCTTGAGCTTCAACCCAAGCGTCACCGTTATCTGCCTTAACGATTTTATAAGGCATGATTTCGATATCACGCTGAACTTCTTCATCTTCGAAGCGACGACCGATTAGACGCTTGATAGCGAATAATGTGTTTTCAGGGTTGGTTACCGCTTGACGTTTTGCTGGCTGGCCTACTAGAGTCTCGCCATCAGTGTATGCAATGACCGACGCCGTTGTACGCTCGCCTTCTGCGTTCTCAATAACGCGAGGCTTGTCACCGTCAAGAACAGCAACACAAGAGTTAGTAGTACCTAAGTCAATACCAATGATTTTACCCATCAGGTTATCTCCGAATAAATTCTATTTTCGTTTTGCTATATCCCCTATGTGGGGATGGAGAATAGGGATTCAACCCTTATCCACAAACTAAAATAATTTTGTTTGTTTCACTTATGCCAAATAAATAGGGTCGCTAAATGTCTTTTCAAGGGGATAGTGAAAAAAAAATGAAAAAAAATTAAATATAAAAAACGAGACCATTGGCCTCGTTTTTCAATACTGGTATAAACAGATCAAGCTTTAAACATTCGCTTGCGCAGTTTTTACTTCCTGATCTTGTTTACCGATTTCACCTTCTGTTTTGGCAACAATGGTATTCACCGCTGTGTCACCAACAACATTTGAAGAAGTACAGAACATGTCATTAATACGGTCTACCGCCGCAATGATGGCTAAACCTTCTGGTGGTAAACCCAATTGGTGCAGCAAAACGCCAACCATAACCACGCCGCCACCAGGAACGCCGCCAGCACCAATAGACAAAAGAAGAATCGTCAAACCAAGGGTAAATACATCTGCGGTATTAATTGGTTGACCAAAAGCGTTGGCAACGAAAATAGTCGCAAGCGCAATGTAAATCGACACGCCAGACATATTCATGGTAGCGCCAAGTGGCACACCAAAACCTGCAACCGATTCCGATACTTTTAGTTTCTCGGTCAAGGTTCTCATTGTGACAGGGATAGTCGCATTCGAGCTTGCTGTTGATAGTGAGAACAGAATTTGCTCCCGAGTTGCACGAAGGAAAGTCTTAGGAGACGTGCCCGTTGCAATGCCTACCGCCATTGGATAGAAAACAAAGATCCAGAACACCAGCATGGCAATCACTAACGCCACATAACTCGCTACCGATGCTAGTGTGTGTGCATCCAATGTCGCACCTAGTTGAATCATAAGCGCAAAAACACCGTATGGCGCAAGGCTCATTACCAAGCCAACCAATTTCATCATGATCTCATTGGCTAACTTAAAGGTGCGAATGGCTGGGCCACCTCGTGAATCCAAAGCTTGGATTGCAAGACCAGTCAGAATAGCCATAAAAATGATTTGCAGCATGTCACCATTGGCAAATGCTTGAACAGGGTTGCTAGGAACAATATTAACAACGAGGGAGAAAATATCTGGTGTCTCTGTTGTTGTCAGTTTAACCGACTCTGAGATTGTACCCGCTAAATTGGCATCCGCACCAGGCTGGACAAGTAGACCTACCGTCAATGCTGCCGCAATCGCGATAATGGTATTGATGATGTAAAGTGCAAAAGTTTTACCACCAAGACGGCCGAAGGAAGTAATGTCTTTTAGATCAACGATACCACATACGATAGATACGTATACGAGAGGAACAACAAGAAGTTTGATCAATGATACAAACATCCCCCCTGCACCTTCCGCTGCGCCGAGTAGATATGTATCAAAAATAGCGACTCCGTTAAACAGGTACTGGATAGCAGTACCTATAAGTAAGCCTGCGAATAAGCCTACAAAAATTTTGCTCGATAGAGATTTGTCCATCATGCATCTCCGAGATGTTGTGTATGTATTTTATGGTTTTATAATTTAATCCGCCCATTAAAGTGACGGAAGTCGCACATAATACACACAACGATAACAAAATAAAGCCGTTGTTTACGTTAATGTTACATATATCCAATAGGAAATTTATTTTCTTATCATTAGCTACAGAGAAATAATTCAATAAATCAATACATTCGATGCTTATCTTGCCAATAATCTAGGGCAATAAAAAAAGAGAGGCATGAGCCTCTCCTTCAAATAATAAGAATAAGCTTTGATTATTATTTCGACACCATCACCATGGCCGGACGAATAACTCGACCATTCAGCTCGTAACCTTTTTGCATCACAAACATAACCGTGTTTGACTCATGGTCTGGGCTTTCTTGAATCGACATTGCTTGGTGCATTTCAGGATTGAATATCTCACCTTCAGGGTTGATTTCCTTAAGGCCAAATTTACCCACAGCATCAACAAAGGTTTTATGAGTGAGCTCAACACCTTCAATAATTGGTTTAACCGCTTCATTTTCAGCGTCTGCTGATTGAATAGCACGCTCTAGGTTATCGATAACAGGAAGTAACTCTTCAGCAAACTTGTTTAACGCATATTTGCGGGCTTTGTCGATTTCCGTTTCAGTACGACGACGCATATTTTCAACTTCAGCTTTAGCACGTAGTACAGAATCTTGCTGATCCTTTAGCTTAGCTTCACTAGAGAGCAGAGCCGCTTCAAGTTGCGCAACCTTTGAATCTTGCTCAAGGTTTTCTGTCTCTTCGTTCCATTCGATATCAGCTTCACTACCTACAACTTCGGCTTCAATATCTTGTACCGTATCTTGCTGCTGTAGTTCATCTTGGTTAATTTTGTTTTCTTCGTTGCTCATGATATCTCCAGAATCTAATTCCATCTGCATCTAAATCGTCACGTTTATTACTCTTTAGACACATAAAAATTCGCATAAATAGCTAACTTGCCATTATTATGGGGATGAAGATTGTCGAATCAAGCCTATTTAGTGCGGAAAACCTATGAAAAAGCCTTTTGAAGTGATCGCCATCATTGGTAAACCCAGAAATCAGCAAGCAATTCAAACTCATAGAGACTTATATAACTGGCTCAAATCCGAAGGGTATAAGGTTTTTATTGACGACCGACTCGCCGATATTCTCAGCGATATACCACGAGAAGATTTTTCAAGTCTGATTGAGCTGGGTAAAGCGGCTGATCTGGCGATTGTCGTTGGTGGTGACGGCAATATGTTGGGGGCGGCAAGAGTGCTATCTCGATTTAAAATTTCAGTTATTGGGGTTAATCGTGGCAGCCTAGGTTTTTTAACCGACCTCAACCCTGAAGATTTCCAAGCCGCATTGAAAAATGTCTTAGACGGTGAGTTTATTGTTGAAGAACGCTTTTTACTTGAAGCGGAAGTGCATCGCCACGGCCAAGTAAAAAGTCACAATGCAGCATTAAATGAAGCCGTACTTCACCCTGGGCAAGTCGCCCATATGATTGAATTTGAAGTGTATATAGATAAAAGCTTTGCTTTCTCTTTACGTGCGGATGGATTGATAGTGTCGACCCCAACAGGTTCGACCGCTTATTCTCTATCTGGTGGAGGACCGATTCTTTCTCCAAGCCTCAATGCTATTTCTCTGGTGCCAATGTTTCCACATACGCTTTCCAGCCGGCCTTTGGTTGTTGACAGTAAACGCCGAATCAGACTTGTAGTGTCGCCGGAAAACAGAGGAACTCAAGAAGTAAGCTGCGACGGGCAAGTCTCTCTACCTGTATCACCGGGCGATGAGATTCATATTTATCAAAGTCCCAATACGTTAAATTTAATTCACCCGAAAGATTACAGCTATTATCATGTACTGAGAAACAAACTAGGTTGGTCAAGCCGATTGTTTTAGAAGACCAATTAGATAAACAACCAAGGTTAGTATATTCACTAACCTTGGTTGCAAATAATCGTTATTTAATCACACCACACACAATTCTGGCGCCACCGCCACCAAGAGGTGCTGGATGATCAGAATGGTTATCACCACCCGCGTGAATCATAAGCGCACGATTTTTTACATCAGTCAGTTGTACTCGTGGAGCTAACACTGGCTGAGTTGCCATACCTTTACTGTCAACGTAGAGCGCTGGCAAATCGCCAAGGTGATTATCGTCAGTCCAAGGCGTTCCATGCTTACCGGTTTGTTTAGGATCGTAGTGACCACCAGCTGCGCCGCCTAACACTGTCTTGCCATCTTTACTAATGCTGTCACATGAAGCGTTCGCGTGAATATGAAATCCATGTAAGCCTGCTGGCAAGTCGCTCAAATTGGGCGTAAAAACCGTTCCGTAAGCTGTTTGCTCAAGTGAAACACTACCGACGGATTTGCCCGAATTGAGGTCGATCATTTCTACGTCAGTGGTATTGGCAAAAGCGGTAGCCGAAAACATCATCAGCGCAGCAAGTTGTGTTTTATACATGAGGTATTCTCCCATTTTCTTATTTGTGTAAGGCAAAGCGACTTTGCTCATAGGCTATTGATATAAACTTCACCAACTATAACGTCTGCACCATCAGCTCGTGAAATCAAAACCACCTATTAATAACATAGGCAACAACAATGGTCCTGATAATGACAAAACGAAAATAATTTGATTTACTCCTCTTTACTGTATAAAGAAACAGTATATACTGTTTCTTTATACAGTATTAGTAATTCAAACAGGTGTGAAAGATGCTGGCTCATTTAAGTGTTAATAACTTTGCCATTGTTAAGTCGCTACAGCTTGAACTTTCTAAAGGCATGACAACCATTACAGGCGAAACTGGCGCAGGTAAATCGATTGCTATCGATGCGCTTGGCTTATGTTTAGGCGGTAGAGCAGATGCCAGTATGGTGAGACAAGGAGAAGAAAAAACCGAAGTCAGCGCAGCCTTTACCCTAGAGGATAATATCAATGCAACGCGCTGGCTTGAAGATAATGACTTACTTGATGGTAACGACTGTATCTTGCGCAGAGTCATCAGTAAAGAGGGCCGCTCAAGGGCTTTTATTAATGGCAGCCCTGTTCCTTTGTCACAACTTAAAAGTCTCGGGCAATTACTAATCAACATTCATGGCCAACATGCTCATCATCAATTAATGAAAGGTGATCATCAAATGGCAATGCTAGACCAATATGCTGGGCACGGAAATCTATTAAAAAATACTCGTAATGCTTATCAAATTTGGCGCCAAGCAGATAATCATTTAAAACGGCTCAAAGAAAATAGCGCAGCTAACTTAGCGCAAAAACAACTCCTTGAATATCAAATCAAAGAGCTTAATGAGCTCTCTCTTGACGAGGGTGAATATGAACAACTCGAACAAGAACACAAGCGATTATCCAACAGCGGAGAGTTGGCCACCATTTGCCAACAGGCCATCGAACTTATATACGAAGGTGAAGAAGTTAATGCGCTTGGTATTCTCCAATCAGCCAACCACTCCTTAGTTCAGTTGGCCGAGCTAGATAACACGCTTACTCAACTTCCTGATATGCTCTCAGAAGCTATTATTCAGATTGAAGAAGCGAACCGAGAGCTGCGTAGCTACATGGATAACATTGATGTGGATCCAGCGCGAATGAACTACGTCGAGGAACGTTTTTCAAAAGTCATGTCAATGGCACGTAAGCACCATGTTCTACCGAGTGAGCTCTATCAGCATCATCAAGATTTACGAAACCAAATCGCTGACCTTGATTGCTCAGATGAAAAGCTGGATGAATTGCACCAAGATGTTGAAGAAGCTTATCAAGGCTTTGTTAAAAGCGCAGAAAAGCTCAGTAAGTCTCGCTGCCGCTACGCAAAAGAGCTCAACAAGCTAATTACCACAAGCATGCATGAGCTAAGCATGGAAAAAGCGCAGTTTTGTATCCAAGTTGATAAACAAGATACACATCCCTCGCCGCTTGGCATCAATACTGTATGTTTCTTGGTATCAACCAACCCTGGTCAACCCCTTGAGCCGATTGCTAAAGTCGCATCAGGCGGAGAACTATCACGCATATCACTTGCCATACAGGTCATTACCGCGCAAAAAGTCGATACTCCAAGCCTGATTTTTGACGAAGTGGATGTAGGGATCAGCGGCCCAACAGCGGCCGTGGTTGGCAAAATGCTGCGCACGTTAGGAGAGTCAACCCAAGTTCTCTGTGTCACTCATTTACCGCAAGTAGCAGGCTGTGGCCACCAGCAGCTCTTTGTTGCTAAGCAAACCAAAGCAGGTAAAACGGAGACACAAATGCGCGCATTGGATAACGAGCAAAGAGTCTCAGAACTCGCCCGATTACTCGGTGGGAGTGAGATCACCGAATCAACCATTGCCAATGCGAAAGAGCTTCTGATTGCAGCTTAACATCCCCACTCAAGGTAACAGTACCATGGAAATTTGGAACGAGTTTGCAACTTAATTCAAAAATCACGGTCTGAAACAGTTCAAAACAAGATGAGCTTTTTACTTTAGCGCTCAGCTTGTTTATTATCAGCCCAATTAAAGAAATTTCCGTTACAAGAATTGATTCATATGCAAATAAAAAAGTGGCTTGTTATTGCGCTTCCACTCTCAATGACACTGTTAACAGGCTGTTCTTTACTAGAGAAGCTTGTATACCGGATTGATATCAATCAAGGTAACTATGTAGAGCAAAAAGCCGTTGATAAATTGAAATTTGGCATGACCAAAGAGCAAGTTCGCTTTGTGTTAGGTTCGCCTATGCTCGTTGAAAATGGTTATCCAAATACTTGGTACTACATTGATCATCAGACCGAAGGCCACCAAGATTCGGTGCAAAAGAATCTTATCGCTCGTTTTAACGATGAAGGTAAACTGGTCAATATTGATGGTGACTTTGCGCCAAGCTCAGACTTCTTTGAGCAAATACATTAAGCTCACCATTTAAATGACTCTAAAAATAAAAGGGTTGAAGTATAAACTTCAACCCCTTTACCTTAAATAAGATTAATTGGCTATTTCGCTAAGCACAAAATAGTTATGACTCAGGTGCGCTTTCTTTTCTCAGAGGGTTTTGTTTTCCACCCGTGACAGGATCTGCATTACCTGCTTGTTTGGCTTGCTCGGCTCGCTTACGGCGAATATCTTTCGGGTCCGCAAGAAGAGGACGATAAATTTCTATTCGGTCTTTATCTCTTACTGTTGCATCAAGCTTAATATTACGACTAAACACACCGACTTTATTTACCGACAAATCCACTTCAGGATATTGCTCTAATACTCCAGACTGGCGAATAATCTCTTCAACCGTCATCGCGCGGTTAACTACCAAGGTATAGACACGCTGCTCGTGTGGCAAGGCATAAACCACTTCCACATGGATCATTTCAGACTCAATACTCATAGCACGAATACACCTGTTTTGCGCGCTGGGTAAATGCATTCACCATATTATTGGTCAACTCACTAAAGATTTTACCAAACGCTAATTCAACCATCTTACTTGAAAATTCAAACTCCAGTTTGAGTTCGACTTTACATGCTTTTTCATCCAAAGCGGTGAAAAACCAGCCCCCTTTAAGGGTTTTGAATGGCCCATCAACAAGGCTCATTAAAATAGCTTCACCCGGAACCAACTGATTTGAAGTCGTAAAGGTTTTACTTATTCCCGCTTTCGAAACATCAACAGAAGCTACCATCGCAGATAAACTCGACTCAATAACCTTAGAACCGGAACATCCTGGTAGAAATTCTGGATAACTGGCCACATCATTGACTAGGTCAAACATCTGCTGTGCACTAAATGACACCAAAGCCGAACGACTGACTTGCTTCATAAAGATTCCTCGTCATACATGCCAAAACAGCTGGCATATATCAATTTTACTTTTATTTTTGCCTTTAGCGCAAATAAAGGGATTTCTTATCTTAGCGCCTGACCGTATAATGGCTCCATTATGGCAAAGAAAAAATCAAAACAAAAAGCGGGTAGCAATACCATCGCGCTCAACAAAAAAGCTCGCCACGAGTATTTCATTGAAGATGAAATCGAAGCTGGCATGGAGCTACAAGGGTGGGAAGTGAAAGCCCTTCGCCAAGGTAAAGCCAATATTTCTGAAAGTTACGTATTTATGCGTGACGGTGAAGCCTTTGTGAGTGGCATGACAATCACTCCTCTTAATCAGGCATCGACGCATGTTGTCGCCAATCCGACACGTGTGCGAAAACTTCTTATGAGTCGTCGCGAACTGGATAATTTACTAGGACGCATCAATCGCGAAGGCATGACATTAACAGCGCTCTCGCTCTACTGGTCACGCTCTTGGGTGAAGATCAAAATCGGTGTGGCTAAGGGTAAAAAGCTTCACGACAAACGAGACGATCTGAAAGACAAAGATTGGCAGCGCCAGAAAGCTCGAGTAATGAAGAGTTCACTGCGCTAATCTTAACCACTTAAACGCATAGCGCTAGACAGTACGCCTGTTTCTGGTACTATGCAAATAACACTTTGGGGCTGATTTAGGATTCGACAGGAATTTTGCAGTCTAAGGTGCATGCCGTGGGGCGGTTGGCCACGTAAAAAGCCGCAAAAAAATAGTCGCAAACGACGACAAATTCGCACTAGCAGCTTAATAACCTGCTCAGAGCTCTCTCGCCCTAGCTTCCGCACGTAAGACGGGGACCAACGAGAGATCAAACCCAAACGCGCTAGCCCGGATTCTCCCGCCTGAGAGATGAACGGCGAAATTTAATTCAGGATAGTCATTTACTGGCGTGTCGGTTCGCAGGTACTTGGTGAAATTAAAGATCGACTAAGCATGTAGTACCAAAGATGAATGGTTTTTGGACGCGGGTTCAACTCCCGCCAGCTCCACCAAACGTTTGGAAAGGCCCAACTCAACAGAGTTGGGCCTTTTTGTTTTCTACATTGATTTGACCATTTCCCAATATTCGGGCTTTTATAACAGCTCAAATTCAAGCTCATCATCACTTTAGGGTAAAATACTAACTCATAAAGGTGTGTAATAGATGTTGCAGTAAATATATTTAGTATGTCATTTTGAGCTTTTTACTAGGCAATATGGTTTACTGGGTAGTTAACTTATCCCATATCCTAAACTAAGTTATAAATACATGAAATTACTGGTATCCTTGCATTTATTTTATTAACCAATATTCGTATGAGATACCAATCTTCACCTTACTCTCCCGAAGAAAGGCCAGAAACCACAAAAGAAAGAGCTGAACGTCAACGCCAAGAACGAAGAGCTGAATTAACCTACACAGCCAAAGATTACAAACGTTGGGCCGAGAACAGAGAGCGAGTTCTTAAAGATAGAGAAAAAGCCGGACTGAGTATTACAAGCCAAGGATTAAAGGCACCTCAACTTCTGAGCAATTCTATTGGTCTGCAATGCTCCTTAGAAGAGGAGATGGCTAAAAACCACCAGCATGTTTTGATCACCGATTTAGAAGATGCTCACAAGGTTTTACACAACGTTTGGCTTGAAGCAGGGCGTGACACTGCGGCGATTGCAGTCAGTATTAGTGCCGCTAAATCTTGGTTTAATCACACTGAACCTCTTTTTGACGCTCACTCGATTGCCAAACAGTTTGGCGATATGGGAATTAAAGCGGATTTGATCGAAAGCAAAGGTAAAACTTTTGTCGCCTTTTCGGGTACTGACAAAAACGGTAAAGCTCTAAAACACGCGTTTGTTAACAGTACGCGCATTAATATGAATGGCAAAAAATATCCCCTAAATTCATTCAAATCGATGCAAGCTGGCTTTAGCCCCAAAGCACGAGCAGCGAACTTTAAGGGAGCTGGAGCACTAACTTTCGTAGTATCTGCCAGTATCGCAACCAGCGATTTAATATTTAAAGATGATTACCATCTTGTCGATTGGTTTGGTAATGTCGGCTCTGATATGTTCAAAGCTTTGATACAGTTCGGCGCTGGTGAAGCCGCATTGTTTGCTGTCGCAACAATGGGAGGAACGATTTTAGTGGGTGCTTTAGTCTGTGCTGCCGCGTACATCGCGATTGAATTAATATGGAGTGAATATCAAGTATCAAATAAAATTGTAAAGGAGTTAGAGAATGCTACCCAAGGCTAAGATTAGGATAGCCATAACCTTTACATGGATGTTCTTTTTTCCTATTTGGGCTTATGTCTCTTCTGTTGTACTTGACGATTACTTTGATTTATTAAACAACGCAGATAAGGTTCAAGTTTCCATCATCACTTTATGGCTCCCCGTCGGGTTTCTAGGAGTATTATTATATTTGTTATGCATGACTCCTAAAGCGTTTTGGCTTGGACGAAAAATCAATGAAATTTATCAGCCGAAAACGATAAAAGTCTGGAATAAAATCATGATCACCTTTGCGCTATTAGGCATAGCCTTTGCTGTAGGATGGACCTACTACAGCCTCGATTTATTAGATCGTTCTGGTTATGTCTATAGCCGTGACTTAACAAAAATCACGCCGACAGGTATACATCTAATCTATGTGAAGTCTCGATAGAGCAGTCATTTTTAAATAGGCCGAGGTCAACCCAGCGGCGAGCGGGTACAAGCAAATATCCCCTAGTGGGGATAAAGTGGAAATTATCCTCACTAGAGGATATTAAGAAGTCGCATATTCATAGAGGTCCGACGCCAATGATATATAGTCCAAAACAATTAGCAGACATAATGTTACTCACACGTCAAAAGAATGGCTGGACACAATCAGAAAATAGCAAACAAGATTTAGCAAAATAAACGGTCCTTCTATCTCCCCCATCTTTTCAAAACATAACGTTACATATTTTATTTATGAGTGAGTGTGATTTTTATTCATATGCACTCTTTGGTATAGTCATGAAAATGCATTTGTATTGAGCTGGCTAATCGCATGAAATCGTCAATAAATAAGTCAAAGTTATCTGAAACCGACATCATCACGAAATTCATTCTTCCTGCTATCAAAGGTGCGGGATGGGATGATATGTCGCAGATTCGTCAAGAGGTAAAACTACGTGATGGTAAAGTCATTGTTCGTGGTCAGGCAGCAGCGAGGAAAAAAGTTAAGTCGGCAGACATAGTTCTGTACCATAAACCGAGCATGCCTCTAGCCGTTGTCGAAGCTAAAGCCAACAAGCATGAAATCGGTAAAGGTATGCAGCAAGGACTAGATTACGCCAGCTTACTTGAAGTCCCTTTTATCTTTGCCTCAAATGGCGACGGTTTTATATTCCATGATAAAACCAACCCAGATCAACTAGAAACTGAAATCCAACTTGAAGACTTTCCAACTCCTCAGCAATTGTGGAACAAATACTGTGTTTGGAAAGGCTACAAGGCCGAACACCTTTCAGTCATTACTCAGGATTATCATGATGATGGCAGTGGTAAGTCTCCCCGCTACTACCAACTTCAAGCAATCAATAAAACTGTCGAAGCGATAGCAGCAGGCCAAGACCGTGTACTATTGGTTATGGCAACGGGCACAGGGAAAACGTACACCGCATTTCAGATTATTTGGCGTCTTTGGAAGTCCAGAGCCAAAAAACGCATTCTGTTTCTTGCGGATAGAAACATTCTCGTCGATCAAACCAAGACTAATGACTTCCAACCCTTTGGCACAGCGATGACCAAAATTACTGGTCGAAATGTCGATCCTGCTTACGAAATCCATCTAGCTCTGTATCAAGCCCTGACTGGTTCAGAAGAACACCAAAAAGCATACAAACAGGTCGATCCCGATTTCTTTGATCTTATTGTTGTTGACGAGTGCCATCGTGGCAGTGCCGCTGAAGACAGCGCATGGCGCGAGATTCTTGAGTATTTCGGTTCTGCCACTCAAATAGGGCTAACCGCGACACCAAAAGAAACCAATATTGTGTCTAACTCAGAGTACTTTGGCGATGCCATTTATACCTACTCTCTAAAGCAAGGTATTGAAGACGGTTTCTTAGCCCCTTACAAAGTCGTTCGGGTGGATATCGATGTAGATTTACAGGGCTGGAGGCCAACAAAAGGACAAGTCGATAAACATGGTGAAGTCATCGAAGACAGGATCTATAACCAGAAAGACTTCGACAGAACCATGGTCATTGATGAGCGAACAGAACTGGTTGCACAGACCATCACCAGCTACCTTAAGCGCACCGACCCCATGGCGAAGACCATTGTTTTCTGTAATGACATTGACCATGCAGAACGTATGCGCCGAGCACTAATCAACTGCAATCCTGAGCAAGTTACTAAGAATGAAAAATACGTAATGAAAATTACTGGTGATGATGAAGTCGGCAAAGCTCAGCTTGATAACTTCATTAACCCCAAAAAGGCTTACCCTGTTATCGCGACCACATCAGATCTTATGACAACAGGTGTTGATGCAAAAACTTGTAAACTGGTTGTTCTTGACCAGGGCATTCAGTCGATGACCAAGTTTAAGCAGATCATCGGTCGCGGTACTCGTATTGATGATCGTTACGGAAAGCTATGGTTTACCATTCTCGACTTCAAAAAGGCGACTGAGCTGTTCGCTGATGAGCGCTTTGATGGCGTCCCTGAACGAGTTAAAGAGACAAAACCAGAAGACTTCGATACCGATGAAGGACTCGATGAGATCATCGATGGTGAGGATGAGCTTGAACAAGATGATCCATTTGAAGGGGAAGATATCGACCCTGAAAGCATCCAAGAACCAGAAGCTCCATACGACTCAGGTTCATCTCCTTCTGACGGTAGCAATGCCGATGATGATTGGCAGGATGAAAACCGAGTTAGAAAGTTCCATGTCAACGGTGTAACGGTGAAAGCCATTGCTGAACGTGTTCAATACTACGATGCTGGCGGAAAACTCGTAACCGAATCGTTCAAAGACTATACCCGCAAAACGATGGCAAAGCAGTTCACCTCCATGGATGACTTTGTTAAGCGTTGGCAAAATGCCGATAAAAAGCAAGCAATCATCGATGAACTGGCAGAGGAAGGCATCATCTGGGAAGCATTAGAGCTAGAAGTAGGCAAAGATCTCGACCCATTCGATATGATTTGTCATGTCGTGTATGACCAACCAGCACTCACCAGAAAAGAGCGGGCTGAGAATGTTAAAAAGCGCAACTACTTCACTAAGTACGGTGAAACGGCTCAGCAGGTGTTGAACAACTTACTAGACAAGTACGCAGATGAAGGCGTTCAAGAAATTGAGAATATTCATGTACTCAAAGTTAAGCCTTTTGACGAGATGGGACGTCCTGCTGAGATCGTCAAAAAGTGCTTTGGCGGAAAAGATCAATACTTAGAAGCGATTTATGAGTTGGAAGCTGAGATCTATCATTCAGCTTAAGTGCTCGCTGCACAAAAGAGTCATATTGACGACCAATATTAAATCGACAATATTTCAATACAACAGTGCCCAGCCCCCTGCTTCTGCCATTACCTTAATTGGTAACTTTGGAATCAAGGCTGGGCGTTCTCGTTTACGTAGCTAGAAAAGTCAACATCGATACTATCAAAACCTATAAATCACCCATCAAGCACTAACACGATGATTAGAAAAGAGACTTCAATCTGGTTGTTTTCTTTCATCCAACCAACTGGATATCTCTGCTAACCCTGCAAGCGAGTTCTCATTCAAGCATCTATGGTTAACGTATTTTGGAACCACGACATCAAGCCCTAATGCAACAAAATCTGGATGTTCTGAAATCACTTTTACATACTGGTCAAGCCTACCCTCTGGGGTAGATTCCCTTTGTAACTGCTTCTTGAGAACTTCTCGGAACTTACGAATTTCCTCAGAGGAAGCATCATCTATATCTTCATATTCAGAACACTGAAGTTCTTCATAAAGAACATCGGCCAGTTGCTTATGGCTCCAGCCCAACTCATCCAACATGGTTCGAATTTGCTGTTGTTTTTGGGCTGTCCCCATTTGTCCCTACCCTACTAGTTACTATGCAATGGTCTCAGCGGAGACAAGCATTCAATTAACGAAAAGGAAAATATTATGTCTAAAAACAAAGCACCAATGATCCCAGAAGCCGCTGCTCGCGTTCAAGCGAATCAAGCGAATCAAGCGAATCAAGCAAAACAAAATGGCGGACAAGTGTCTAAAGATTCATTCGCTGCCCGTGCACAACGCGCTGCTGCTAACAATCAAAACCAAGGTAAGTAAGGCGCAATATGATAACAAAACCAAGTTCAGCACCAAAGTCAGCCCCTAAGGGCAATCCGAATTACCCAAGTACAACGGGTAAGCCATCAGGCGAAGGTCGTGGTAATACACCTAAACGCTAGAACTAACCAGAGGCAGCCGTCGCTGCCTCATTTTCTATCTAAAAACAGCCTTTGGCGTTCAACTTAAAATTACTTAAAAACAACTGCTGATCCGATTTATAGTCTGAATACGGTACAGATTTTTCCGTTTCTGCAAGAGCGCATAAACACGTTTCTCGCTTACTCTCATACCAACTCATCGAAATCATATTTTTTGACGAGTTTATGCAGGTATCGACGATGGCGTACTCCACTTCGAGTGGGTAACGGTCTTCATCTAAAGCGGCGTTAACCTTGTATCCACCGATAGCGCCAACGAACAAAGCAGTACTCGCTGACATTAACTTACGCTTGCTGAACTTGAAGCCTATAAAATTTTTCTCACACTCTTTACAAGCAATATTTTCCGCAAATTCTATGTCATTATCTGTCTGGCAATGTGGGCATTCTATCTTCATCACTTCTATCCAACTTATTGCTTTATCCTAATTTCCTATCAATATCTATTAAACCACAAATACCCACCTGGCTTCATATACTCAAGTTCACTTTTCTAATTTCAATTCTGCTATAATCTGCCCCAATTTTTCAGTCAGTTAGTAGTAGAACTCCATGTCAATCAGTTCAGTTATCAAGTCTATTCAAGACATCATGCGTAAAGATGCAGGTGTTGATGGTGACGCGCAGCGTCTAGGCCAAATGTCGTGGCTTTTATTCCTTAAAGTGTTTGATGCTCAAGAAGAAGAGCTAGAGTTCGAGTTAGATGATTACCGCGAACCCATCCCAGCCAAGTACCTATGGCGTAACTGGGCGGCAGATAACCAAGGCATTACAGGTGATGAGCTGCTGGAGTTCATCAATTATGACCTATTCCCGACATTAAAAAACTTAACCGCACCGAAAGACACCAACCCACGCGGTTTTGTGGTGAAAGAAGCCTTTAGTGATGCCTTCAACTACATGAAAAATGGCACACTGCTGCGCCAAGTGATTAACAAGCTCAACGAAATCGACTTTACTGACTCTAAAGAACGCCACCTATTTGGTGATATCTATGAACAAATCCTACGCGACCTTCAAAGCGCAGGTAATGCAGGTGAGTTCTATACCCCTCGTTCAGTGACTCGTTTTATCGTCAACAGACTGGATCCAAAGCTAGGTGAACAAATTATGGATCCCGCTTGCGGCACGGGCGGATTCCTAGCGTGCTCGTTCGATCACGTTAAAGAGAACTACGTGACAAGCGCAGCCGATCACCAAACTCTGCAAAAACAAATCCATGGTGTAGAGAAGAAACAACTGCCACATTTGCTGTGCATCACCAATATGATGCTCCACGGCATCGAAGTCCCTGTGCAGATTAAGCATGGCAACACGCTTAACAAGCCGCTTTCAAACTGGGATAGCAATATCAATGTGATTGCGACTAACCCACCGTTTGGCGGCACGGAAGAGGACGGGGTTGAAAAGAACTTTCCTGCCGAAATGCAAACTCGTGAAACCGCCGATCTGTTCTTGCAGCTGATTGTCGAAGTATTAGATAAAGAGGGTCGCGCTGGTGTGGTATTGCCTGATGGCACCTTGTTTGGTGAAGGTGTAAAAACCAAAATTAAAAAGATGCTGACACAAGAGTGTAACCTGCACACGATTGTTCGCTTACCTAATGGCGTGTTCAACCCATACACGGGCATTAAGACCAACATTCTGTTCTTTACCAAAGGCCAACCGACCAAAGACGTGTGGTTCTATGAGCACCCTTACCCAGAAGGCGTGAAGAACTACAGCAAAACCAAGCCAATGAAGTTTGAGGAGTTCCAGCAAGAGATCGATTGGTGGGGCAACGAGGCAGATGGATTCGCTAGCCGTATCGAGACCAAGCAAGCTTGGAAAGTGTCGATTGAAGATATTATCGAGCGCAACTTTAACCTCGATATTAAAAATCCGTATCAGGACGAAGTCGTCAGCCATGATCCTGAAGAATTACTGGCGAGCTATCAACAGCAGCAACAAGACATTAAAGCACTGCGTGAACAACTGAAAGGCATTCTCGGCGATGCGCTTAGCTCTACCATTCAAGGTAAAAAGCAAGGTGGAGCACAATAATGGCTTTAGAAAACCTGATCACCGAGCATATTGATATTTGGACTTCCGCAGTAAAGACCAAATCGACCTCTGGTCGAGGTAGCAGCAAGAAGCTAGAACTATACGGTGTTAAAAAGCTGCGTGAGCTGATTCTGGAATTGGCTGTGCGAGGCAAGCTTGTTCCTCAAGATCCTAATGATGAGCCTGCTTCAGTGCATCTCAAACGCATCGCAGAAGTAAAGAGTGAGTTGATAAGTAACAAAGCCATACGAAAAGCTAAAGTTGCGAAACAAAGCGATATGCCTCCAGCAAACTTTGAAACACCAAAAGGTTGGTCAGCTCCAATACTAGAGAACCTAGTTATAAATAGCTCTGATAATATTGTTGACGGCCCTTTTGGCTCCAAGCTAAAGGCCACTGAATACGTGGACAGCGGAGTTCCTATAATTCGTATTCAGAATGTAGATCGAAATCAGTTTAAGAACAATGGACTTCAATATCTAACTGTTCAGAAGGCAGAGGAACTTCATCGACATAGCTTTGTGTCAGGCGATATCGTCATAAACAAATTGGGAGAGCCAACAGGGAAGGCATGTATAGTTCCTCAACAACTCGAATATGGCATAGTAGTCGCAGATATTGTCAGAATTAGATTAGACTCAGAAATCGTCAATGAGCACTATTTAACCTTGGCGATCAACTCACCATTTGTAGCGAATCAATTTTCGGGACTAGCAAAAGGGGTTACCCGCCAACGTGTGAACCTATCTCAGATAAGAAGCTTGACTATTCCAGTTCCTCCATTGAAAGAACAGGAAAGAATATATGAAAGATTCAATAAGTTAATGTTGCTCTGCGACCAACTAGAGCAACAAACCGAAGCCAGTATTGAAGCGCATCAAGTGCTAGTAACAACCCTGCTGGGCACGCTCACCAACTCTGCCGATGCTGACGAGTTAATGCAAAACTGGGCGCGAATCAGTGAGCATTTCGATACCTTATTCACTACTGAAGAAAGTATCGACCAGCTTAAACAAACCATTCTACAACTGGCGGTGATGGGTAAGTTGATTCATTTCGGAGCTGATCCCATGGAAACTTACGTTATGGATGTAATCTCTTTTGGACCACGAAATGGACTTTCTCCTAAAGAGGTACAGGTTGATACTGGGATTAAGGTTTTGAAACTAGGAGCAACCTCTTACGGTAGTCTTAATTTAGATGAATCCAAATCAGTTGATGTTGATATTGAAAAAACGTCACACCTTTGGTTAAAAAAAGGAGATATCCTAATTCAACGAGGAAACTCCGCAAATTACGTTGGATGTAACTGTTTAGTCAAGGAAGATGTATGCGACGTAATTTATCCAGATCTAATGATGAAAATTCGCCCATCAAAAACTGTTTCATCCGAGTTTCTTTCAACATGGCTATCATCACCAATGGCAAGAGAGTTTATGTGGACAAGGATGACAGGTACTTCTGGGACAATGCCAAAAATTAGTAAAAAGGTTGTTGAAGCAATACCTATCATTGTTCCATCAAGGAAAATACAAGACATAATTGTTTCAAAAGTTGAAGAGCTTTTTGCTATTTGCGATTTACTGAAACAGTTAATCTCAGAAACTCAACAAACACAGAGTCAGCTTACGGATACAATTGTCGAACAGGCGATATAATCATGAGTCTTTACAATATCGCCAATAAAAACCTCACCGCACTAACACCGACCACTTTTGCAGCCGAAGGGCTGCAAGAGCGGCACGATCTACAAGAAGCGCTGAAAGGCTGTATTGATGCCATCGCACCTGATTGTTTGGTGATATCATTTTTATGCGCATTAAAAAGTGCAAATCAACACTTTTATGCGCATAGAATTGTATTGAAAAGTTGTAATTTAAAGGGCAAGACTAAAAACTCCGTCTGCTGAGGACAACAAGGCCACTCCAAACCTATTGCGAATACAGCTGCCGAATCGGTTCTGGCTCGATGTAATCTATCCACTCATTGCCTTCGAGCTGTTTGAGCTTATCTTCAGGCCCTGCTACCACTAACACTTGCAGATCATCGAGCGAATCGAGAATTTCTAACTGTTTGATTTGCAAAAGCTCTCGAACTGGTTGCTGCTTTCCTTGATGGTATTTGACGTAAAACCTAGACGGCTCGCTTTCCATCTTTGCCAATTGGCTGTCTTTAGACATTGGATCTTGGCCTGCTGCCAGTGTTATCACTGGCAGGCAGAGCGAGATGAGAACACAACCTATGGTGCATATTGTGACCATCCTATTTCTCATATTCTCTCCTTATTCTGAAGGCAAAGTATCAAAAGATATCGCCCAGCGGTTAATCTGCCCGGTATGCCAAGAAGAATTATCGACCGCTTTTAGCTTCCAGATCCCTTGTGAATCTGAGCCAGTAAAGTCTTTTTGATACGTCTCTTTAATTGCTTCAAGCACGCCTCCAGTTTTACTGTGTAACACAACTTCTTGACCAGAAGGAGATTCTAACGTGAGCTGCAAATCACCAATATAGCCATGGCTGATATCAACCTCGATAGACACTAAACCGGCATCGCCCGAGCGCTCGACATCAATCTCACTGCTAACGCCCGCTTCACTTTGATCTGGAATATCGATGACATCTTCATTGCTATAGTATGTAGGCGCCGTGTCGGTCGAGTCTTGCCCATTATGAGTGGCGAGCAAAGTCACCCCTTGATACGATTTGTAGCCGTATATTAGTACTTGGTATGTGCCTGCTTCTCTCACATCCAAAGAGCAAGCCTCGCTATTGCCTTCTTCAATTGATTTACAATCATTACTGCTTTTTGTCGGTATACCGCTGCGACGCACATACATATCAACATCGCCCGTGCCACCACTAAGCTCAAAAGTTACCTCTGTTGCATTCTCCGGAACGTCAAAGGTGTATATTTCGCTGGATTTACTCTCTCCAAATAATTCCTGCTTAGCCACACCATTAACCAGCACTTTATCTCCAGCATCAGGGCCGCTACAACCTATCTCCAAATACTCCTTAGCCGCTTGTGCATTCACTAATCCATAGCCGGTTAGGTTGTCTCTACCTTGATCTTCAAGATCGGTCGCTGTGACAGTCAGCGCTCGTCGTACTTGCTGAGCCGTACATTGGGGATGATAGCTCCATACCAAGCCTGCAATGCCCGAAACATGAGGCGCCGCCATAGATGTGCCATTGTAGTATTGATAATCCTCACCTGTAGTCACTTTGAGCGTCACATTCTCACCCACTTTCTCTGCCAGCTCTAACCCAAGTTGGCGATCGACGGTCACTGACACCAAACGATACTCATCATCATCGTCGAGTAAAAAGGGATTTTGTAGCCCAGAAAGCGCTTTATTACTGAACACAATCGCCGCTTTGGCGCCAGCCTGATAACAAGCTTTAACTGGCTCAATCTCAGGCCTTACGTCAGGGCTTTGGTTAACAATACGCTCGGTGAGACATATTTTGTCAGACATATCGCCACAATCGTAGCTACCAGAGGACACGTCACACAGAGCAAGAGGCGCGGTGACACTGCCTTCGATAGGATCGGGTCTGTATGGGTCAAGCGGATTGGCTGGAACTCTATGTACCTTACGGTTATGAGGTACAACGCCTCGCTCAAAATAGTGACCATCACTCGAACGAATGTCGGCAAGCACGCCCTCACCCATGGTAACTGTTGATAAGATAGCAACGCCTGGCGCCGCGATATCCACTTGATCTGTGGCTTGTGAAAATGCCGCATGATGATTTTGATTGTCCACTGCTGCAATCGACATCACAGAATCGTAAGATGCTGGGTAGCTGTGAGCGGTATTGCCGCCATTGCCAGACGCAGCAATCAAAAGTACGCCATCATCATACAGAGATTGCAGAACATCACGCTCTGTTCGGCTGGCAATACTGCCTCCTAAACTCATGTTCACCACGTTCGCGCCATTGTCAGCGCAGGTTTGAACCGCTTTCACAAAGCTTGATGAATAGCCCCAACCAGATTCGTTAAAGACTTTAACAATATGAAGATTCACATTTTGGTTGGGAAGTATGCCTTTCACTCCCTCACCATTGGCCATTGCGGCTATGATGCCAGCTACGTGAGTTCCATGCGCATTACCTGTCCCCGGGTATTTCCATGATCCTGTGCCACTATCATCGGTGCCGCTGACTCGGTTGCCACTAAGATCGTGATGCGTCATATCGTAGCCAGAATCGATAATGCATATGGTTCGATTACCAGCATTCTCATCGCTCAACACCTGCGCATTAACCGCGGTGTATCCCCAAGGTATGGTTTCACTGAGCAAGTAACGAGGTGGGTCGACCTCAACATAATCCACTTGCTTATGCTTTTCTAACTTAGCAACTTGCTGTTGATCCATTTCCACACTAAACATCGAAGCGCCACTCAAGGTTTCAATTTCTCGCGCACTGGCTTGCTCAAGTACCGCTTGATTAGACTGAGCAGCAGCGCGGGGAGAAACCGCCATTCGCATCGGTGAAGGAGGATTATCTTTAAACTTGACGATGTATTTTGTTGGAAGATTAGCCTGATTAAGCTCCGCCACTTCTGCTGCTGCATTAAATGTGAAGCCAGCCATTGCCACTGTCATTGATGAAAGGAAACACATTCCTTTGTTTTTATTTATCATGTTGTGCATATGCTCTGATCCTTTTGAGCTATTTTTATTGTTTTGTTCTCCTGAGTGGTCCGTTTATGAACATATCAGGAGACTCCTAGCTATATAGGACGCTCACAAAACAACCAACACTTTATAAAATCCGAGAGCCATAAAACTCTAGGCAATCTATAAAACAACTAAATCAGTTAACATCAAACCATTCAAGATCAAAAAAGTGAGACATAAATCAACAAAAAGTGGATAATGACAACAATAAGTCGAGCTTTTATTCCATAAATGAGTCACTAAGTTTCTCAAAAACAAACCAAATCACAGCTCTACTTTTGCCTCACAAAGGCCATGTTTAAAACAAACTCGCTTAGAAATACCTTAATGTGGTTAAATAGAGACTAAGCGATAGCTGCCCGATAGAGACTGTCAGTGTGCAGCGTTTATATTCGATGAGGAAAGTCATTTGCTTGCTATTATTCGCCTGATTCTGGCTGCTGTATTTATTGTCTTTACGACACTATTTGCCTTGGTCTATTGTTTGTTTAGCCCAAGAAATCCAAAGCATGTGTATTTTTTCTGTCGCTGGTTTAATCAGCTACAAAGAATTGTTGGCGTAAAGCTGATACATAGAGGGCTTGAGAATGCACCAACACCAGAGAAAAGCGTGTATATTTCTAATCACCAAAGCATCTATGATTTTGTTACAGACCCTGGAATGTTAAGGCCAAGAACCGTCTCTCTTGGTAAAAAAGATCTGCTTTGGCTACCTTTCTTTGGCCAGCTGTATTGGATAACTGGAAACATCCTTATCAATAGAGAGAACAAGTCTCAAGCGAGAGATACCATCAAACAAGTCGCTGAGGCTATCCATCAAAGAGATTTATCGGTTTGGGTCTACCCAGAAGGAACTCGTAGTAAAGGCCGAGGTTTATTGCCGTTTAAAACAGGCGCGTTCAGAATGGCCATTGAAGCTGGCGTGCCTATTACGCCAATGTGTGTCAGCACAACGCACAATAAGATTAACCTTAACCGAAGAAACAACGGCATTGTGATTGCCGAGATGCTAGAACCTATTGATGTGTCGAATTACAAATTGGAAGATGCTCGCAAGCTGGCGCTGCATTGCCACCAGTTGATGTCAGCCAAAATAAACGAGCTGGACAAAGAAGTTGCCCAGCTCGAAGAAGAAATATCACGTAGCGATAAAGTCGTTACTTTAAAATAAACTGATCCATCAGGGCCACCATGCGGCCAATTTCAGGTTTGGTTAGGGTGTCATTGGCACCCAAAGCTAACGCTTTTTCTCGGTTATCATCACTCATTAATGACGAGAACATTACAATCGGCATTTCTTTGTAAACATCCGATTCACGCAATCTCTTCACTAAGTGCATACCATCCATACGCGGCATTTCCACATCACTGACTACCGCGTCGACGAATTCTGTCACAGGGACGTCTTCTTTCTTCGCCGCTTCCGCAAGTTCTAGCAGTTTCTCATGCGCTTCCCCGCCGTCTTTACAAGCAATAATGTTATAACCAGCAGAGCTCAGAGTATCTTGGATAAGGCTACGAATGAAGGCGGAGTCATCCACCACCATGATGGTTTTAGCATTCCGTTTGGTGATCATTTTTTGGTTAAGATCAACACTCTTATCCGCAGTAACATCGTATTTTTCCATACTCAGTTCAGGGTTAATGTCAGCGATGATCTTTTCAAAGTCGAGGATCATGATAAGGTTCTGATCTTTGCGCACTACCGCGACAACGCAGTCCTGCTCACCCGCTTCAAGGAACTGGCTGGGAGACTCAACATCGTTCCAAGAGATCCTGTGGATGCGACTGATGCTGTCGATTAGAAATCCATTGGTCATACGGTTAAAGTCAGTGACAATCACAAACTTCTTGTCAATCTCCTTACTGGTTGGCACACCGAGCCAGCCTGCCAAATCGACCAAAGGAGTGAGTATATCTCGGGATGAAAATACCCCTATCATGTGCGGCTGAGCATTAGGATAATCCGATGTCTCGGGAACTTGAATAACTTCGCGCACTTTGGCCACGTTAATGCCGTAATAACAGGTTTTTTTCGAGCCATCTGGCATCTGTTTTTCCAAATGAAACTCGATGATCTCAAGTTCATTTGTGCCACTTTCTGTAAGAATTGTACTGCTTGAAGTGCTCATAATGGGTTTTACTCATTCTCGGTATCAATTACATGTACGTTGGGTCATCTCAAGCCCACGTAACTACCTTCATTGTGCTACTCCACCATTTACCCCGCAAATAAGTGAAGTAGAAGTAAACTATCTCATCTATCACTATAAATACTAGAATATTCCATCAATATCGTCGCAAGCTCCTGCCTCGCTCACACTATGAAGAGATATTCGTTTCTTCTCAAAGTATAAGCCCCGCTTGAAAAACTTTCACCAGTGACGTAAATCTGCTTTTTAATTAGCAAGTTAAAAACAAAAATATGTGCATGTGCAGCCAAACATCCTTGTCAAAACGAAAACTAGCGCGTCATTTTTTTAACAAACACCACCACAAACAACGCCATGGTAAAGCTGCCAAGAAAGGCTTCAAATGCCGCAATAAACCTTGCAAAGCCGACCGGTGAAATATCTCCGTAACCAAGCGTAGTGAAGGTGACCACACTGAAATATATCGAGTTAAGAAACTCAAACAAATAAAACTGCCAGCCGCTAAGCTCTTCGTATATCGGGTGTGCACTTGTGGTATCGAGGAAAAAGTAGGCTAAGGCACAAACTAAAATCAAAAAGATAGAAAACCCGACCACCCTCATCGGGTCTTCACCATACCCACAAAACAAGTCAACGGTCTTGGATACAACACGCTTAGCACTTAGCCTTGGCATTTGGTAGCGTCTAAATCGCATTTCGCGCTTAAAAAAGTCGCCTGCAATCTCAAATAGCCCCTGTGTTTCACATTGTTTACGTATGTTACGACACACTTCTTCCGCTTCTTGATACAAAGGCCCAACTTTATCGTACTGACGAGCTTTGCGCGCTTCTCTCACTTGCTCTTCTTGCTTTATGAAACGGCCCCAATTGACATTTTCTAGCTTAGCTCTATCTAGGTCAGCGCCCAACAAGTTGCAATTATCTAACCTAGCACAATGAAGGTTTGCTCCGACCATCTTGGTTTTCATCAAAGATGATCCCCGTAAATCGAGACCAAAAAAGTGAGCGTCTGTTAAATCGGCACGATAGAAATCTACATCACGGCACGAATAGCCATCTTTATTGCCTCTGTTAACTAGATTAACGTCTACTAGGTTTGTTCTTGCCAACTGAAACCCGTCTAAAGGTTTACCTTCTGCAGCCCACTTTTCAACCTTGTCTTTTACATCGTCTTTGCTTTTATCGACTTTGGGATCATGCCAGTAGCATAGACCGGACTCCCCACACGGTTGATCGCAGCACCAGCCATCGGGATTTTGATAGCTGCATTGGCCTTGAGTCGATTCCATATACACTGCCCTGTAAGCACCTCAGTAAATGCATCCTTATTGATAATACTAATTGTAGTGGTGAGTTAGGCTCTGGCAAATGATATTTGTCCACTATTCCATAACCACTTGTTGTTTCAACCAACTTTTAAAAAGTTGCGTCTCTGGTGCTTCACAGTGAGTAATAATGAAGTACCCAGCCTTAGCATTAATGGCGGGTAAGGGAGCAACCAGTTTTTGCTGCTTAATTTCATCATTTAACAGGGCTTTGCGAGCAAGAGCAACTCCCACACCAGCCTCTGCAGCCGCCATAGCCATATCGGTTCTATTAAAGAAATGTCCTTGACCCACATCCAGCTCAAGTTGATGCTTTTCGGCCCAATATAACCACTCTTGCTCTTTCAAAGCGCTTTGCCAAGGCATGGCATCGTGGAGCAAGGTGACATTTTCCCACACCAATGGAGTACTCGTGTTCAGCGTATTACATACTTTTCTGAAATAATCTGGACTCATCACAGGAATAAGACATTCTTCCATTAATAGCTCAGCACCATCAAATTTGTAGGGGATTGGTCCATAATCTATCGCAATATCAAAGTCACGGCTGCTACGATTGACCAGCGCTCCTTCGGCAAATATTTGCACCTGTATATTGGGATGAGATCTTTGAAAGTCGTCCAGACGTGGTACTAGCCACTTATACGCAAGGGAAGGTGTCAGTTTAAGCCTTATGGGTTTGCGACTTACCGCTTTATTTGCTTGCTCAATCGCTTCTTCAATGGCAGTTAAATGTGGATTAATTGAGTCTAAAAGTTTACGTCCAAGGTCAGTCAAACGAATACCTCGGGCATGACGTTCAAACACCTTAAAGCCAAGTCGCTCCTCAACCAATTGCAACTGCTGACTCACAGCACCAGTCGTGATGTTTAACTTGCTTGCTGCACTCGATAAGCTTTGATGCTGAGCGAGAATACTCACAAGATGAACACCACTCAATAAAGATGACTTCATATTTAGGTTTTAGTTTTTTTAAAAGATAATGTTAATTCTTCTCGATTGTTAACCAAATGTAAATCGTTCAGAGTAAGATAAAGTTGATAAAAAGGAGAAGATCACGGTGAAAGTCATTGTTCTAGGTAGTGGTGTAATAGGCCTAACCAGCGCGTGGTATTTGCAGCAATCAGGATGTGATGTGACTGTGATAGATAGACAATCTCGCTCAGCGCAGGAAACCAGTTTTGCTAATGCAGGGCAAATCTCTTATGGCTATTCTTCTCCTTGGGCCGCACCAGGAATACCACTTAAGGCATTAAAATGGTTGATGGAAAAGCATGCGCCTTTAAAAATAAAACCCAGCCTTGACCCAGATTTATTCAATTGGTCAACCAAGATGCTATCCCAATGTAACTTAGATCGATATCGCATTAATAAATCGCGCATGCTCAAGATCTCACTACACAGCAAAGAGTGTTTAGAAGAGTTAAACAACAAGTATCAAATAAACTACCAAGGGAGAAGTAAAGGTACCTTGCAACTATTCCGCTCTCAAAAACAGCTCAAGGCAGTAGAAAAGGACACCTCGCTGCTGGACGAAAGTGCTACACGTTATCAATTATTAGACAGTGAAGAATGCCTGAAACAAGAACCAGGACTGACTCACATGCAGGGAAAACTGGCTGGGGGATTATATCTTCCTGACGATCAAACAGGTGACTGTCATTTATTCTGCCAACAGCTTCAGGCTCTGGCTCAAAAAGCGGGGGTGAGTTTTGTATTTGATACAGAAATACATAAGCTAAACCTGAAGAGGCAACAAATCGATAGTATCGAAACCTCCAAAGGCCTATTCACCGCAGACAAATTTGTCGTTGCGCTAGGCAGTTACTCAAAGCATTTTTTAAAACAAGTTGGTATAGATCTTCCCATCTACCCCGTAAAGGGCTACTCGCTCACCTTGCCCATAATAAATGAAGCTCATGCACCTAACTCAACCATTATGGATGAAAGCTACAAAGTGGCGGTCACTCGGTTTAATAACCGCATACGTGTCGCGGGGACGGCTGAACTTGCTGGCTTTGACTCTTCCCTCCCCAATAAGCGACTCTCAACATTAAACCATGTTGTCTCTAACTTGTTTCCTCATGGCACGGATCTCTCAAGAGCTGAGTATTGGTCAGGTTTTCGGCCTATGACACCAGACGGTACTCCCATCATAGGTCGAACTCCAGTAAAAAACCTCTATACAAACACAGGACATGGCACCTTGGGCTGGACAATGGCTTGCGGCTCTGCCGACATACTTACCCAGATCATTACTCAGCCATCGATAAAACAGCACGAACAGCTAAGCTTGCATCGATATACAAATGATATAAATGAATATGCTCACATTTAATCAACAGCTAAGTGTTAATAAAATGTTTTAAAAAGCATAACAACATTTATTACCAATGATTTAAAGCGACTTAGCCACGAAGCATTTGACTGGTTTTAAGATTACATTCTGTTTAAAAACGGCACAAAATCAATAATTAGTCAGTAATAGGCATCCATAAAAGCCACTCAGTTCTTGTAAAGTGCATCCTCCGTACGCCCAATACTCTAATAGCGTACGGTTTAACGTTTGCGTCATATTTTGTGCCTGAGCTCACGCAAACCAACTTTAGAACATAAAAAATTTAACAATAGAGTTACAAAAAGGTTAATATCCAGAGCGCAAACCACCAATCATAATAAAACAGGGAAAATACTTATGCAGTCATTAGTTGATTTTCTGAATGGAATTATCTGGAGCCCCGCATTGATTTATCTGTGCTTGGGAGCAGGGTTGTTCTACTCAATCATGACGCGATTTGTCCAAATTCGCCATTTTAGCGAGATGTGGCGACTACTTCTTTCAGGAAAAAGTTCATCTAAAGGAATTTCATCTTTCCAAGCGCTTGCAGTTTCATTATCGGGAAGAGTCGGTACAGGTAATATCGCAGGTGTTGCCGCAGCCATCGGCTTTGGCGGACCTGGTGCAGTTTTTTGGATGTGGGTTGTTGCGTTTTTTGGCGCTGCTACGGCTTATGCAGAGTCAACCCTAGCTCAAATCTATAAAGAGGAAGATAACGGCGAATTTCGTGGTGGTCCTGCCTACTATATAGAAAAAGCTATGGGTCAAAAATGGTACGCATGGATTTTCGCAATCGCTACTATATTTGCTTGTGGTTTTCTACTACCTGGTGTGCAATCAAACAGTATCGGCAATGCCGTTGAAGGCGCGTTTGGCTCAGGAGGCATGGTAGAAACAGCAATTGGCACCTTTAGTTTTGCGAAGATTTTCACTGGTACCGTCATCTCCGTCATTCTTGCATTCATCATTTTCGGCGGCGTGAAGCGAATTGCTAACTTTACCCAGATCGTTGTTCCTTTCATGGCACTCGCGTACATCATCACAGCGTTTGTGATCATCTTACTCAACATTGAACAAGTCCCTATTGTCTTTGCAATGATCGTTGGTGATGCCTTTACTCCAATGGCTGGTGTAGGTGCTGCCATCGGTTGGGGTGTAAAACGAGGAGTGTATTCTAATGAAGCAGGCCAAGGAACAGGGCCTCATGCAGCTGCTGCAGCAAGTGTTGACCACCCTGCACAGCAAGGCCTAGTACAATCGTTCTCTATTTATATCGACACTCTGCTTGTGTGCTCTGCAACTGCATTTATGATCATCATAACCGGTGCGTATAATGTACATGGCGCTGAAGGCTTCTTGGTACAAAACGTAGCAGCCGACATCGCAGCAAATGGTCCAATGTTCACACAAATGGCGATTGAAAGTGCGCTTCCAGGTATAGGAAAGCCGTTTATTGCTGTGGCTCTGTTCTTCTTCGCCTTCACAACTATTCTTGCTTATTACTACATCGCAGAAACAAATGTGGCCTATATCCGTCGCCACATCAAAGTTAATGGATTGATGTTCATTCTGAAAGTGGCGATGATAGCCGTTGTGTTCTACGGTACAGTAAAGACAGCCAACTTAGCATGGGCAATGGGTGATGTAGGTGTTGGCCTAATGGCATGGCTGAACATCGTCGGTATCTTGATTATTTTCTTTATGGCCAAACCCGCGTTGAAAGCGTTGCATGATTATGAAGAACAACAAAAGCAAGGTGTAACCGAATACACATTCAACCCAGTCAAGCTTGGCATTAAAGGTGCTGATTATTGGGAAGATAAATACCGTCGTAAGACAGGTAAGGAACCTACAGCAGAGGTCGAGTCTAAGCCAGTAGAGCAACCCTCGACCTAACAATATTATTTAAGATAAAAAGCAGTGGTTAAAAAAAGGGGTTAGCAATACGCTAACCCCTTTATATTTTCTACCTTAAAATTTAAGGGCATTGAATTTCATCCCAAAACCAATTTGAGCCAAGAGGGGTGTCCCAAACTCCAGGTCCATTTTTGGCAATAAAACATTTTCCCTGATGAGTCACCTTATCACCATTATTCACTTGGGTAACGCCTTCTTGCCAAGGTATGAATTCATCGGGATTAGGGTTTGTGGGACCATCTGATAACTTCTGCCAAGGCCCACCTAAGTCTGGCCTATCTCCTTTTGTCCACCATTTGGCTTTATAGGTAATTTGCTTGTAGGTGACCTCCTCGCCTGTCATATATTCCTTATTGGCATTCCATTCATTTCCTTTGTTTGGATCGGGGGCGTCGAGCTGGTCAACAATACGAACTTCTGGCCACTGAACATGAGACTGATAGAAGTTAGTCACACACTTTTCATAATCCCCATCGACAAGCGCTGAATACGCAGTTTGAAATCCCACTAAGTCACATTCAAATGAATAACCTTCAGGGCGATCAGGGTAGTATTTCCAATTACCATCCCAATTGGTGTAAAGCACATCCTCTGCTCCATCAAGATTAAGGCTGCCGTAGGGGGTTTGCTGCCAACATGTATCTTTTTCATCTGGGCTAAGAGGGATCTGATAGTGAGACGATAGGCCTCTCCAGTACTTTATTCGATTAACTGGCTGACCTTTGTCTTTATTCTGCGCACCACACTCTATCCCTCCATTAATAATATTGATTGTGGTGCCAAAACCATAACCTATACCCGCATCCAGCTCCCGCTGAGATGGCTGCCAAGTTCCATCAATGACATGCAACATGGCAGGTTTGGGCGCTTGGGGAGTGAGGAAAAACCAGATAGCAGAAGCCAAGTTAAGCCATGAATCTGCGACTAAACCGGGATTGTTAAGTAACACTGTCGCATCACCATCAAACATCACCTCAGAAAAAGCCCCATAGTTAAAGTGATAAGATAGTTGCTTGGCTCCTCGCCCAAAATACCCTTGCCCCACACCACACGGCCATTTTTTATTCTGCCAATTATTCTCGCCGCACCCTGTGGTGTAACCAGTATCACCTTCAGACCACCCCATCTCTCGCACATGAACCAAAGCTTGCTGCCATTCTTCTAATCCAAGTGGGTTATCCGAGGTATTGTCTTTGGCAATATGCCCTCCTGTTTCCTGAGCAAAATGAGCAAATGCCGTGATGATAGACCGCTTACAAATCGCATCTGAGTCCCGATCATCCGTATATTGACCGCAAAATGCAGGAAACTTCCCTATTGCTCGCAAAAAGCGAGTATAGCTGTATTCTGGTGCTGCCATATGAGTGAGAAAATCCCACTCATGGTTAGGAAAGACTCGCTCTGCACGCTTAACGTTACTCGGGTTACTATTTAATCCTGGACTGATAGCTTCAACAATCGAATTAGGTGCTGTCCTGAGCGCTTGAGACCAAACTTGGTACATAGGACTGGACGCTTTGGCTTGCTCTACTTTTTCAATATCAGAACGTTTAATAACGTATCCCGTCGGGTTAAGGGGATCAGGCTGAATATTCATTACAGCCCAACTTGCAGAGGTGGCGAAGGTACATAAGGTTGCAGCTAAATAACTTGCGTTTCTCATCACACTTTTCCTTGTCATTGAGGGCAAGAAAAGATTAGAGAAGGCCAAACAAATATTCATTGCACTAGCATTAAGCAAACCTTAAGTTGCGAGTGGCTTTGGAGTTATAAAGAGCAAAAACAGGCTGAGGCCATAAGAAATGCAATATGGCTTCAAAAACACTCTAGTGCTAATGAGATGAGTAAAATTAGCTCAAAGACAAGAAAGCCAGCATAAAGCTGGCTTTGAAAAACAAACTATTTGATGTTATTCCCACTCAATCGTCGCTGGTGGTTTGCCCGAGATATCGTAAACCACGCGAGAGATCCCATCAATTTCGTTGATAATGCGATTAGAGACTTTACCCAAGAAATCGTATGGCAAGTGGGCCCAATGCGCGGTCATAAAGTCGATAGTTTCTACCGCTCGTAGTGACACAACCCAGTCGTACTTACGGCCATCGCCCATTACACCGACAGAGCGAACAGGTAAAAATACGGTAAAGGCTTGAGAAACCTTATGATACAAATCTGCTGCGTGAAGCTCTTCAATGAAAATAGCATCGGCTCGACGAAGCAAATCGCAGTATTCTTTTTTCACTTCACCCAGTACTCGAACGCCAAGGCCAGGGCCTGGGAAAGGATGACGATAAAGCATGTCATATGGGAGGCCAAGTTCTAAACCTATCTTACGTACTTCATCTTTAAATAGCTCGCGAAGTGGCTCGACAAGCCCCATTTCCATATCGTCGGGTAAACCACCTACATTGTGGTGTGATTTAATTACATGCGCTTTACCTGTCTTAGACGCAGCAGATTCAATCACATCCGGATAGATAGTACCTTGCGCTAACCATTTCGCATTCTTAAGCTTCTTTGATTCCTCATCAAAGACATCAACAAACACATGACCTATAGTCTTGCGCTTATCTTCAGGATCTGCTTTACCCTCAAGTGCGGACAAAAAGCGCTCTTCTGCATCCACTTTTATGATGTTAAGGCCGAACTTATCGCCAAACATGTCCATGACTTGTTGGCCTTCATTCAATCGCAGTAAGCCATTATCAACAAATACACAGGTTAACTTATCGCCGATGGCACGGTGAACAAGCATAGCGACAACAGACGAATCAACGCCACCAGACAAACCAAGAATAACCTCGTCACTGCCTACTTGCTCTTTAATGCGGGCAACGGCATCTTCAATGATCGATTCTGAAGTCCAAAGACGCTCACAACCACAAACGCCAAGCACAAAGTTTTCCAGCATTTGTAGGCCATTTTTGGTGTGGGTTACTTCTGGGTGAAATTGAACACCAAAGTATTTTTTCTCTTCATTGGCCATTGCAGCGTAAGGACAGGTTTCAGTCTCACCTACCTTAACAAAGCCTTCTGGGATTTCGACCACTTTATCGCCATGGCTCATCCAAACATCTTGAGTTGCTTCAAGATCTTTAAAGATTGAGGACTCTTCAGAAACTTCTACAGCAGCATAACCAAATTCACGTTCATCAGATGTAGAAACCTTACCGCCCAACTGCTCGGCCATGGTTTGCATCCCATAACAAACGCCAAGCACAGGCACACCCGAATCAAACACATATTGAGGTGCTCGTGGTGAGTTGTCTTCAGTCACGCTCTCTGGGCCACCAGAAAGAATAATACCATCTGGGTTAAATTCACGAATATCGTCTTCATCAACATCCCAGCTCCACAGCTCACAATAAACGCCTATTTCACGAACGCGGCGAGCAACAAGTTGGGTGTACTGGGAACCGAAGTCCAAGATCAGAATTCGTTGGTCATGGATATTTTTAGTCATTTTGAACAGTCTTATAAGCTTTATATTAAAACTGAGGCGAGCATACTCGCCTCTTAATTGATTCGTTAAGCTAGGGCTAACATTTTAGGTTGTGTTACTTGTGTTTTGGCAACTTGAAGATTTGAAAAGCAATCGTGGTTGCTCTCACCACCACGACTTTCTGATCATTTTTCAAACGGCCAATCAGCGACTATTATCCTAAACGGTAGTTTGGTGCTTCTTTAGTAATTTGCACATCGTGCACGTGGGACTCTTTCATTCCCGCACCAGAGATACGCACGAACTCAGCTTTAGTGCGCATATCTTCAACCGTCGCACTGCCCGTTAAGCCCATGCTTGAACGTAGTCCACCCATTTGTTGGTGAACAATTTCTTTCAAACGACCTTTATAAGCAATTCTGCCTTCGATACCTTCAGGCACAAGCTTATCGGCTGCATTATCCGACTGGAAGTAACGATCCGAAGACCCTTGAGACATAGCACCCAAAGAGCCCATTCCGCGATATGCCTTGTAGGAACGACCGTTGTAGAGAATAACTTCACCAGGTGCTTCTTCTGTGCCCGCAAACATAGAACCGACCATGACACATGACGCGCCAGCCACAATCGCTTTACAGATATCACCAGAAAAACGAATACCACCATCGGCAATCACAGGAATTCCGTATTCATTTGCTACTTCTGCAGCATCAGCAATCGCTGTAACTTGAGGAACGCCTACACCAGTTACAATACGCGTTGTACAAATAGAACCTGGGCCAATGCCTACTTTAACAGCACTAACACCTGCTTCGATAAGCGCCAACGCGCCAGCGCCAGTAGCAACGTTACCACCAATAATATCGAGATCAGGATAAGCCGTTCGAGTTTCTCGAATACGATTAAGTACACCTTCCGAGTGGCCGTGAGACGAGTCAATTAATAAAACATCGACCCCAGCTTCAACCAATGCAGCAACGCGTTCTTCATTACCTGGACCCGCGCCCACAGCGGCACCAACACGCAAACGACCTTGGTCATCTTTACATGCGTTTGGTTTACGTTCTGCTTTGTGGAAATCTTTAGCAGTGATCATCCCAGTAAGTTGGAAATCACGGTTAACAACCAGTACTTTTTCAACGCGCGCTTCGTGCATTTTCTCTTGCACTTCTTCGCGAGTGGCACCTTCTCTTACTGAAGCAAGGCGCTCTTTTGGCGTCATAACCACTTCAACTTTCTTAGATAAATCAGTTACAAACCTAACGTCTCGACCAGTAATGATACCAACCAATTCATTAGTGTCTGTTACCACTGGGAATCCAGCAAAGCCGTGTTTTTCGGTCAGTGCGATAACATCAGCAATGGTTGCGTCAGGATTAACGGTTACCGGGTGAGACACCACGCCAGCTTCAAAGATCTTTACTTGATGAACCATCTGAGCTTGCTGCTCTATGGACATGTTTTTATGAATAAATCCAATACCGCCTTCTTGAGCAAGCGCAATAGCTAAACGCGCCTCAGTGACCGTATCCATGGAGGCCGAGATCATTGGGATATTCAGAGTAATATTTTTGGTCAGCCGAGTGCGAAGATCAGCTGTGTTTGGGAGAACGGTGGAGTGTGCTGGCACTAGCAATACATCGTCGAATGTCAGCGCTTCTTTGGCAATTCTTAGCATTTGCAATATCTCACAATAAAAGGAGTAAAAGGACAATCCAATCTCATCGTTTCGCGTAATGAGTGCAGTATAGTGATAAACCTTTACTACATTTGGATTAGATATTGCGGACGGATTATACGGCTAACGCAATCGATTTACTACATTTTTTTTATTTTTTTTCTTGCATTACCCCCCTTGATATGTATTATATTGCCGCTAATCTCCATACTCACGTCTATGAGACTTCCAGTGTCCTCTATGACTAACCAAAATATTTTCACCGTCTCACGCTTAAATGCTGAAGTTCGTCTTTTGCTCGAAAATGAAATGGGCATAGTCTGGCTAGTGGGCGAAATATCAAACTTCTCTGCCCCAGTTTCCGGCCATTGGTACCTCACTCTTAAAGACTCTCGCGCACAAGTTAAATGTGCAATGTTTCGAGGTAACAATCGGCGCGTGACTTTTAAGCCTCAAAATGGTCAGCAGGTACTTGTTAAAGCGCGCTTATCACTTTATGAGCCTCGCGGCGATTATCAATTAATCATTGAAAGTATGCAGCCTGAAGGCGACGGGCGTCTGCAACAAGAGTTTGAAAAACTGAAACTCAAGTTAGCCGCTGAAGGACTTTTTGCTCAAAGCAGTAAACTAACGCTACCAGAGCATCCTAAACGTGTCGGCATCATTACCTCAAAGACAGGGGCAGCACTGTATGACATTCTTGATGTACTGAAACGCCGTGATCCATCCTTAGAAGTGGTGATTTACCCAACTATGGTTCAAGGTGAAGAAGCATCGATTCAAATAGCTCAAGCTATCGGATGCGCTAACAGCCGCAATGAATGTGACGTATTAATCTTAGGTCGTGGAGGCGGGTCTCTTGAAGACTTGTGGTGCTTTAACAATGAAATCGTCGCCCGCACCATAGCAGCAAGTCAAATTCCAATCATAAGTGCGGTTGGTCACGAAGTAGATGTCACCATCAGTGATTTTGTTGCCGATTTACGCGCACCGACCCCTTCAGCTGCAGCCGAATTGGTTAGCCGTGATAATAGTCATAAATTACAAACACTCAATAACTTGATCAATAAGTTACAAGCAAGGTTTGGTCATTACTTAACTAGGAATAAGCAAGTGATCATTGGGCTGCAGCACAGATTAGAAAGGCAGCATCCAACCTATCAGCTTCAGCAGCAAAGCCAGCGACTTGATGAACTCTCGATGCGCTTAAATAGAGCAATGCAGAGTAATTTAGCAGCACAGAGCCAACATATTGAACGTCAGCAGTATAAACTGCAATTACATACGCCAAGTCACTATATTCATGATCAAAGATCAGCATTGGAAAGGCTCGAACACAAGCTTATCGCCTCAATGGATAAAAACCTTCTCAAAGCTCGTCATCAACTCTCACTCGCGGGCGAAAAGCTCGATACGGTTAGTCCTTTAGCAACACTAAAACGCGGTTACTCTATCAGCCAAACAGAATCTGGCCGAATTATTACAAGTTCAGAGGATGTAAGATCAGGCGATATCCTAGTGACTCGCCTCAATGATGGTGAGATTCGATCGACAGTCTCATAAACATTATGTCTTAACGAATACGAACCGCACTTTAGATTTGGATTTTAGCTCGTTACACTGGTTGCAAAAATAATTACTTGCACCGCAAGCCAAAAGCTTTTCAAGCTGAGATTGGCAGTCTGGGCAATATGCCTGTTTGTCAAACTCCAATTGACACTGCTCACAGTGATATTTCCCCTTCCATTTTAGCTCAACATCACAATCGGGACATTGAATCATAGATACACCTTTACTCTTGTCTAATCACCATTTTCCATCTTAACCTCAAAGATTAATCTACCGAATGATCCATATCACGCAAGGACAGGATCCTTATCCGATCGTAGGCTAAATCCATTTTGATCAGCGATCTGGCCATAAAAGAATATTTATATCACCACACACCGAAAGCATAAGTTACATATCCTGTTTTTGGATTTAAATTGGAACAAAAAACCAAAATTTAATTTTTAAATAGCCACTTTTAGAATATTAAAAAACGATCTAATGATTGCTAAGTGGAAGTTACGTGTGTGAGCATTTCAATATTTTGTTCGTCTACTTGGGTTAAAGACACTTGAATCTGCTTATATTCCTTCAAGTTTCGCACATGTGTTCCTCCACAAGGTATCTCGGCAATACTACTCTCAGCTAGATCGCATTGCCAATAACGAGAGTCTGTCAAAGTGTCACCACAGCATTTCATGCTAATATCAGCCTTAAGAGTTAACCATTGTGCTATTTGGTGGTTCACTGCTACTTCAATATCTTTAAGATTGTCGAGAAGCTCTGCACTATTTAACCCTCTTTTACGCAACGTCTTGCCCAACCGATACGTATCATGGCACTGATCTGGTGTAACAAAACTTGACTGCTGAGCGTAACTATTAAAATCACAGTAGCCATGAGTATCTTTACGTTCTGCCTCTTTACGCCAATACCCTTGCACAGCGAGAGCTTTATTAAGAGCAAGAGAAGCAATATGACCCGCACTGTGTCCGCGGCTGAGCGCTTGCTGATACGCTTTATCCACCTTTAACGACACTGACTGACCTATGGATAAATCTACCTTGTTCTTTTCCAAGCAATGAACCACGACAAAACTCCAGCCATCTTCGTCACGTCGTACAGGTATATCAGTGCCTACAAATAATTCTCCGCTATATGATTCAACCGCTCCAACAAGACAATCAACAACGGGGAATTCTTCTAACCACCCTCTGTCTGCTGGGTGATCAGGCCAAATATGGCTGACTGGATGAAAAGGTGTTGCTTGGGTTACGACGTAGGAATAGTTTTCATCACTTCTTATCATCTGAACCGCTGAGCTCAAACTCCAAGTATCATGGCAAAAGCGAATGACTGTGGGTGTTACTGACATAGGGTCTCCTAAATGAAAAAAGCGCCTCTTGTATTAGGCGCTTCTCACTATTTCTTTCGATTTTTCATCATGCCCACTAGGCGTTTGCGTTTACGCTCTTGGGATAATGTCATCTTATTCGATTTACCCTCGAAAGGGTTTTCACTGCTTTGGAATTGGATGCGAATTGGCGTCCCCATGATCTCGAGTGACTTGCGGTAATAATTCATCAGATAACGTTTGTAAGAATCAGGCAGTTCATTCACTTGGTTACCATGAATCACAACTATCGGTGGGTTGTATCCGCCTGCGTGGGCATACTTAAGTTTTACTCGACGGCCTCGAACTAAAGGCGGCTGATGATCTTCAGTTGCCATCTTCATGATACGCGTCAATACTGAAGTTCCGACACGTGTCGTTGCTGATTTGTAGGCTTCTTGAACTGACTCGAATAAATGCCCAACGCCCGTACCATGAAGTGCAGAAATAAAATGAATACGCGCAAAATCAACAAAACCTAAACGGCGATCAAGCTCTTTTTTCACATGCTCTTTTACATCCGATTCTAAGCCATCCCATTTATTTACCGCAATCACGATTGAACGCCCAGCATTTAATGCAAAGCCCAATAAACTTAGATCTTGGTCAGAGATGTTTTCACGCGCATCGATAATCAATAAAACTACGTTCGCATCTTCAACGGCTTTCAGGGTTTTAACCACGGAGAATTTTTCCACCGTTTCATTGATACGTTTGCGACGACGAACACCTGCTGTATCGATTAAAACGTATTCACGGTCATCTCGCTCCATCGGGATATAAATCGAGTCACGAGTCGTTCCCGGCATATCGTAAACAACCACACGTTCTTCACCCAAAATACGGTTAGTTAGAGTCGACTTACCTACATTGGGGCGGCCAATAATCGCTAACTTTATGGGCTGATCTTGAAGGCGTTTAAACTCTTCTTCTGCCTCTTCTTCGGTGTAATCTAGCTTCTCTTCATCTTCGTCGATAAAGTCAGTAAGATCCTCTATTTCCCCGTTTGCTTCCTCTGCCATTTTTTCTGCAAATGGATTTAGAGCACGGTCGATCAAAGCCCCAACCCCACGACCGTGAGCTGCTGCAATTTGATACATTTGTTCTACACCGAGTTGCCAAAAATCAGCCGAAGCAGCATCAGCATCGATACCATCGACCTTATTAACTACTAGCATTGATGGCTTTTCAATTTTTCGCAAATGGTTTGAAATAGCAATGTCAGCTGGGGTTAAACCGGCTCTACCATCAACCATAAACAGTACTACATCGGCTTCATCAATGGCCGCTAGTGACTGCTCGGCCATCTTAGTTTCCACGCCTTCTTCAGTGCCATCGATACCACCAGTATCAATCACAATAAATTCGTGTTCGCCAAGCTTGGCTTGCCCATATTTACGGTCACGAGTTAAACCAGGGAAATCCGCAACCAAGGCATCGCGAGTACGAGTTAGTCGGTTAAACAACGTCGATTTACCAACGTTTGGACGCCCTACCAGAGCAACTACAGGAACCATAACAACCTCTACAATATTCTTTTCTTTATGTAGTTATAGGTAACACCTCAGGCCAACACCTTCAATGAGACTGTTACCTATAACCACATTAATCTATAAATCTCTAAAACAAACAAACGGCTCCAAACTGTCGCCAGAAAGGAGCCGATTGTGAATTGTATCACATGATCACTTAGTCAGGGTCAGTTTCTTTACTTGACCATTTCTAGTCACAACAAGATACCCGTCATCAACCTTAATCGGTGCCACAGCAAAGCCACTACTATTGATTTTCTGCTGAGCAACAAATTCTCCAGATTCTCTATCTAACCAGTGCAAGTACCCTTCGGTATCACCCACAACTAAGTAGTTTTCTATGATAACAGGAGCCGTTAACAGACGGTTTTCCAATTGTTCATTGGTCCATAATTCAGTACCGCTTCTTGCATCCACAGCAACAAGATGATCTTTGGCCGTGACTAAGTAAATGCGCCTTGTGTCACTGGCTAAATCAGTTGATGAAGAGTACTTACGCTTCCAAACTGGTTTACCCGATCGTAAATCCAAAGCCGTCAATTGGCCGTTATAACCCACAATATATAAGGTGCTACCCAAAATAAGTGGTGATGCATCCACATCCACTAAGCGATCAATTTCTGTCGCACCTAAAGGCGTGCCTATAGGTTGCTGCCAAATCAACTGACCTCGCTCTACAATGGCAGCGGCTAAACGCCCACCAGCTGTACCCCAGAAAACACCACCGGACACAGTCACAGGCTTACTATTGCCACGCAAAGTCAAATTCGGTACTTCAGTACTTATCGTCCACTTTACATCACCAGTTGATTGTTCGAGGGCGATCAGCATACCTGTCGTGGTATGGACCATGACTAGGTTGTCATCCGTTGCAGGAGCTGCTAATACTTCCCCTTCTACATCGACTCGCCAGTTTACTGCTCCGGTTTCTTCATCAAGCGCGATAACTTGACCATTTTCACTACCAATGAAAATTTGGCTGTAACCTGCAGTAATTCCACCCGATAAGCGAGCTGGCACCTCTTGCTCGAGATCTTGCTGCCACAGAGTACGGCCATTTTCAGGATTGAGTGCTTTTACCAAGCCCTCTCGACTGGCAACAAACACCTTGTCATAAGCGTATTCAGGAGTAAGTTTAGAAAAGTAGTGTTCAACGCCATCACCAATACTGGCACTCCAAAGGCTTTTAGGAGTAAACTCGCTATTTACCTTGGGCACTGGTGCCATTATGACAGTATCTTCTTCACTAGCACAACCAGCGAGGATGCCGACAATTGCTGCAGATGCGATTGCCCGCTTAAGCATTTTTTTCATGCATTGATCCTTATTTCGCCAGATCGTCCAGTTTCATTTGTAATGTCTGGCTAACATCTTCAGCCTGCTGAGCTTCTACATAGGCCGTATACGCGCCCTCTGAATCACCTTTACGAAGCAGGATATCTCCTTTTAGTTCAGCCACTCTTCCAGACCAACTATCATCGGTAATGGAGGAAAGCTCAGCCAAAGCAGCATCAAAATCACTTTGCTCCAACTTTAAACGAGCAAGGCGGAATGTAATCACAGAAGATAAAGCTTGGTCTTCTGTCGCTGATTTAGCCCACTCTAGTTGAGCCAGAGCCTCATCGAATTCTCCCGCCTCTACTTGGACTTTAGCCAGTTGAAGCGCTGCTAGAACTGCGTATTGGCTTTCGTTATTGGCATCAATGAAAGCTTGTAAGGCAGCTTCACCTTCAGTATTGTTCTCTGCTAACTGCTGAACAGCTTTGGTATAACTCTCAGAAGCAGTCTCTTGTGCAGTTGTCACTGAGTCTTGATAATAGCGCCAACCAAATAGGCCGCCCAGACCAATGACCGCGCCTAAAATGACTGATTTTCCATTCTCTTTCCACCAGTCCTTAATCGCTTCAACCTGTTGTTCTTCAGTATCGTAGAGTTCCACTTCCTGCCCTCATAAATCTAAAAAATGGCGACATCAGCCGCCACTTTTAATGTGAAATTGTATTTAAATAAGTTCTGCCAATTTAGCAGCAACATCACTTTGCTTGCATATCTCTTGAGTGCCGCCAAGTAAATCTTTGAGAACAACGGTGTCTTCTGCTACTTCATTCTCACCCAGAACTAAAGCAACTACAGCACCGACTTTATCAGCCCGTTTAAACTGCTTCTTAAAGTTACCGCCGCCAAAATGGGTCATCACTCGAAGACCATCAATACGTTCGCGAAGATTTTCAGCAAGCTTCAAACCCGCTACCATGGTTCCTTCACCCGCAGTGACCATATAGACATCGACAGCACGACGTACATCCGTAAGCTCAAGTGTCTCTAGCATTAGAACCAATCGCTCTAACCCCATAGCAAAACCAACGGCTGGAGTCGACTTACCGCCTAACTGCTCAACCAGGCCATCATAACGGCCACCGGCACAGACTGTTCCTTGAGCACCCAGATTCTCGGTTACCCATTCAAATACGGTACGGTTGTAATAATCGAGTCCACGAACCAAACGTTCATTGACTCTGTATTCGATGCCTGCCGCGTCAAGAAGTTCACACACACCTAAAAAGTGTTGTTTGGATTCATCACTTAGATAGTCAGACAGTCTTGGAGCATCCGCCAACATCGCTTGCACTGCCGAGTTCTTACTATCCAGCACTCGAAGTGGGTTAGTATGCATGCGGCGCTTACAATCGTCATCTAAAACATCGATGTTTTGCTCCAAAAACGCGACCAAAGCCGTACGGTAACTTGCGCGATCTTCTAATGAGCCAATTGAGTTAAGTTCTAAACGTACGTGCTTATCAATACCTAACTCTCGCCATAAGCGGGCTGTCATCATGATAAGTTCAGCATCGACATCAGGGCCGTCTAAACCAAAAATTTCCACACCACATTGGTGAAACTGACGATAGCGCCCTTTCTGCGGTCTCTCATGGCGGAACATTGGCCCCATATACCAAAGACGCTGTTCTGAGCGGTCAATCAAACTATTTTCAATACACGCTCTCACACAACCAGCAGTCCCTTCTGGACGAAGAGTCAAACTGTCACCATTACGGTCATCAAAGGTATACATTTCTTTTTCAACCACATCGGTCACTTCACCGATTGCTCGACTAAAGAGATGCGTCATCTCAACAATTGGCATACGTATTTCAGTACACCCATAAGAGCTAACGACTTTCTTGACTGCGTTTTCTAATTTTTGCCACAGCGCAGACTGGGTCGGAAGGCAGTCATTCATGCCTCGAATTGCTTGGATTTTTTTTACCACAATATTTACCGTAATTTAGGTGATCTGAGATTAATCTTTGACTTTCACATCAATGCGATTTTGTGTATCCATAACAGAAGCTTTTGCACGAATTTTGGCTTCCAATTGATTAACTAAATCATCGTTATCAAAGCGCTCTTTTTGACGTTTACCGTCTTCGTAAAAGGCACTCTTTTTGTTACTGCCAGCAAGGCCGAGATGGGAAACTTCTGCTTCACCTGGTCCGTTAACCACACACCCAATAATGGAGACATCCATAGGTGTAATGATGTCCTCAAGTCGCTCTTCTAATGCATTCACCGTGTTAATAACGTCGAACTCCTGACGAGAACAGCTAGGGCAAGCGATGAAGTTAATACCTCTAGAGCGAATTCGCAGCGATTTAAGTATATCAAAACCCACTTTGATCTCTTCGACAGGATCAGCAGCAAGAGAAATACGTAACGTATCGCCGATACCTTCAGCTAAAAGCATCCCTAGCCCAACAGAAGATTTTACTGCTCCCGCTCTAGCACCACCCGCTTCTGTAATCCCTAGATGAAGCGGCTGATCGATTTTTTTCGCTAACAAGCGATATGAATCGACTGCAAGAAAAACATCCGATGCCTTCACACTGACTTTAAATTGGTCAAAGTTAAGACGATCTAAAATATCCACATGACGCATGGCTGACTCCACCAATGCTTCTGGTGTTGGCTCTCCATATTTCATTTGGATATCTTTTTCTAACGATCCGCCATTGACACCAATTCGAATCGGAATATTTTTATCACGTGCACAGTCTACAACGGCTCTGATGCGGTCTTCCTTACCAATGTTACCCGGGTTGATACGCAAACAATCCACACCATATTCTGCGACTTGCAAGGCAATGCGGTAATCAAAGTGAATATCGGCAACTAATGGAACAGATACTTGCTGCTTTATCTGTTTAAATGCTTCCGCCGCTTCCATGGTAGGAACCGAAACGCGTACGATATCTGCACCCACATTTTCTAGTGATTTAATTTGGGCAACAGTCGCTTCAACATCTGTTGTTCTTGTGTTTGTCATCGACTGAACAGCGATTGGAGCGCCATCACCGATGGGTACATCGCCCACATAAACACGAGTGGACGGGCGACGTTTGATAGGAGATTGGTATTGCATAGTTACTTCTAGGGTAAGGTGAACCTTGCTACTTTACCAGAAGTATACCCAGAGAGGTCAATAGGTTCACTTGATAAAGTTATTGATACATTTTCCGGCGCTCCCAAAATGACTTTATAAGGAGGATTGCCGCTAAGCTGGATACCTTGGCCGGCTTTTTTAATACCAGTTGCCAGCGTCTTGCCAGTTGAGTCTTTGACTTGAATCCAGCAGTCATCACTAAAAGACATTTCCAGTAAGTTCGCGACTATGTCAGCTGCTGCTTGCTCAGGCTGGGGCTGCTTTTCTTGTTCCTTCGAGGAAGTTTTTGCCGTTTCCAAGGTATTAGTTTCAGGTTTAGAAGTTGTCTCTACTGGTGTGTTAGAAACGACTGGCTCAACTTTGCTTTGTTCTACAGGAGTTTGCTCCTTCGAGTTATCGACTGCCTTGACGACTTTCTCAGGCTCCACTTGAGAGGCAACTTGAGTAGTCACTTCTTCTAAGGGCTGCTCAACAAGCTTTGACTCTTGCGGTTGAACTTCACTTGAAGGTTGTGATTCAACCACAGCAAAGTCCAACTCATTTTTTTCCGCCAGCTCTTTCTCTATTTTTTGTTCCTGTTCAGTAGTCGAGGTCAACTCAACTGCCGTATTTTCTTGATTTTGCCACCACCAGACACAGGAAATACCAACAATAATTGCAGAAATACCCCATGTCAGTATCATTATTCGATTATCGTGCTTCTCTTGACTGGTTTTTTGAGAAAAACTTTGCATTTCATGCTCTTGATGTTGAGCTTCTCCATTATCATCAAGAGCACATAATACAACAGATTCTTCTATGCCGACGACACGCGCATAAGAACGTAAATACCCGCGAGTAAAGGTCGCAACCTGCTCACTTTCAAACTGATTCGATTCAATATTTTCAATAATTGAACGTCGAAGGCGCAATCGACTGGCAACCTGTTCCAAGGTTAAACCAAGCTCTTCCCGTTTTTGCTTTAAAATGGTACCCGCTTCAAGCTTTGTCTCTTCTTCCATTTGGGGTGTATGTTCAGCACTCATTGTATAAACGTCTCTTTTTGCAGGATTCCACGCCAAACGTACATTTATTCTTTTTCGTTAGTTGCACAGTCTTTAATGAAAATCTTATATTCAGAGGAAAATCCCTCACCAAAATGTGTAAAGCACTTCACCTAGCTCTTAGAAATATTATCTCTAAAGCACTAAAGTTTAATTCTAATAGATATCAGAGATGAAACAACATCGAAAACACGTATAATTCACAACCAGCTCAAGGTTTTTCCATATTTTGACATTATTTAGCTCAATCAGTTTAAAAAAAACCAGAGCTGAGCTCTGGTTTGCTATCGACAAAAAGCGCATTTAAACCGCTTTAATCGCTATTGTATCACCTTTCGCTGCGCGAATAGCCGCGGTGCGTTTAGTCCGGTCAATCACATCTCCAACTAACTGACCACAAGCCGCGTCAATATCATCGCCACGTGTTTTGCGCACGGTGACCGTATGTTCATACTGCATTAACGTCTTTTGAAAACGGTCGATGCGCGAATTGCTTGGCTTTTTGTACGGAGAACCAGGATAAGGGTTAAATGGAATCAAGTTAATTTTACATGGTGTATCTTTAAGTAACTCAGCAAGCTCGCGAGCATGATCCATATCATCATTAACGTGATCAAGCAGCACATACTCAACCGTCACTTTACCTCTGTTGGCATTAGAAGAAGCAATATAACGACGTACTGAAGCAAGAAAATCTTCAATATCCCAACGGTCGTTGATCGGCATAATTTCGCTGCGCAACTTATCATTCGGTGCATGCAGTGAGATAGCAAGCGCAACATCTATCTGGCCAGTCATTTGATCCAAGCCGGAAACAACACCAGAAGTTGAGACAGTCACTCGACGTTTTGACAAGCCAAAACCAAGATCATCCAACATAAGTTCAAGAGCTGGGATCAGGTTTTTCATATTGAGCAAAGGCTCGCCCATACCCATCATGACGACATTTGTAATTGGACGACGACCCGTTTCTTTTTCTAATCCGACTTCCCGTGCAGCGCGCCAAACCTGGCCAATAATTTCAGACACTTTGAGGTTACGATTGAAACCTTGCTGAGCAGTTGAGCAAAATTTACATTCAAGAGCACAGCCCACTTGGGAAGAGACACACAATGTTGCCCTATCATCTTCAGGAATATAAACCGTCTCAACATCCTGATCGCCTACCTTCATTGCCCACTTGATTGTGCCATCAGAAGAGTGCTGAGCTTCAGCCACAACGGGGGCTTTAATTTCGCAGCGCTGCATGAGCTTTTCACGCAACTTTTTATTAATGTTGCTCATGTTTTCGAAGTTATCGACACCAAAATGGTAGATCCACTTCATCACTTGATCGGCACGAAATGCTTTTTCACCGAGTTCTTCAGCAAAAAGTTTACGCATTCCTTTACGATCAAAATCGAGTAGATTAATTTTTTCAGTGCTCATGGTGCCTCACGAAACGACGTAACATTATTTAAGGGCGCGAATTGTACAGCCTTTACTCAGCAACAACAAGGGCTCTAACACCCTGTATTTTATAAGGCATTAATATTGTTGTGATTAAAAATCAACCAAAACTAATTTTCTCGGGTGATCTGCTTAATTTGCTCTACGATAGCTTTTAGACCATTACCGCGAGAAGGGCTAAGGTGAGAAATGAGGCCCAAACTGTCAAAGTACTCCTCAAGATCAAAATTTTGGATCTGCTGCGAGGTTTTGCCATCAAAAGGAGTTAAAACAAGCGCAATAAGCCCTCTGACAATACGAGCATCAGAATCAGCACTGAAATGCCAAACATCATCAATCTTTTCGCTCACTAACCATACTTGGCTTTCACAACCCGAGACTTTTACTTGTTCGGACTTAAGATTTTCAGGCATCACAGGAAGCTGTTTTCCCCACAGAATCACTTGACGATAACGCTCTTCCCAGCCTTTTAAATTCTGCATTGTCGCAACTATGTCCGCGACCGCTATTTCGCTACCGAATGGTGATTTGGGGAAAGAAGACATAACAAGCTCCAAAATTAACACTTACTGGCTGTATTTTTGTATCAGCTTTTCAACAATACGTGAAACGGCAACGAAACCAAATGTCGCAGTGACAAAAGTCGCTGCCCCAAAACCTGTTGCACAATCCATACGTTTGGGTCCCTCAGCAGTCGCTTTCATGCTACACACTGAGCCATCTGGCTGCGGATACTTCAACTGCTCTGTGGAAAAAACACATTCTATACCAAACTTTCGTTGAGGATTTTTAGGAAAGTTATGATGACGTCTCAGCGTATCTTTGATTTTCTTTGCTAAAGGATCCTGAATCGTTTTGGTTAAATCGGCAACTTGTATTTGGGTCGGGTCAACTTGCCCACCAGCACCACCTGTAGTAATGACTTTAATCTTGTTGCTGCGGCAATAAGCCAGAAGTGACGCTTTTGCTTTCACACTATCGATGGCATCAAGCACATAATCAAAGTCTTTCGTCAGATACTCATGCTGGTTATCAGGCGTAATAAAGTCATCAATTACATTAACCTGACAATCAGGGTTGATGAGCTTGACTCTTTCTGCCATCACGTCGACTTTGCTTTGACCAATATTGCCGTTTAAAGCATGAATTTGACGATTAACGTTGGTCACACATATGTCATCCATATCAATCAATGTTAATTGACCAATACCTGTTCGAGCCAAAGCTTCAACCGCCCATGAACCCACCCCACCAATACCGATCACACACACGTGTGCCGCGCGGAGAACTTCAACTTGTGAATGGCCATAAAGGCGCCGAGTTCCACCAAAACGTTGGTCGTAGCTGTCTGAAGCTGGTGCATCAAGTTCACGCATGATGTTTTGTTCCGCTATATGAGGGTTAAACATAAAGAGTGCGTTTTATACGCACTCTTTGTTAAAAAGTCTAGCCAACAATGACTATTCTAATTTTTCTGGCGGCAGTGCCCACGGAGCCTGAGTTGCCGAGTTCTCAAGCCCTAACTTCCATACACGACCGAAATGCTTGTAATGGCCTGCTTCGGTTCCTGCTCTAGGACCCATTCCATGATACAAATCTAAATGGTTCTGCTTAACCGCGCCCCCGGTATCAAGGACTATCAATAAACGCAGTTGATGCGCACCACTCCAGCTGCCATCTGCATTGAGTAATGGCACCTCAGCAAGGATTGGTGTTCCCATTGGAAAGAGTGCAGGATCGCCAGCTACCGAAGCCATTGGTAGTAATGGAATACCCGCGGTGCCTGTCACTGGTGCATCCGCTCTCGGTTCAAAAAAGACATAAGATGGATTTTGCTCTAACAGCTCACGCACAGTTTGGTCATCATTGGCCAGAACCCAATCTTTAATCGCCTTTAGTGACATTTTCTCCCGAGCGACTAGACCCCTTTCAATCAGCACCTTACCTATGCTGACATAAGCTTTATTGTTTTTTCCCCCATAAGCAAAGTATTCCAACGTGTCGTCATCTTCAAAATGAACAAAGCCACTGCCTTGCACTTCCATCATAAATGGATCGATCATATTGGCAGAGTAACCAAGCTCCAGCCCTAGGCCATTTAATTCTCCATCATAAATTTGCGCGCGAGTTGGGCATTCTGCTTCACAGTCAGGTTTGGCATACACGGGGTAGCGATACTTATCATCGGGCTCATGGCGAAGTTCCATCACTGGAGAAAAATACCCGGTAAATAAGACATTGCCTTTTTTATCCCCTCCACCTAATTGAGCAGCTTGAATACCAAAATTCGCCAGCTGAGCAGGGTCTCCACTTTGTAACGCCCATTCATTTAGTTGGTCGTATAGCGGCTGATACAAACCTGCCATTGAAGGCGAGTTTTCAATAACTTGCTGCGATTGCTTAGCAAACTCTGTGAAGTCCTTAGGTTTATTAGAGTCAATCGTCGTACTTTTGTTGAGAGTTGCTGCAAATTCACCATCAAGATACTGCTGGGCACGATCAGTAGGCTGTGCACAACCAAACAAAACACTGGCGGCAACAAGAGGAAGATATTTTTTAAACACGAGAAGAATTCCTTATTGAACTGTGACTAAGGATGACAAACTCCAACGACAAGCGCAATCAAGTATGTGTGTAGAAAACGTGATTTTTAATCGCTTCTGACAACTGGACCTGTGTGCTTGAAAAATCAGTAAGGATTCAAGCAATAAAAACCTTGAACAAAAAAGAATATAAATGCAATATTGAGACATATAAATTCATCGCTATATAAGATATGAAAATACGCAACACAGATTTGGTCAAAGGCTTTCGGCAATCTGCTCCATATGTAAACGCCCATAGGGGTAAAACGATGGTCATTATGTTTGGTGGTGAAGTCGTTGCAGATGAAAACTTCTCAAACATTATCAATGACATTGCTCTACTTCATAGCTTAGGGGTCAATATTGTTGTGGTCCATGGAGCGAGACCGCAGATAAATCACATGCTGGATCAGGTAAGACATGTCAGCCCATATCACAAAGGCATTCGAATAACTGACCAACAAAGTCTGAATATTGTTATGCAGGCATCAGGTCAGCTTCAACTGACTATTACCGCTCAATTGTCGATGAGTCTTGCCAATACGCCGATGGCAGGCACTCAACTCAATGTAGTGAGTGGTAATTTTGTCACTGCGCAACCATTAGGTATCGACGAAGGGGTTGATTACTGTCACAGCGGCCGCATTCGGCGCATAGATACCCAAGGAATCAACCGAGCCCTAGAACAAGGTTCCATTGTTCTACTTGGCCCAATTGCTAGCTCAGTGACAGGTGAATCGTTCAATTTGCTCTCTGAAGAAGTGGCAACTCAGGTTGCGATAAAACTCGGTGCAGATAAGCTGATTTGTTTTTGTTCTGAGCAAGGAGTAATCGACGCCAATGGACGTGCTGTTGCTGAATTGTTTCCACGTGATGCAGAACAGATCCTCGAGCAATTAGAACAAGCAGGCGAAGATAGCTCAGGGACACAACGTTTTTTAAGAGCAGCAACAGCCGCATGCCGTGCTGGAGTACCTCGTAGCCACTTAATCAGTTATAAGCTCGATGGCGCATTAATTCAGGAACTCTTTTCTATCGACGGCATTGGTACCCAGATATCGAAAGCCAGTACCGAACAAGTTCGTCAGGCCCAAATAGACGATATTGGCGGTATTTTGGATTTGATTCGCCCTCTTGAACAACAAGGTGTACTTGTCAGGCGATCGCGAGAACAACTGGAGCAAGAAATCCACCAATTCACCATTATTGAAAAAGACGGGTTAATTATCGGCTGTGCTGCTCTCTATCCTTATACCAATGAGAAAATGGCTGAAATGGCTTGTGTCGCCATTCACCCAGAGTACAGAGATGGCAATCGAGGCGTTTTATTGCTTAAACACATTAAGCTGCAATCGAAAGCGCAAGGAATAAAGCATATTTTTGTTCTTACCACTCGCAGTATTCACTGGTTTCGTGAACAGGGCTTTGAGGAAATGCCCGTTGAATGTTTACCTTCACAAAAGCAAAACCTATATAATTTCCAACGTAAATCGAAGATTTTATCTATTGAGATATAAGCCTGATTTTTGATAATGCCCAGAAAAATGGGCATTATTCGGTAAGCCTTTCGACTAAACCACTGGCTCTTTGAGTACGAACTGTTATCCCACGAGCCATCACTCTATCATCAACAAATAAACTCAATTTTTTCTTAGCTCGAGTTACGCCTGTGTAGATAAGCTCACGGGTCAAAATCGGGTTATGATCTGGTGGTAACACCATCAAAGTATGTTCAAACTCGCTGCCTTGGGATTTGTGAATCGTCATCGCATAAGCAGTTTCATGCTCAGGTACTCGGCTTGGCAACACTGCTTTGATTGAACCATCTGCAAGCTCAAAAAATACTTTCAGTCTCGCCTCACCTTCAGAGCTATCAAGCAAACACAAACCAATATCACCATTGTAGAGGCCTAGTGCATAATCATTACGCACTATCATCACAGGTCGGCCATGGTACCAAAGCTCATCTTGTACCTTGATGAGTTTACGCGCCTTAAGAGCTCGTTCCACACTATGATTGAGTCCAGTAATACCAAAGTCGCCTTCTCTAACGGCACAAAGCAAGCGACAGTGAGAGAAAAGCTGTAAAGCTTCTCTTGCAACATCATAAATTGGCTCGTCATCAATTCCCTGCATTGCTGGCTTAATACGATTTAAGTAGTGGCTATATTCCGCCACTAAGGTTTGTATCATCTGCCGATAATGAAGGGCATCAACAGGAAAGTGAGCGATATCATCGAAGTCTTTTTGCCAAACAAGGTCAACCTGAGTCTTAGATCCAGAGTTGATGGCCTTAGCCAATTGACCTATTCCTGAACGGGCGTCAAAACGATAGCTTTTTTGTAACATACATAAACTGTCAGCAATACTGGCAGACTGACTATTACGGTTGTTCAAGAATGCAAAACCCGTTAACTGACTTATAAGCTTGGCTTGCTCAAAGCTATAGCCATGTTGATTAAAAGAGCAAATATCACCAAGAACAGCGCCCGCCTCGACAGAAGCAAGTTGGTCCTTATCACCTAGTAATATTAATCTTGCATGTCTGGGGAGAGCATCCACCAGCTTATACATCATAGGCAAATCAACCATAGAGGCTTCGTCAACTACAAGTATGTCCAGATGAAGAGGGTTTTGTTGGTTATGACGAAACTCAGCACTATTTGGTATTGCGCCAAGCAAGCGATGTAGCGTGCTCGCGCTGCTTGGTATTAAAGCTTTGATACTCGGTTCAACAGGAAGCTTAGCAACCGCTTTTCCTATAGACTCAGTTAAGCGTGCAGCAGCTTTTCCCGTTGGTGCCACCAATTTAATCACTGGCGATTGACCAGATTGTTGAGCCTGGACATTTAACGCAGCAAGCAGCTTAGTTACCGTGGTTGTTTTTCCGGTTCCTGGCCCACCAGAAATAACGGCGAAGCGTCTTGTTAAAGCCACCGCCGCTGCCACCTTTTGCCAATTCACACATACAGATAAAGGTACTAGTTCATCTAGCCCATCAAGGTGCGAAACTTTTGTAGCACTCACGAGCTTTTGGTCTATGGCATCCCAATCAAGCCCTTCGCTATTAACCACATCAAGATGGTCGCAGACAAGTTGTTGTCTAGCCACCTGTGGTGCAGAGTCAGATTGCAATGAGGTTAAAGCGCTGAAAAGGTAATGGTAGTCTCTAGCAAACAGATGATTTAACCATTGAGCAAGCTTTTGACCATCAGTAGGCTTTATGATCATGGGTGACCCTAATCTCTTCAATCGCTTCGCCAACACAGATTCGTAATGCCAATAGCGATGAAGATAAAGCCTTTCGCCATCGAAAATCATAGGTAAGCTCTGGTCAGCCGTTCCAACAAAAGAAGTGTTCTGTAACTCGCTTAACCAATCAATTTTGCGCAAAACATGATGAAGCTGGTCAGCAAAATCACCAAATACACCCAGTTTGGCTACCAAATCAGATAGCTGACCAAATTTGTCGATTAAAGGCAAGCAAATATGACCACGCCCTAACTCACAGCTAACAATTGCAGCAATAAAGGCAATATTATCATTGCTACTTTGTTCACGAGCAAATCGAGCAAATTGATAGTCTATCTGCCGTATTACGCCTTTATCTACCAGTGGTTTTAGGTATGAAAACAGACTTTGCATAACTAGGATCCTATATTAACTCCATCTGTCCTGAATCGGTTTGTTTTGGTTCTATCGAATGCCCGTCAATTAAACTGTCTAAATCATTCAAAAGAGCCAACGAGGGACGAGCATAAAAAATCCCATGTTCTCTTTGACCATCCATACCACGTAAAAACAAGTAATAAACACCGCCAAAATGAGCATGATAATCATAATCGGGCAAACGAGAACGCAAGAATCGATGCAATGCCAAAGCATAAATTTGGTATTGTAAATCATATCTATGCTCAGCCATCGCGTTGTTTAACGCATCCCCATGATAGTCACTGACGCTGTCACCAAGATAATTTGATTTCCAATCGAGAATAAAATATTGGCCTTGATGCTCGAACACCAGATCAATAAAGCCTTTAAGCATACCTTGTACTAAATGAAAACCCAGATCGCCCGCTTTGGCAGATAAAGGATCATAACGCTGAATAACGCGATTTAAAGCTGGCGCGGTAAGCACCTCAATTGGAAGTAAAAATTCCATTTCAACAAGGCGAGAAGATGAGCTTTTTTGATTGAGTTTCAGCTTTTTACCATCGAGAGGGGTGGTCAATACAGTGTCAACTAAGCACTGCAATACGGGTAGCCATCCAGAGTCTAATTGCTCACCTTCCATCAAATTATTAATGACTTGAGTGTTAGTAGCACTTGTCGCTGGCTCGGTAAACTCTATATCTTCAAATACAGTATGTAAAAAAGTACCGGCTCTCGCACCTTTAGGAAAGGTAAAGATACTTTTTTGAGGCTCTAGCAACTCTTCAACTTCTTTATCATCAAAAGAGTCCAGATCCAAGGTCAATATGTCTGTTGCAGCCTCATTAAATGGGTGACTGCCCCCTTGCTTAACCAGCCCAGAATAGCTGGTAATTCGCCAGTTTCGGTCAATGCTTGCTTGCAATTCTTTAGCTGTTAATTTTACTTGCTCAGCTTGGTCAGTGATTAACTTTTCACTATTAAATTCAGGCAAGGAAACAAGCTTGATACAAGGCTGTGTATTGGCTTGTTGCTCCAATGCAGCCGTCAAATCAGCTACACCGCCTTGCTGACCATTTTGCAATAGATGACCTATAGCGCTGTGATGAACGCCTGTAGGCTCTTTACTGGAACGACCATCTCTAATTGGCGCCGCACCAACAAAACAGCCATAAACAGCTCTCGTCAGCGCAACATAAAGGAGACGTAGATCTTCGGCCAACCTTTCTCTATCAGCTTGTTGAAGTGACGCCTCCTGCGCCCTGATATCGAGTATGGTTTGATCCAGTTGATTATCGTAATACTTGGCTTCACTGGCTTGACGATAAGAAAACACAAATGGCAAAAAGACTAGGTCATATTCCAACCCTTTGGATTTGTGGATAGTAATGATTTGTACCAAGTTACGCTCAGATTCCAAACGCTGAATCTGTTCTTCGCTGCCGCCAAAGCCTGCTTCAGCATCAATGATAGATTGGGCTAGCCAACGTAAAAGCGCATGGTCACTGTCTAACTCGATACTCGCTTGTTGCAGTAACTCGCCAATATGCATCAAATCAGTTAGAAAGCGCTCGCCACTGTCTTCCTCTAATAAACGCTCCGCAATATGCCGTTTACTGATTACACTGCGAAGCATGGGCAACACACCGCGCTGCATCCATAAATGCCGATATTCTCTAAACTCATTGATGATGGTTTCCCATTCAATTTCATCATTATTGAGTTTATCTAGTGATCCTGCGTCTAGTGCAAATAACTCCGAAGCAATGCTAGCTCGTAGCGCTCGTTCATTTTCTGGTGTCAGTACGGCTTGCAATAAACGTTGAATATCTTGCGCAACAGGTGAAGTAAACACATTATCACGGTTTGACAGATAGACGCTGGCAATGCCCTTGGCCGCTAATGCTTGCTTGATAAGACGTCCTTCACTGCCAGTTCTTACCAATACAGCGATATCTCCAGCTTGAATACCGTGCTGAGATTTTCCATCATCAAATACCGCCTGTGATTGCTGAGCCAAGGCTAAAATATGATGAATTTCTTGCGCGCATGCTTGCGCCATTACTTGTTGGTATTCGCCCTTAGTTATAGGGGTGTTTTCGGTTTCTTGTAGCCAAAAAGTCAAAGCAGGTTGCGTTTTACCATTTAACAACCACTGGCGTTTGTCTGCTTCTGGGCTAGCATCAACGGGCAAAAAAGGAATATCATCATCGTATATAAATGGGCAATCTGGCGTATCAAATAACTGGTTCACCGCAGTGACCATATCTTGGCTTGAGCGCCAGTTTGTTCCCAAAGTAAAATGAGATGACACCTGATTACGAGCCTTGATATAAGTAAAAATATCGGCCCCTCGAAAGCCATATATTGCCTGTTTAGGATCGCCAATCATAAACAAACCACATTGTGGTTCACTCAGATAAATACGACTGAAAATACTATACTGCAGCGGGTCTGTATCTTGAAACTCATCGATCATCGCAACCGGATATAATGTTCGTATCCGCGAAGCAAGCTGTTCGGCATCGTCATCATCTATCGCGGCCGAAAGCTGAGTCAGCAAATCATCAAACGACAACCACTGTTTCTGCTGCTTGGCTTTGCTCAGCATTTCACGGCATTGGTCTATTGCATGAGCTAATATCGGCGCTTCTAAGCTGATAGGGCTGGAGAGAAATTGCTCTATCGCAACAAATACGGGGTGGCAAGGCACATCACCACTCGGCGTTTTTTGTTGCAAAACATTTTGCGCAAACTTTTCCAGCTTATCGGGATAATCGTAGCCAGTTGTGTCTGTAGATGCCCAAACATCGACCGTTTCAAGCCATGCGGGCAAAGATTTTTTACTGTAGCTGCGCTTATTAATTCCTGACTCACTAATCAGAGCGAGGTAATCGTCCTTACCAGACAACCAAAGTGCTTTAAGCTTATTAATTTTATTAATATTTTCAGCATGGAGTTCAGCTAAACTGCCTTGCATAACAGGGACCGAAATTCGCAGTGGAGAACCAGTCAAATATGGGCTGATTTTCCTTAATAACTTACTAGGATTGCCCCAAAGACGGCGAACCTCTCCGGCTAAATTCAGCGGTAATGGATAAAAGTTGCGTCGCCAATAATCCGCGACTACCTGAGCTTTGAGCCGGCTTTCGTCAGTAATAAATTCGTTTTCAAAACGACTGCCCGATTCAAATGCATTTTGAGTGAGCATTCTCTGACAGAAACCGTGAATGGTAAAAACTGCTGCTTCATCCATTTGCCTTTCGGCTTGTAAAAGAATCTCCGCAGCTTGGCGATGGTCGTCAACTTGATTCAGTAAGGGTGCGATAACAGGATCAGTACTTTTTCCTCTCGAAAACGCGAGCCTCGCATCATGAATACGAGCTCGAATACGATCGCGCAGCTCAGCCGTTGCCGCTTCGGTAAAAGTGACCACTAATATTTGGTCCACGGTCAATGGCTGCTGATGTTTGGTCTCTGCGCTACCATGACCAAGAAGTAGCCTTAGGTATAAGCCAGCGATAGTAAAAGTTTTTCCGGTTCCTGCAGATGCCTCAATTAAGCGAGCGCCATGGAGCGGAAAAGTCATGGTATTAAGCGATGTTGCTACCGGTCTAGATGTCACTATTTTCCACCCTTAACTTGCACATAAAAAAGCCGCTCAGGCTCGTGATAATTGACATTATTAAACACCTTCACCGGTTACTTCTCGTCATCGGCCTGTACAGCTAATCTCGGAGCTTGGATAACCAAAGCCGCTAACTCCCACACTTGACTTGCAAGCTCATCACTCCACTGGGGCCAAATCCTATTAATATAAGTATTCGCCCCTTCACCTTTGTTGAAATAGCCATCTTTGTTGAAATAACCATTGTTGAACACCTCAGCCATCTTCTTAAACGACTTTTCTTGATTATCAGACCAACTGCCTCGATTAAAGCCTGCTTCTACACAAGCTAAGGCGGTATTGGGAAAATAAGCTAGGGGTGTGGTCATCCCTTGATAATACAGTCGAATCAATTCACCAAGATGAGATTGAGCCAATGACGTGTCAGCGATTGAAGGAAAGCTTAAGTGAACAACACCCTCTTTACGATCGTAACCAAGCAGATGGGTAGGCTGGTTTTGTCCCATGGCATTGATGGCCAGATGATCTATCCAAGCGGATAAGTAATCTTGAGCTCTTATGCGACCACTGCGAAAGCGCACCAAACCTGAACGATAGTTTTGTGTTAACCAACCACTAAGTTCAACAACTCGTCCCTCACCTAATACGTCAAACGACAACTTTACTTCATGATCTTCTTTTTCGTCACAACAAAGCCAAGCTAGCTTTTCGACTAACTCCTGCGCTTGGACCCGATTGGTTTCAAACTCAATATCTCCAAAAGCGCCCACTGGTAACTTTCCTTGAGCTCTTTGCTCTGCAATAAAATCGTCGATAATAACTTGTTGCTCGAGGTCCCCTTTATGTTGCGCCTCGAGTAAAACTTCAAGCAAACTGTCTCGCATTTGATAGCTTTCTAGACCATTAAGGGCAAAAGGTTCCTCATCTTGAGTTACAGGTAAAGGGGGTTCAAACACCACTTTTAAACGCCGGTTAAAGAAATATTGCACCGGCAATCGCCAAAAGCGTTGTAATTCAACTAAATCCAAATCTAGCGGATAGACAGCATCAAGCAAATAATCACTTAACTGGCGATTAAACTGACCGCTACTATGGCCTTGACGATTAACAGCCGGAAGCCACTCTTTGGCATAGCTAACATTACCATTGGCAAACGCATTAACGCTAAAAGGCACCATGGGATGTAAACGCCGTATCCATGCCAGCAATTGTTGGCCAGATTGATCGGAGTCCAAGCCTTCATCTCCCGCCAAGCAATAGTTGTGTTGGCAATATTCCATCAGCTCGGAGACCAAAACTGAGGCTACTCGTTCAGTGTTATCTTGAATTGAGCGACCAACATAACTGATGTAAAGCTTTTGTTGTGCAGACAACAAAGCCTCTAGAAAAAGATACCTATCATCATCACGGCGCGAACGGTCCCCAGGTCGAGCCCTACCATTCATAAGATCAAAACCTTCTGGCGCGACGGTCCGCGGATATACGCCATCATTCATGCCTAATAGGCATACAATGTGAAACGGAATTGAGCGCATTGGCATCAAAGTACAAAAGTTGACCTGTCCTGCAAGAAAACGCTGACTGACTCGAGTCGTTGAAAGCTTCTTTTTGAGGTACTGTGAGACAATATTTGGCGTCAAGTCTTGCTGATAGGCTGCCTCTTTAATCTGCTCATGTAACCCAGATAAGGTATCCCGTATTGACTTAAGTGCAGCTTCTCCCTCTATATCTACCATAAAGAAATCATCCAAGGCCAAGATCAATACTTCACGCCATTTATCAATCGGCTGAGATACAGATAACTTGCTGCGATAATCACTAACAGTTTGAATAAAGTGAGCCAATTTTCCCGCAAGCTCGGCATTCATGCCTTGAACTTGATTGTAAGGGGCAAGTAAACCACTTTGAGTTTCTAGTAATCCAGCGGAGTCAGGCATTGCATACCCAAGTAACATACGCTGGATACCGAATTGCCATGTATTTTGCGCCGTTTGAGGCAAATCGAATTCTTCTCCAGTACTGAGGTTTAGTCCCCAGCGAATACCTGACTCCTCTACCCAGAGTTTAGCTTGCACAAACTCCTCAGCACTGAGGCCGAACCGAGCAAGTATGGCGGGCGTTTCCAAAAGCTCGAGTAGCTCTGAGGCAAGACAACGGGTGTTGGGTAAGTTCACTACTTGCATGAAAGAGTGCAAAATAGGACTTTCTTGATCTGCGGTTCTATCTGAGATCGAATAAGGAATAAATCGCTCTCCCGGCGCATTACCAAATACAGCTTGAATCGCTGGACTATAGGCATTGATATCGGCCACCATAACGATAATATCGCGTGGCTTTAAACTCGGCTGCCGATCAAACATAGACAGCAATTGATCATGCAACACCTCGACTTCTCGCATTGCACTGTGGCAAACATGTAAACTGATAGAGTCATCTTGAGGCTCAACCCTGTGCTTGTGGGCACTAGAATCAATCAATTGATCATTTTGCTGCTCTTCAAGATTGAGAATGTCCGCCTGCACATTATGTAGCAGAGAGTCTCTATCGATATCCACAAAGGCTTCAATTTCATGGGAGTCAAGCTGTGATAGCAAAAACATATTGTCTCTGCCAAGTTTCCCCATAGAGGCAAGCAAGCTATTGCCAATAGCGTTGGTGTGAAGCTCGTCATCTAAGTTCTGATCAATATCCCCTTTAAGCTGATGCGTTTCACCTTCAAGTTCAGAATGATCCTCTTTCCACACCAAATGTTGGCGGTGCCTAGCAGCAAGGCGAGCAAGATACTTTCGATCACGAACTTCGCCCCAGTAGTAACGACAAGGATTAGTAAACATTAAATGCACATCAATGTGCTTACCCATGGCTTTGAGCGCGTCCATATAGCGCGGTGGCAAAGACGTGATACCAAAGACAAACAAACGCTTAGGTAGCTGTTCAAAATGATGAGTACTATTTTCTAACTTAGAAATAAAATCTTGATAGAGATTTGCTCTATGATAGGGAGATTGACCTAAAGAAGTGGTGTGCTCATATAAAGCTCGCCATAAAATAGGCTGCCAATTATGCTCTCCTTGTAACTCCAGCACCTCTTGTTCCAATTCCCAACTGGCAATCCATTCAGGTCGGTAGACAAGGTAGCCATCATAAATATCTGCAATTTTCTCCGCGACCTGATAAAGCTTGCTCTGATCGTCATCACCTTGCAGATAGTGTTTTAAGGCAGAAAACTCTGCATTATCTAGCAACCGAGGAAGCGTTTGCATTAACTTCCAAGTCATCGCCTCTTTGTTAAATGCGCTGCGCTGAGGGACATCAGTCAGAACTTGGGTGAACATATCCCATATAAAAGTTGCGGGGAGAGGAAAAGTGATATTTGCCGCAACACCGAATTCTTTAGCTAACTCTATTTTCAGCCACTGGGACATACCAGGGCTCTGAACCAAAATCTGTTCTTGTTCAAAGGGATTATCTAAAGGGTTCAAGCGAACCAATTCGACAAGTAGGGATTTTAAAACATCAACTTGGTTGGAATGGTAGACAGTAAACAAAGCGCACTCACACTATCATTGCCGCAATTGGCTTCAGATTAGCATAAGTGCATTGCTTTCTTGAGTATTAAACACAAATCAATCCATCAAAAGGTTATGCATTACGCACTATCACTTTATGAGGTTGATAAAAGTTAAAGTACCTGATTGCCACATAAGCAATAACACCTGTTGCAACAATCAACTCAAAGCCTGCTAGCATATGAATTTGATGCACATATTGACTATCCAATCCAGATGTTTGCATCCAATTGGCAAGCTTAAATAATGCTGTAGATCCTATTGCCATAGGGAAAGTAAAAGCGGCATAACCAGGGCTAAAAGGCAATCTCAATAGTTTAAAGAAAGCGAGGTAAATAATGGCAGTCATTAGTACACCAATACCAAATAACAGCCCCACAATTACTGGTGAAGGTTGAGACACCACGGTTAAATAACCAGCTAGGGAAAGACTGGCAGGAGCCGCCATAATCGCAAGTGTTGGTTTAGCAGCATCGGGCACTTGATGAGTAAACATAAAGCGATAAATCATCATAGGCAACATGACAGCATAGGCAAGCATACCAAATAGTAAAGTGCCATTAGCAATGAACAATAAATCTGGATTACCCGAAAAAGACACATCAGCAACGATAATGCCTACTGGTGGAACGAACCAACTCGGTACCATATGATGTAGCTCAAACTCTTTTGCTCTGTGGTACACAAAACTGACAAGGAAAATAATATGTAAACCGACAGCGGCAAGCCAGAGCATGTCACCAAGCATGGGGGAAAAGTGGCCAAGAGAGTTCGACACCACCATGGTCGCCATTGCAAAGGTAGGTACTACACTGCCAACGACTGGGTGCGCAAGATCTTGCCCAAGCAAATGACCGTGAAAAAGAAATTTCACTGCCAATACCACCAGTAATACTGTTGCGATAACAGCACCAAATAGTTGACCATAACCATGCAAAGGAGCGAAATTCTCCCAACACCATCCTAAACTGGCAATCCCTAGCGCTAATCCTGCCATTGGTGTGGGTGCTCCCATCACTTTTGCTTTTGTCGCTTTAATCATCATTGCCTCACAATCTTTTTCTGTTTCCTACTAGAAATAATACGCTTGATATTCGTTCGAATATATCTGATTATTTAAAACATACGTTCAGATTAAATTAACAAAACCATATGGCCGCCAATATTTCTCTTAAGCAACTGAAAGTATTTATATCCATTACTCAGCATGACACGCTTACCGCAGCCTCGGAGGCATTATTTTTATCAAAAGCGGCGGTAAGTATGGCGCTTTCCGAGCTTGAAAAGCAGATTGGCCATTCTTTATTTGATCGTGTTAATAACCGCCTTATTCTCAACCAAGAAGGACAAAAACTCTTGCCTCTCGCTGATGAGTTACTGCATCGAGCTCAGGATATTAATCAGCTATTTGATGGAGGTAAAACTCTAACTGGAGAACTGCGTATTGGAGCTAGCGATACGGTTGGTAATCAGGTCGCTCCTTATTTACTAAGTGATTTTCGCAAGCAAACCATGCACAAATCTCAGAGCCTTTTTATCTCTAACTCTGCTTTGATTTGTGAAAAGCTCATCGATTATGAACTCGATATTGCACTCATCGAGGGAAAAACCAATCATCCTTTATTGATTTCGACTCAATTTAGCCAAGATGAAATGTGTGTCATTTGTTCTCCAGATTCACCTCTGGTAAAGAAAAAGCAAATCTCTTTGGATACATTGGAAGGAAGTGAATGGGCTTTACGAGAACCGGGCTCTGGCTCGCGAGAGTTTTTTCTTCGCACCATAGCGCCAAGACTCGAACAATGGCAGGAAAGCTTTCAACTCAATACAACGGAAGCACTGATTAATAGTGTTGCAGCAGGCTTAGGCTTAAGCTGTTTATCCCGCCTTTCTGCGCAGCCCGCCATACAAGATGGTCGAGTCGTTGAGTTAATACTTCCTCTGGATATGAAAAGACGTTTCTGGCTTTTACTGCACAAAGAAAAATATCAAAGCCCTCTACTAAAGTCCTTTATTGATTTTTGCCATTCATGGCAGAAAAGTAGATAGTTTTATGCTTTAAACTCATATCCAATCTGGACTTAATAGAATAAAAGCTGTATAAAAAGACAGTAAATAATTCAACTAATTTTTTGAGCTAGAGGACCAACCATGGCTGTAATCGTCAAGTACGTGGTAGAACGTAATGGAGAAGAAAAAATGACTTTTACCTCTAAAGCGGAAGCTGATGCCTATGACAAAATGCTTGATATGGCTGATGAGCTTTTTGAGCTATTAGGTAAAAGCGAATTGCTAGAAGATGAATCTAAGCAAGAAGACTTAGCCATGTTCTTGGCACAACACAAAGAAGATCTGCTATTCGCCCTTGGTGCTAAACGCAAACCAGCGGCAAAGAAAAAAGCGGTAGAGTCGGTCGAAGAAATCAATGAGGCTCCAGCTCAAGACGACGCAGCCTAAGTATTCTTACTTTTCTATCATATGGCCGTGTTGACTTAAGTCATTGATATTTTGAGTTAACACGTCCTCTCCTCATGACTACATCTGCTTTGGGGAAAACGCATTTCGCTATTTTTACCCTAATAAATTCCTTGCGCTTCATTTATCATGGTGACTCGATTTTGAGTTTGAGTCAGTAACCATGAGCTATGTTGTTGAAGTTTGTATCGATAATCTTGAATCTCTCCACAATGCAATAGAAGGCGGCGCAACGCGCATAGAGCTATGTTCCTCTTTGGCTCTCGGTGGTTTAACCCCAAGCTATGGCATGATGAAGCAAGCAGCTAAACTATCCAATATTCCTGTTTTTGCCATGATACGCCCTCGTCAAGGAGACTTTCTCTACGACCAAGATGATATTGAAAGCATGCTGATAGATATAGAAGCCGCAGCACATGCCGGAATGAACGGCGTAGTATTTGGCGTCTTAAACTCTGAAGGACATGTAAACATGGAGCATAGCCGTCGACTGATCAATAAGGCCAAGCATCACGAGTTAGAGGTTACTTTTCATCGCGCTATAGATCAATGCGTGGATTATCGACAAGCTATCAATGATATTGCAGAGCTTGGCTGCGAACGAGCGCTAACATCAGGTTTAAGCGCCAACGTTGAACAAGGTCTTGATACCTTATGCGACATGGCAAAGCTCGCCAAAGGAAGACTAACCATTATTGCAGGTTCGGGACTAAACGCAGACAATGTCAACACGATCGTTGACAAAGCTCAAATAACCGAAGTCCATTTATCAGGAAAATCCACCCGTGCCAGTAAAATGCAAAATTTCTCAAGTAACGCCAAAATGGGTCAACAAAGCTTGGATGATTTTGTTGTTCCTATCACTAACTCGCTCGCGATTAAAAAGGTAGTAAAAGCTCTCAATTCTTAGTTTCTATTCTCTTGCGCCCATGCTCGAAGTGATAGCCTTTACTGAAAAGGTAAACTCATGGACGAAGATAAAATGAATAAAAAACTCTATAAAAAAGAGCTCGCTAGGCTTCAAACAGAATTGGTTAAACTTCAAGAATGGGTCAAACAAGAAGGACTAAAAGTCGTTGTTATTTTTGAAGGTCGCGACGCTGCTGGCAAAGGCGGCGTGATAAAACGCATCACTGAAAAGCTAAACCCACGTGTATGCCGAATCGCGGCCCTACCCACACCGACGGAAAAAGAAAAAACACAATGGTACTTCCAGCGTTACGTTGCTCATTTACCCTCGGCAGGTGAAATCGTCCTCTTTGACCGAAGTTGGTATAACAGGGCTGGAGTTGAACGTGTAATGAATTTTTGCACTGAAGAGCAGTACACGGAATTTCTGCGATCTTGCCCTGAATTTGAGCATATGTTGCAGCGTTCTGGGATTATCTTAATAAAATATTGGTTTTCGGTTTCTGATCAAGAACAAGAAAAACGCTTTCTCGAAAGAATTCATACTCCCATCAAACGTTGGAAGTTTAGTCCAATGGATCTTGAATCACGCCAGCGCTGGGCAGAATATTCACAAGCCAAAGATCAGATGTTTGCTCACACAGATACTGAACATTGCCCATGGTGGGTAGTGCCGTCAGACAGTAAGAAACAAGCCAGATTAAATTGTATTAGCCATCTGCTTAATCAGATTGACTATCAGGGAATTCACTATCCCGACATTCTATTACCCGAATTAAAAAAAGCTGGGTATGACCGTGCTCCCATAGAGGCACAAACCTTGGTCCCAGAAACATACTAGCGCGTTGAGTCATCTAACGCAGGGCATCATCAATGCTTTGATCACCCAAGTGGCGTACATCCTTACCCTTAACAAAGTAAATAATGTACTCACAAATATTTTGGCAGCGATCGCCCACACGTTCGATCGCACGAGCAGACCACATGACTTGCAGTATATGAGGAATATTTTTCGGATCTTCCATCATATAAGTCATTAACTGGCGAATCACAGCTTCGTATTCAGCATCAATTTTATCATCCAATTTATGCACCTCAGCAGCCGACTCGACATCCATGCGCGCAAAGGCATCAAGAGCCTGATGCAACATCGCGATTGCCTGGCGACAAAGAGGTTCCAAGGATATTTGAAACTGGCGCTCTTTCGACGATGGACTTTCAATCGCAACATAAGCCATGCGAGTTGCCACATCACCAATGCGCTCAAGGTCAGTAATTGTTTTGATGATCGCCATGATCAAACGTAAGTCTTTTGCTGTCGGCTGACGCTTGGCAATAATACGCGTGCATGCCTCATCAATCGACACTTCCATTGCGTTAACTTTGTGATCATCTCGCACAACTTTTCGCGCAAGCTCCACATCTTCTTTGTGCAAAGCTTGCATAGCAAATGAAAGTTGCTGTTCAACCAATCCCCCCATAGTGAGAACATGGGTACGAATAGATTCTAGCTCGACATTAAATTGACCGGATATGTGACGTCCAAAGTTCATAGCAATCATTTCACTCCAATACTACCCGTAACGGCCAGTAATATAATCTTCCGTTTGTTTTTGGCGAGGTGAGGTAAAAATTGAGTCTGTATCAGCATACTCGACCAACTTTCCCATATGGATAAAAGCAGTATGATCACTCACCCTAGCGGCTTGCTGCATGTTGTGAGTGACAATCACCACCGTATATCTTGTTTTAAGTTCACTGATCAACTCTTCAATGGTCAATGTTGATATGGGGTCCAATGCCGATGTCGGTTCATCAAGAAGTAACACTTCTGGCTCAATGGCTATCGCTCTTGCAATAACCAAACGTTGTTGCTGACCACCTGATAAACCAAATGCATTCTCATGGAGACGATCTTTAACTTCATCCCACAAGGCAGCAGCGCGAAGGGATGCTTCCGCCGCATCATCCAGAGTGCGACTATTTTTTATTCCTTGTAGGCGTAAACCGTATACCACATTTTCATAGATGGATTTTGGGAAAGGGTTCGGCCGCTGAAATACCATACCAACCCGCCTACGCAAAGTAGGCACATCCACTTGGGAATGATAAATATTACTACCATTCAGTTCCACCTTGCCTTCGACACGGCACCCTTCCACTAAATCGTTCATTCGATTAATACAACGTAACAACGTCGACTTACCACACCCAGAAGGACCAATAAATGCGGTAACATGTCCCTTCGGGATCCGCATAGAAATATCCATTAGCGTCTGCGTGTTATGGTAAAAAAGATTTAGCTTTTCAATACTAATTGCGGTCTGCTCATCAGTGAGCTTGTTCACATCAAGTGGCGCCGGATAGCCTAAAGTCTGATCAACTGAAAACATAGTTTAATCTTGCCCTAACGTTCGATATTTCTCGCGCAAATTATTACGAATACTGATCGCGGTTAAATTCAATCCAACGATCACACACACCAGCAAAAACGACGTGGCATAAACCAAGGGTCTTGCACTTTCTATGTTAGTCGTTTGAAACCCTACATCATAGATATGAAAACCTAAATGCATGAACTTTCGATCCAAATGCAAAAATGGGAACTGACTATCAAGGGGCAAACTCGAAGCCAACTTAACAACACCCACCAACATTAAAGGCGCCACTTCGCCTGCCGCTCGAGCTACGGCTAGAATCAGTCCTGTGAGGATCGCAGGGCTCGCCATGGGCAGTACAATTCTCCACATAGTTTCGAACTGGGTTGCCCCCAAAGCAAGTGATCCATTACGCACAGAATTGGGGATTCTAGTCAGTCCCTCTTCAGTTGACACAATAACAACCGGAAGTGTCAGTACAGCGAGAGTCAATGCCGACCATAGCAAACCTGGCGTACCAAATGTTGGAGCAGGTAGCTTTTCAGAATAAAACAAATCGTCAATCGACCCCCCGAGGGTGTAAACGAAAAATCCTAAACCAAATACCCCATAAACAATAGAGGGCACCCCCGCAAGATTAATCACAGCAACTCGTATTAATCGAGTTAAAGTATTGTTCTTGGCATACTCATGCAAATATATTGCTGCAATGACACCTAACGGCATGACGATCATCGACATGATTAAAACTAACAACACAGTGCCAAATATAGCGGGAAAAACACCACCCTCGGAGTTAGATTCTCTTGGTTCTGTGGTTAAAAACTTCCACACCTGATTAAGCCAATGATGAACTTTTTGCCAGATAGACATCTGATTGGGATACCAAACATCTAAAATCTCACTCAGTGAAATTTGGTATTCATTACCCTTCATGTCCTCTATAAGCAGGCCTTGCTGTTCTAGCTCCTGCCTAAGTGCATCTAACTCTGCTTCCATTTCTATAAGTTGTTGGCCAAATATTCGAGACTGATTGTCGTAACGTCTAATAAACTCTTCATCAAGCTGACCACTTATTTGACGCTTTTTCTTCTCCAGCTTGAGCTTAGAGTACTGAGCGCTGATCACTCTGATTTGTTTTTCAACCAAGCGATCAATTTTCAATCGCTGCTCTTTGGCAAAAAACAGGGCTTGTTCGATAGTTTCTTCAACATTTAAGGTCACCATGTTCTGATTGGCTAAAGTGAAGTAACCTGTGGGTTTGCCATAAAAATCTCCCCCTTGAGTACGCTCAACCACGGCCCACATCTTAGGCATTGATGGTTCAAGTAGGTCTTTTGACAATACAGAAATAAAATCGGCGGGATAAATATCGCGGTTGGCAATCTTAATATCCAACCTCTCGATATCACTTTCCTTTTCCATATCAAGCGGCAAATCTGCGTTCATCTGCTTTAAATAGTTAATCGATATTGATTCACGAGCGTAAAGCTGGCCGACAATCATCTCGCCTTGCTGATTGCTCCATTGGTATAGTGGAGAAGGCCAGAAATAAGATAAGCCTTTCCAGCCAATAAAGAGCAGTAAGCCAAGTACTGATAGCAAACTTACACTAACAGCACCACCTGTCAGCCATATCCATGGGGATCCAGAACTGAACCACTTAAATTCCATCAAATATCCCTAACTGAAAACATTTATAACGCACGGTATTTTTCTCTCAACCGTTGGCGAACCCATTCAGCTAATGAGTTCACAATAAAGGTAAATACCAATAAAATCAGAGCAGCTAAAAATAGAATTCTAAAATGAGAACTGCCCACCTCGGACTCTGGCATTTCAACGGCTATAGTGGCTGACAAAGTGCGCATGCCCTCAAGAATATTCCAGTCAATGAGCGGAGTATTACCTGTTGCCATAAGTACAATCATAGTTTCGCCTACAGCCCTACCCAGTCCCATCATAACCGCAGAAAAAATACCTGGACTCGCCGTTAATAAGACGACATGAATTAAGGTTTGCCAAGAGGTCGCCCCCAATGCCAAAGAGCCATCAGACAAATGCTTGGGAACAGAGAAAATAGCGTCCTCTGCAATCGTAAAAATCGTTGGTATAACCGCAAAACCCATAGCAAAACCGACCACCAGAGCATTGCGCTGATCAAAACCAATTCCCTTCTCTGCAAGGTAAACTCGAACATCGCCATCAAATAACCACCACTCGATAGTGGTGCTCTGACTCCATATCAAAACGGTAAGTAACACCATTAACGGCATTAAAATCACTACATGTAACCCATTGGGTAATCTTGAAGTCCAAACATTAGGAAGCCTGTTCCATAACCCACCGACCATTATGATTGATATGGGGAGTACAAGGATCAGTGCAATGACGGCAGATAGGTGGCTTTCCACCATGGGAGCAAACCAAAGGCCTGCGATAAAGCCAATAATAACTGTGGGCAGAGCTTCCATTAACTCTATCGAAGGCTTAACGACTCGGCGCATTGTCGGCGTCATAAAATAAGCGGTATAAATAGCTCCTAAAACGGCTATAGGCACTGCAAACATCATAGCAAAGGCAGCAGCTTTAAGAGTACCAAATGCAATAGGGACTAAACTATACTTAGCTTCAAATTCATCGTCAGCAGATGACGTTTGCCAAACATACTCTGGCTCAGGGTAACTCTCATACCATACTTTTTGCCAAAGCGAAGACCATGACACCTCAGGAAATGCATTATCAACATAGGCTAAACGTAATTCGTTGCCAGACAGAGTTAATAAATAAGTTTCATTATTAGACATGGCGGCTAATTGCGGCGATTTGTCATAAATCCGCTGAAAAATAGCCAGTTTCTCACTTGTCGTATAATGGCTTTTTACCGTTCCATTGGTGTAAAAACTGTAGAAACCTTTACGATACGTGTCGGGAAGCAAGAAAGTCAGTTGAGAAGCTAATTGAAAGTCTCGAATATGAGTCAAGCCCCGCAGGCCATTGGTCACAGTATCAAACCATTGCGCCACCAAGCCATCTTGATAAGTCACAAGCAAAGAGTAACCACCAGCAAGAAGGTTGATGTTTGTAACCACAGCTTTATCTTGGCCAAGGCTCAAATCTACAACTTCTCGAATACTAAAATCTAAGGCTCCTTTTTTAGCTACTACCAACTCAGAACCGGAACGAAGATAAAGCGTGTTCCCATCAGGTGTCATAATAAGTTGATCTAAGTGTTCAAATGGTTGAGGAAACTGATAGGAATGCACAGCTTGGTTAGTCTTCTGCCAGCGCACTCGTACTCGGCGATCATCATAATAACCTGCTAAGGTGATACTCGAGCCAACCGCATAATCAAAGCTCTTCAGAGAATACTCGTCGGAAAACTTTAGATCGAAAGGCTGAGAAATACGGTCAATTTTAGGCGAAAATACACGTTTATCGTTTTTTATAACATGGCGTAACTGCGGTTTGTACAAAAGCACGTCGCCAGATGTACTTGCAGCACCTACCCAACCATGAGTAAAACGATTTGAGCGATGTAAACGGTAACGACTGCCTAATTCATCGGTTTTGAACGGTGTTATCGAGCGACTGCCTAAAGCCCAAAAGTCCACATAACCTAACTTTGATACGACGTAAGCATGCTCTCCATTATCAGCAACACCAAGAATTACTGGCTTTTCGGTTGTTATCGACTCAATCGATACATTTGGCGTTATTTTCGCATCAGAAAATAACGGAATAACAACGGATAAAAGATAAATAAATAGTAAAACCAAAGCCGCTAATACAGTAATTCCGCCAGCCGATACCAGCCAACGAGCAAATCTGTCTTTCATTAGTCGCTTGCGATCACGTTCTCGCAATGAAAAATCGGCTTTGGCCATTTCACTCACTTATCTAGAAGTCCCCAGATGTATAATATTTCGATTAGGTGACAATTATATTACATAGCGGATTAAACAACTGAAAACAATGTATTAACTCAATTAAGGCAGATCCCTTATCTCCTTAAGTTGCACTTCTTCAGAGTATGACTCGGTAAGTCAACTTCGTCAGTCGGTCAATAGGAAAAATCATGAGCACAGAAAAGCTGTATATTGAAAAGGAACTCAGTTGGCTTTCTTTCAATGAACGTGTTTTACAAGAAGCCGGAGATAAAAAAGTACCACTCATCGAACGGATTCGATTTTTAGGTATATTTTCCAACAACTTGGATGAGTTTTACAAAGTACGCTTTGCCGATGTTAAGAGGCGCATCTTAATCAACCAAGAGCGCGGGAGCAATGGCAACTCCAAACATTTGCTAACTAAAATGCAAAGCAAAGCCCTTAAACTCAATGATAAGTTTGATGATTTGTACTCCGAGCTTATCCGAGAGATGGCGCGGCGAAAAATTTTCCTTATTAACGAAAATCAGCTAGACGCGTCACAACAGATATGGGTACGAAATTACTTTCGAAAACAGGTCCAGCCTCATATTACTCCACTTCTTTTGAGAGAGGACATCGATGTACTGGAGTTTCTCAAAGACGAATACACCTACCTTACGGTTGAACTCAAAAAAGCCGAGCATAGCCAATATGCTCTGATAGAAATTCCCACTGGTCACTTACCTCGCTTTGTCATGGTACCTGAAGACAAAGGTAGAGGTCGAAAAACCATTATTCTATTGGACAATATCATCAGATATTGTCTGGATGAGCTTTTCTACGGCTTCTTTGAATACGACCAACTCAAAGGCTATGCGATGAAAATGACCCGAGACGCCGAGTATGATTTAAGCCATGAGGTAGAACATAGTTTGCTCGAACAGATGTCTGAAGGGGTCAGTCAACGCCTAACTGCAATGCCTGTACGTTTTATTTACGAAATGGGAATGCCCCAAGCAATGTTAGTTTTTCTGTGCGACAAGCTTAGAATTTCCAATTACGACAGTCTGATTCCCGGAGGGCGTTACCATAACTTTAAAGACTTTATCGACTTTCCAAATGTAGGCCGAGATTACCTCGAAAACCGCCCTTTACCCCCATTACAATGTTCTGATTTCGATGGATATGCCAACAAATTTGACGCCATCAAGCAGCGGGATATTTTGCTTTACTACCCCTATCACACATTTGAACATATTACAGAACTTGTGCGTCAGGCTTCGTTTGATCCCAAAGTGTTGAGTATTAAAATTAATATTTATCGAGTAGCCAAAGATTCTCGCTTAATGAACTCTCTCATCGATGCTGTACATAATGGCAAACAGGTATCGGTCGTTGTTGAGCTACAAGCCCGCTTTGATGAAGAGGCCAATATAGAATGGTCAAAAGTGCTCACAGAGGCTGGCGTTCAAGTGCTTTTTGGCACACCGGGGTTAAAAATTCACTCTAAATTACTTCTCATCAGCCGCAAAGAAAATAATAGTGTGGTCCGGTATGCTCACATTGGCACTGGCAATTTTCACGAAAAAACCGCTAGAATCTATACTGACTTCTCTTTGTTAACCGCGGATCCCGAAATTACCCATGAAGTACAAAATGTATTTGCTTACATCGAAAATCCGTATCGCCCAGTAAAGTTTGAGCATCTTATCGTCTCACCTCGAAACTCACGGATAAAGCTTTATCATCATATAGACGAAGAAATCATCAATGCCAAAGCAGGTAAGCGAGCAGCCATCACACTCAAAGTCAATAACTTGGTCGATAAAGCCCTTATTAATAAGCTTTATGAAGCAAGTAATGCTGGGGTCAAAATCAAAATGGTGATTCGAGGCATGTGTTCATTGGTTCCGGGCGTAAAAGGTGTAAGTGAAAATATTCGCATCATCAGCATAGTAGACCGTTTTTTAGAACATCCAAGGGTGCTGATATTCCATAATAACGGGGCTCATAAAGTCTACATATCTTCAGCAGACTGGATGACTCGAAACATAGATTACAGAATTGAAGTTGCCGCTCCTGTTCGCGATCCAAGGCTCAAGCGACGCATTATTGACATAATCAATATTCACTTCACCGACACTGTAAAAGCACGACTCATAGACAAAGAAATGAGCAATAAATATGTACCACGCGGTAATCGCAAGAAAATCCGTTCGCAAATCGCCATATACGACTATCTTAAAGAAGTAGAAAAACAGACAAGAAAACGTAGGGAGCAAGTCCTTATTCATGAAGAAGTCCTCACAGAACCGTGATATTGCCGCTATCGACCTTGGCTCAAACAGCTTCCATATGGTGGTCGCTCGCGTAGTAGAACAGGGACTACAGCTTATTAGTCGCCACAGACAAAGAGTAAGATTAGGTGCTGGATTAAAAGGGCAAAAATACCTCGAGAATGATGCCATTGAAAGAGGGCTGGATTGTCTCGCTATGTTTGCTGAGCGGCTGCATGGCTTTGACCAAGATAACGTACGCATTGCAGCAACCCATACATTACGTCAAGCAAGTAATGCTCACCTTTTTCTGCTGCGGGCACGCGAAGTGCTGCCATTTCCCATTGAAATTATCCCTGGGGTCGAAGAAGCAAGACTAACTTACCTTGGCGTTGCCCATACCCAACCCGAATCAGATTCAAAACTTGTGATCGATATTGGTGGAGGAAGCACAGAAATTATTATCGGCCGAGGTTTTGAGCCTGAGTTAGTCAACAGTAAACAAATGGGGTGTGTCAGCTATACCAAACAATATTTTTCTAAGGGTAAGCTATCACCGAAAAACTTCGCCAAAGCCATACTGGGCGCTGAGCAAAAGATGGAATCCATAGCCTACCACTATAAGAAAAAAGGTTGGGATATCGCCTTTGGTTCATCAGGAACGATTAAAGCAATACGAGAAGTATTAATCGGTATGGGCTTTGACGATGGGCTGATCACTTCAAGACGATTAGATAAATTGATCGACACTTTGTGCCAATGGAACAGAATCAATGACATCAAACTCACCGGTCTCACAGCAGAGCGCCAATCTGTCTTTCCAGCGGGTGTTGCCATTCTAGCGGCGATACTCGCGAGTCTTAGAGTCAGCGAATTACACGTATCAGAAGGCGCTTTGCGAGAAGGCCTTTTGTTCCAAATGGAAGATAGCTTCCAGCGCTCAGATATTCGTATGAGGACAACTGAAAATCTCGCCAGTAAGCATGCGGTAGATTTGGAACATGCAGATAGAATAAAAAAGCAGGCCACTTTGTTTTTACAGCAGATACATCAAAATCTCGGCATCAAGAAACATTCTGAGCTCTTCGATTTACTCCAATGGGGAGCCTTGCTGCACGAGGTGGGGCTGAGTATCAGCCTACAAGCTTTTCATCGCCATTCCGCTTATATTCTTCGCCATACCTATATGCCTGGTTTCAACCGAGAGCAACAATCCGTGCTAGCCACTTTGGTTCGCTTTCAGAGAAAGGCTCTCAAGTTACATGAGATGGAAGAACTTACCCTGTTTAAGAAGAAGCATGTAGTTAGCTTGATTCGCATCTTGCGGCTTGCCATCTTACTCCATGGCCAACGCAGTAACGACCCCCTTCCTTTATTGGAACTGTCTACCGATGGCCCGACTTGGACCTTAAGTTCACAAGATAGGAGCTGGGTGAGTAACAATAAGTTACTACATGCAGATCTGACAACAGAGCAAAAACATTGGCGGAATGCAGGTTGGGATCTTCATTTCTAAAATAGAGATCGAATGGTTAGTTAATGCTCAAAGCATCAACTTTATTCAATTCAACACTAGCCATTTCAACTGATACTGGAACATAACCCGCTTTTTTGACTATGCTCTGCCCTTGCTCAGAGTAGATAAAAAGAACGAACTCTTTCATGATGTTAGATAGAGGCTTCGATGGATTCTTATTAACATAAAGATAGAGATAACGTGACAAAGGGTATCGACCAGATACTATATTGCTCTCACTTGGATAAACATAATCTTGGCCTTGTCTCGCGATAGGAACAAGCTTTGCCCCAGATACTTGATAACCGACCCCCGAATACCCGATCGTATTGATGGCGGAAGAGGTTGCTTGAACAACGGAAGCAGATCCAGGTTGTTCATTGACATTATTTTTGAAATCACCGCCACATAAGGCCACTTTTTTAAAGTAACCATAGGTACCTGACACAGAGTTTCGGCCAAACAGCTGCATGCTGCGCTTTGCCCACTGATAATCGAGTCCTAAATCGGCCCATGTTGAAGCTGACTGAGTAGAGCCGCAACGCAGAGTGGAAGAAAATATACTGTCTAGTTGCTCAAAATTAAGCCCTGTTATTGGGTTGTCTCGGTGAACAAACACACCAACTGCATCAATCGCAATCCGCAGTTCTGTTGGTCTGTAGCCATGTTCACGTTCGAAGGCTTCAATTTCTCGTTGACGCATTGGCCGACTCATAGGTCCGAACTGCGCTGTCCCTTCCGTCAAAGCAGGAGGCGCTGTCGAAGAACCTGATGCCTGCACTTCACCATTAACGCTAGGATATAAATGTTTAAACGCTTCTACCCACAAAGTGGTGATTCCCGCTAACGTATCTGAACCAACCGTAGTCAAGCTACCGCTCAAACTTGCTACTTTGTGATAGTGCTGATGACGGGCGCTCGTTTCTTGAGCCCACACAGAAAATGTAAGAAGAAAGCAAACACTGGCAGCGGCAAACCTCATCTATCCACCACTAGGCGCTGAGGCAAAATAAACGAAAATTTACTCCCCGCACCCACTTCCGATTGAACCTCTAAATGGGAATCGTGATGGGTCAGAGCGTGTTTGACAATCGCTAACCCAAGCCCACTTCCTCCTGTATCTCTTGAACGCGCTTTATCTACTCGGTAAAAGCGCTCAGTCAACCTGTGCAAATGTTGAGGTTCAATGCCTTCACCACTATCTTCAACTTCGAGACACGCCCCTTGAGCAGATAAATACCAGCGAACTTTTACATCAGCACCAGCAGGCGTGTATTTCACAGCGTTATAAACCAGATTAGAAATCGCACTACGCAATTGGTCTTCATCACCAAGCACCAATAAGCTACTTTCGACGTCGAAACTAAGTTTGTGCTGTTGCTCGCCACTCAAACTCTGAGCTTCTTTTTCAAGCACATCCAACATAGCAGGAACATTCACCACATCTTCCAACTCATGCATTGGTGCTGCTTCAATCTTGGACAAGGTTAATAACTGATTAACTAAGCCATTCATGCGATTAAGCTGCTCGGTCATAACACCATGCGCTTTGGTCCACATAGGGCCAACGACCATATCAGGGTCTTCGGTCATTTCCAGGTACCCTTGCAACACAGTCATTGGTGTGCGAAGTTCATGGGATACATTGGCAAAGAAGTTACGCCTCATTCCCTCCAATTGCTTTAATTGAGAAACATCACGAACCACCATCAAGTGCTCTCCTTCGGTATAAGGCACAATACGAAGTTCAAGCATACGTTCGACGTTGAGTGGAGAGCGTATTTCTAAAGGCTGAGAAAAGTCGTTTTTACTGAGGTATTTAATAAAATCGGGCGTACGAAGGAGATTTGAAATAGGCTGTCCAGAATCATCTGGCCAGCGAAAACCAAGTAGGTGCTGAGCTAACTTGTTACACCATACGATATTCCCCTCCCCGCGAAAAACAACCACTGCATCAGGAAGTGATTCCGCACCATTACGGAAGCGACGGATTAAACCACTCAGTTCTTTTCGTTTACTACGATGACGTTGCTGCAAACGATAAATACCATTAAACAGAAACTCCCAATGACCCGTACCAGAAGGAGGAGTGAGACGCTTTTCATTCCATAGCCAGGCTGAAAGACGTATTTGATTGTGCAGATGCCATATGAGCTGCAACACAGTTGCAGCCAATAAAAGCCATGGCATATAGCCAAAGATCCATCCGACAATTACCCAAGGGGTGTAAAAAAAAACTAGCTCTTTGGCTAGCTTTTTCCATGTTAACCGTTCAACCACTTACCTCTCCCGATGGTAAACTTGATTCAGGCTTTAGTCGAAAAGCGATAGCCTGCACCGCGCACCGTTTGAACCAACCTATCATGTCCAGCACCTTCAAGCGCTTTTCTCAGACGACGGATATGCACATCCACGGTTCTGTCCTCGACGTAAACATTAGTGCCCCAAACGTTATTCAGCAGCTGCTCACGGCTATAGACACGCTCTTGGTGGGTCATAAAAAAGTGCAACATTTTAAACTCTGTTGGCCCCATTTCGAGTGCTTGGTCGTTGGCCGTCACTCGGTGAGACACAGGATCAAGCCTCAACCCTTGCACATCAATCACATCTTCCAAAGCGGTTGGCGTCACTCGTCGAATTACAGCTTTAAGACGCGCAACCAATTCTTTGGGAGAAAATGGTTTTGTGATGTAGTCATCAGCACCAACTTCCAAACCACGCACCTTATCTTCTTCTTCACCACGCGCGGTAAGCATCACAACGGGAATATTACGAGTCAGCTCTTCTCGCTTCATATGCTTAATAAAGTTAATCCCACTTCCACCAGGCAGCATCCAGTCTAGAAGAACCAAATCTGGGAAAGGTTCGGAAAGCTTAGTTACCGCGCTATCATAATCTTCAGCTTCAACCGCATGATAACCTTTCTGTTCAAGGACAAAGCAAAGCATTTCGCGAATTGGCGCTTCATCTTCAACAACAAGAATCCTTCTCGACATAATTGAATCACCTTTGAATAAGTGGAATTTAATCGTGCATTGACCAAGGCATTATCACTATCAATTATGACACTTTTGTGACCCTTGAAAACAAATTTTAATATAAGTTTCATCTTAATGATGAGTTGTTGCAATGGGACAATCTCACTAAAAGTCTTTATGATGAGCAACCAAAGTTTAAGATCAACAGACCCTAGGTATAGAGAAAGCGTATGTGGTTTAAAAACTGTCTAGTTTACCGTTTTAATCGAGATATTAAATTCCAAGCAGATGACTTGGAAAAACAACTGAGTGAATTTCGTTTTACTCCTTGTGGCAGTCAGGACAAACAAAAATTCGGCTGGGTGACAGCTATGGGCAAGCATGGAGACATGATGACGCATGTCAGTGAGAACCGCATCCTAATCTGCGCAAGGAAAGAAGAAAAAATGCTACCAGCGTCTGTGATCAAAGATTCACTTAGCGCCAAAGTAGAAGCCATGGAAGCACAGGAAGGAAGACCTCTTAAGAAAAAAGAGAAAGATACCCTAAAAGAAGATATTGTCATGGATCTGCTGCCAAGAGCCTTTAGCCGCAGTAGTCATACTCATGTCCTTATCTTACCCAAAGAAGGCTTTATATTGGTCGATGCCAGCAGCTATAAAAAAGCAGAAGAGGTATTGGCACTCCTGCGTAAGACCATGGGCAGTTTACCTGTTGTACCTGCAATTCCTGAAAAAGCGCTAGAAACGACTTTGACTGAATGGGTCAAAACCGGCGATACCCCTGCAGGGATGGAAATGCTTGATGAAGCAGAACTAAAGTCAGTTCTTGAAGAAGGTGGCGTGATTCGCTGTAAAAAGCAGGAGCTTACCGCTGATGAAATCCGCAGCCATATCGAGGCTGACAAAGTCGTCACCAAACTCGCTTTATGGTGGCAAGAGCGAATCGAGTTTCTTCTCGGCGAGGACGGCAGTATCAAACGTCTTAAGTTTTCCGATGAGCTGAAAGATCAAAATGATGATATTCCAAGAGAAGACCAAGCAGCTCGATTTGACGCCGATTTCTCGCTAATGTGCGGCGAACTTAGCGCTTTCCTTCCAAACTTGTACCAATCCCTTGGCGGTTTACCTCACGCAAACGCCTAAACTTTCCTCGGGTGCTTAACCTCGTTAAGTACCCGCTGGTTATTACCACATTTATTTCATGGACTTTTTCCTAGTCATAACTCACGTTTTAGCGTAAAATTTTCGCCCCAATTCCATTAGGTGGAATGGGCCTGACTTGAGATCAGACTGAGAGAATGAAAAAATGACAACTGAGAAAGCATTTGTACCTGAGCTATTGTCCCCTGCGGGCAGTTTAAAAAACATGCGTTACGCTTTTGCCTATGGAGCAGATGCCGTATATGCAGGGCAACCTCGTTATAGTTTGCGTGTACGCAACAACGAGTTCAACCACGAGAACCTAAAAATAGGTATCGATGAAGCTCATGCTCTGGGTAAAAAACTTTACGTGGTATGTAATATCCAACCACATAACGCTAAGCTCAAGACTTTTATCCGAGATCTCAAACCCGTCGTTGAAATGGGGCCTGATGCCTTAATAATGTCAGATCCAGGTTTGATCATGATGGTGCGTGAGTCCTTTCCTGACATGCCAATTCATCTTTCAGTGCAAGCTAACGCTGTAAACTGGGCAACGGTTAAGTTCTGGGCTGCGAATGGGGTTGAACGCGTCATTGTCTCTCGCGAGCTTTCTCTAGAAGAAATCGAAGAAATTCGCCAACATTGCCCTGAAACTGAGCTAGAAGTGTTTGTTCATGGTGCACTTTGCATGGCCTACTCAGGACGCTGCTTGCTATCAGGCTACATGAATAAGAGAGATCCTAACCAAGGCACCTGCACAAATGCCTGCCGATGGGAATACAAAGTCGAAAAAGGCAAAGAAGACGACTCAGGACAAATTGTAGAGGAGTTCGACCCTGCGCAAGCACAAACAATTGAGATTCAAAGTGAAGCCCCTCAAGCAACCTTAGGTCTGGGTCAACCAACCGATGAGGTGGTACTTCTCTCAGAAAGCCACAAACCTGAAGAAAAAATGGCCGCATTCGAAGACGAGCATGGCACCTATATCATGAACTCCAAAGATCTGCGCGCGGTTCAACACGTTGAACGCCTTGCAAAAATGGGCGTACACTCACTTAAAATTGAAGGCCGCACTAAATCTTTCTACTACTGTGCACGCACCGCTCAAGTCTATCGTAAAGCCATTGATGATGCTGTTGCTGGAAAACCCTTTGATCAAAGCCTGATGGGAACCCTAGAAAGTCTGGCTCATCGTGGTTATACCGAAGGCTTCCTACGTCGCCATACGCACGATACTTATCAGAACTACGACTACGGCTATTCTGTCTCCGACGCTCAACAATTTGTCGGAGAGTTCACAGGGAAACGTCGCGGCGACCTTGCTGAAGTTGAAGTGAAGAATAAATTTCTCTTGGGTGACAGCCTTGAGCTTATGACGCCAAAAGGCAATGTTGTTTTTACTCTTGAAGCAATGGAAAACAGAAAATCCCAACCTGTTGACGATGCAAAAGGCAATGGCCACTTTGTGTTTATCCCTGTACCACAAGATATGGACTTAGAATACGGACTTCTGATGCGTAATCTCAATAGTGGTCAGGACACACGCAACCCAACAGGCAAGTAACAATGGCACTGTTAATTACAGACAAGTGTATTAACTGTGATATGTGCGATCCCGAATGCCCTAATGGGGCAATATCGATGGGAGACAGTATCTTTGAGATCGACCCCGATCTTTGCACTGAATGTAAAGGCCATTATGAAAAGCCGACTTGTCAGTCAGTATGTCCAATCACAAAATGTATTATCACAGATCCTAATCATGTTGAAACAGACGAGCAGCTGTTGGAAAAGTTCGTCATCATTCAAGGGCTGGCCTAGCCTGATTGGATTAATAAAAGCCGCTGACTAATTAAGCGGCTTCTTTTTAACTAGATATTGTTTAGCATTTTCCGGCATTGCTCAGGCATCACTTTGGGCTTTTTTTTGCTCGCTTTTTGCGATGCTTTGGGCTTAGGTTGAGGACGCCAACTGATTAACTCTGCTCCACACCCATCGCCCTCAGGCGGCGCTGCTTGAGGTCGACAAGAGGTATTGTCATAAGGACATTTTAACCTGACATGCATGTGGTAATGGTGTCCCCACCATGGTCTAACCTTCCTTAACCATTCACGCTGCTCTTGGAGTTCGTCGGCACAAAGCTTCTCTTTAATCACAGGGTGAACAAAAATACGCTCTACTGCGGGATCATAAGCGGCCATCTTGATCAATTCAAAATGCCTCGCATCCCAATTTTTCTTTAACACTTGATACTGCTTTATATTAACCACACTAATCGGCACAGGTTTTTGTAGCTGGCGCTCTGTGAGTCTTTCTCGAGTCAGCCTAAGCCAAATGTCGATGTCCAATCCCGTTTGATGGCTAGTATGGCCAGAAGAAAAGCGCCCACCTTGTGGCAAAGATAAATCACCGACCAGTATATGCGTATTAAGATATTGCTCTGACATTTTGCCCAAACGCTGAACAAAACTGACAGCGCTAGGGTGGCCATAATACCTCTGACGATCGCTTCTAAGAACTTGATACCCAGCTCCCTCAAGTGGTAATGCAGAGCCACCTGCTAAACAGCCATTTGCATAGCTGCCGATGGCTTGGGGAGAATGGGTTGAAGGAGTATTAACCTTTTCCCAAGGGCTTGCTGTTGCAGAGAAGGTTGGGCAGAATGAAACAGCCAAGAACAATATGCGCCATTTCCAACAATCTAGCATCTCCCACACTCCTATCAGTAATCACATTGTGTGTTTACCTTTATGAGAGAGGCTTAACACATATTAGTAATGCTCACCATTATCATAGTAGGCATTCGCTTCAAGAGCGGTAAAGATAACCGCAACATCCACATCTGCACCTAAAATATGACGAACTTGCTCAGTGATAAGATTAGCCACTGCGTCCTGAGTCTCTTGTCCACGATCAAACCACAGTACCTCGACGAAAGGATAGGCTTGGCTTACTTGCCCTTCATGATAAAAGGTCGTGTAGACGTACTCGAATGTAAAGTCTTCTCTTGGGCAGTCCATATGAGGCTGCAAAGCATCAATTAAAGACTTAGATAAAGACTGAACACTTTGTGGTTCCATGGCGCGAAAACGTAAATGTGGCATTAATGGCTTCCTAATACTTATGTTTTCACCATAATACCAAGTTAGTGAATAATATCTCGATTATTTCTGTTTTGAACGTTTAAATATGGATTGAAGAAAAAAGCCGCTGAGTTCTCAGCGGCTTGTATTTTATTGAGGTATTTCGTCAAACTCAGCACCTTCTTTTTCCACCTGAGGTGGCATAAGGTGCTCTTTAGTTATCCCCAGCTTGAGAGCGAGTGCAGAGGCAACATAAATAGACGAATAAGTACCAACAGTGATACCCAATAGCAGTGCCGTAGCAAAACCATGGATCATGGCACCACCTTGAACAAATAAAGCGATGACAACAAACAAGGTTGTACCCGAAGTAATAAGGGTACGGCTCAAGGTTTGAGTAATAGAGCTGTCCATAATTTCCGCCGGCTCACCTTTACGCATCTTGCGGAAATTCTCTCGAATTCGGTCAAATACCACTATGGTATCGTTGAGTGAATAACCTACAACCGTAAGAAGCGCCGCTACGATAGTCAAGTCGACTTCGATTTGCATAAATGAGAACACACCAAGTGTGATAATAACGTCGTGCGCAAGGGCAAGCACAGCGCCTGCCGCTAGACGCCATTCAAAACGAATGGATACGTATATCAAGATACAAATCAAAGAAACAATGATAGCAAGCCCGCCAGCTTCTGTTAGCTCATCACCAACATTAGGACCAACGAACTCAATACGGCGCATTTCAACGCTTTCACCTGTGCCAGCTTTAATAGCACTGATGATTTCATTGCCCAGTGTCTCTCCAGCAACGTCCTCACGAGGACGTAACCGAACCATGACATCGCGTGAACTACCAAAGTTTTGCACCGTAGCATCGCCAAAGCCTTTTGCATCGAGCGCGGTACGAATTTCCTCTAAGTTGGCAGGCTGTTCAAAGCCAACTTCAATTAGGGTTCCTCCGGTAAAATCCAGTCCCCAATTCAGCCACTTAGTCGATAGTGTGAAGATCGAGGCACCAATCATCAAAATCGATAAAAGGAAGGCGAATTTTGACCAACGCATAAAGTCGATCATTTTGTCTGCTTTTAGAATCTGAAACATAGTCATCTCCAGCCTTAGATCGACAATTTATTGATGCGCTTTCCGCCATACATCAAGTTAACAACGCAGCGTGTCCCTATGATGGCAGTAAACATGGAGGTCAAAATACCAATAGAAAGCGTCACGGCAAAACCCTTGATCGCTCCTGTACCGACGGCAAAGAGAATAATCGCCGTGATAAGTGTTGTAATATTGGCATCAGCAATGGTACTAAATGCATTGGCATAACCTTGATGAATCGCTTGCTGTGGATTTCGACCGTCACGAAGCTCTTCACGTATCCGTTCAAAAATCAGCACATTGGCATCCACCGCCATACCAACTGTCAGAACGATACCTGCAATACCCGGAAGCGTCATGGTCGCACCCGGTATCATAGACATTACCCCTATGATAAGAACAAGGTTTACCATCAACGCCATATTAGCGATAAAGCCAAACTTGCGGTAGTAGAGCAAAGTAAACAGCATCACAGCAACCATACCCCAGATACACGCCATCACACCCATATCTATGTTTTGTTGCCCCATAGAAGGGCCAATGGTACGTTCTTCAACAATTGATATAGGAGCAATCAAAGCACCTGCGCGAAGCAATAGAGCGAGGTTGTGCGCTTCAGCGGCAGTATCGATACCAGTAATACGGAAATTACGACCAAGCGCTGACTGAATAGTGGCTTGATTGATGACTTCCTCATGTTTACTCAGAATCACTTTACCCTCAGGCGTACGTCGACCGCTGTCTTTATATTCAGCAAATACGGTTGCCATAAGCTTGCCAATATTCTTCTTCGAGAAAGAAGACATCTTGCTGCCACCCTCACTATCTAGTGAGATATTGACCTGGGGTCGACCATATTCATCAGTACCAGAGCTTGCATCGGTAATGCTTGAGCCACCTAAGATCACGCGCTTTTTCAAAACCACAGGGCGTCCATCGCGATCTTGTTTGATCTCACTACCTGCTGGCGCTCTACCACTTGCAGCGGCAGCTAAGTCCGCTCTGTCATCCACTTCACGAAACTCAAGCGTTGCAGTGGCACCCAAGATTTCCTTGGCACGAGCGGTATCTTGAACACCTGGTAATTCAACGACAATGCGGCTTGCACCTTGACGCTGAACTAGAGGCTCAGCAACACCAAGTTCATTGACTCGGTTACGTAAAATGGTAATGTTCTGCTCTACCGCATAATTGCGGATTTCAGCCAGACGTTGCTCAGTAAATGTTGCGGTAAGAGTAAATCGACCACCAGCGTCTGAGTCCACAAACGTCATATCAGGATGATTTTGGGTTAAGAGACGCTTAGCATCGGTAAGTTGCTCTTCATTCCGGAGTAAGACTTCAACCGAATCTTGCTCTGCAGGGCGAATTGCTCGATAGCGGATCTTAGCTTCACGCAGCTCGCTACGAAATGCTTCTTCCTGTTGACTGACCAATTTCTCCATCGCAGCGTCCATATCAACTTCCATCAGGAAGTGAACACCGCCACGAAGGTCCAGGCCTAATTTCATTGGTGCAGCACCAATAGCATCAAGCCAGTCCGGTGTCGCAGGAGCAAGGTTTAAAGCAATAATCTTGTCTTTACCTAAGGCTTCATTGATGACATCTCTGGCACTTAGCTGAGTATCTGTATCATTGAAACGTACAAGAATGGAGCCATCTTCAAGGGCAATGGATTTTTGAGATAAGCCCTTTTCATTCAGAGCTTGAGTGATGGAGTCCAGCGTCGACATATCGACAGAGGCGCCACGCGCCCCTGTAATTTGAATAGCTGGATCTTCACCATAGATGTTTGGAAGTGCATATAAAGCAGCAATGGCAATGGTTAGCACCACCATCAAATACTTCCATAATGGATAGCGGTTAAGCACAGCGAGGATCCTTTAGCTGTTTATAGAGATTTAAGCGTACCTTTTGGCAGCACTGCAGTTACAAAATCTTTCTTGATAACGATTTCGTTGTTAGCATTAAGTTCAACAGAAATATAGTCGTTGTCTTCTGCGATTTTGGTAATTTTTCCTACCAAGCCACCGCTGGTCAGTACTTCATCACCTTTGCCCATCGATGCCATTAGGCTCTTATGCTCTTTGACACGCTTAGCTTGTGGGCGGTAAATCATGAAGTAAAAGATAACCGCAAACATACCTAGCATGATCAGCATTTCAAAACCACCACCTGCGGGTGCGCCATCTGCGGCATAAGCTGGAGTAATCAACATTAAAACAATCCTCTATTTACTTTTATTAAATATCCAAGTTGGGCTTGAGCATCAGGGTTTCAAGAGACACTCAAACATTTAGAGAGCCTAGTCTCAAAATTCCCAAGAATTTGCCTAACTAATTCATAAAAGCCTTTAGCACAATGCCAAAGGCTATTCATCTTTACTGCTCTTTTGCCAAAGGTGGTACTTCACGATTTCGACGAGCATAAAACTCTTCAACAAACTCATCAAAGCGATCTTCATCGATTGCCTGACGAATACCTTCCATCACGCGTTGATAGTAACGAAGGTTATGGATGGTATTAAGGCGAGCACCCAAAATTTCATTACAGCGATCAAGATGGTGCAGATAGGCTTTTGAATAATTCTGGCAAGTGTAACAGTCACACTCAGGATCCAGAGGGGTTGTATCGGTTTTATGTTTAGCATTACGGATCTTGATCACACCGCCAGTAACAAACAGATGTCCGTTACGGGCATTACGTGTCGGCATCACACAATCAAACATATCGATACCACGGCGAACACCTTCAACTAAATCTTCCGGCTTGCCAACGCCCATAAGGTAACGAGGTTTGTCTTCTGGAAGTTGTGGGCAAGTGTGCTCAAGTACACGATGCATGTCTTCTTTCGGCTCACCGACTGCAAGCCCGCCAACGGCATAACCGTCAAAGCCGATGTCAGTCAAACCTTTGACCGATACGTCACGTAAATCTTCGTAAACACCGCCCTGTACAATACCAAATAGGCTGTTGGGGTTTTCTAGTTTGTCAAAATGATCACGTGAGCGCTGCGCCCATCGCAGTGACATTTCCATCGATTTCTTGGCTTGTTCGTGAGTCGCAGGATACGGCGTACACTCATCGAAAATCATCACTATGTCTGAGCCGAGATCTTGCTGAATTTCCATCGACTTTTCCGCATCCATGAAAATTTTATCTCCATTTACTGGATTACGGAAATGTACGCCTTGCTCGGTAATTTTGCGAATATCACCCAGACTAAAGACCTGAAAGCCTCCTGAATCGGTTAAGATAGGTCCCTGCCAATTCATAAAATCATGCAGGTCGCCGTGCATTTTCATGACTTCTTGTCCTGGGCGCAGCCAAAGGTGGAAAGTATTACCAAGCAAAATCTCTGCTCCAGTCCCTTTTACCTCTTCTGGCGTCATGCCTTTCACCGTGCCATAGGTACCAACCGGCATGAAAGCAGGGGTTTGCACGCTACCACGTTCAAAAGTCAGCTGACCTCGACGCGCCGTGCCGTCTTTCTTTTTCAGATCAAATTTTAATTTCACTAAGCCTCCCAATGTCAGAAATACAGTCTGACTAAAAGTGCCGAGTATTCGCATCAAAACCAGCGATTAAGCTAGCCAAAAGCTATTTAATATTGGCAGCCTTATTCACTGCGAACACCCTTAAATTTTTATTTAACGCTCAAGCGTTCTCTTACTTATAAACATGGAATCACCATAGGAGAAAAAGCGATACTTGTTCTCTACTGCATGTTTATAGGCATTCATCGTATGCTCAAAACCAGCAAACGCACTCACCAACATAATCAAGGTTGATTCTGGAAGATGAAAATTTGTGATCAAGCAGTCAACCAATTGATATTCATATCCCGGATAAATAAATATTTCCGTATCCCCAAAAAAGGGAGCCAGTTCTGTGCCTTTTTTGAGCGCATCTTGTGCGGCGCTTTCTAAAGAACGAACCGAGGTCGTCCCCACGGCGATAATTTTACCACCGCGAGATTTGGTTTGGTTGATCGCATCGACCACCTGCTGAGGAACTTCCACGTACTCAGCGTGCATATGATGCTCGTGAATATTATCAACTTTAACTGGCTGGAAAGTGCCTGCTCCGACATGCAGTGTCACGTAGGCAAGCTCCGCACCTTTCGCCTGAATCTTTGCAAGTAGAGCATCATCAAAATGCAGCCCTGCGGTCGGCGCAGCGACAGCACCTGGCTTTTGGTTGTAAACCGTTTGATAACGTTCTTTATCCGAGTCTTCGTCAGGCCTATCAATATAAGGCGGTAAAGGCATATGACCAATATGCTCTAAAATCTCTAATACCGTTTTATCTGACTCAAACTTTAACTCAAACAAGGCTTCATGCCGAGCCATCATCTTGGCTGAATATTCATCGTTTTCGCCCAGAACTATTGTCGAGCCTGGCTTAGGAGATTTAGAACAACGAACATGAGCCAGTATACGCTGCTCATCTAGCATTCTTTCTACCAAGACTTCTAATTTACCACCTGACTCTTTGCGACCAAACATACGTGCAGGAATAACGCGCGTATTATTGAACACGACCAAGTCCCCTGCTTGAATCTGGTCTAAGACATCAGTAAATGTACCATCGCAAAGGTGACCTGTATTGCCATCTAACTGAAGTAGTCGGCTAGCAGTACGCTCTGGTTGAGGATAACGAGCAATAAGCTCATCAGGTAAATCAAAGTGAAAATCGGATACTTGCATCTTACTAATCTTTTGTCGTGGTTTCTCTTGCTGTGATCAAGGCCGAACTGATTCTGTCACAAACAGACGACGAGTTTTTCGCAGCCGACTAGTATATGCTGGACGTACTCAATAGCAAGGATTGAGGTGTGAATATTTGTAATCCATGTTGATTTGATTGATAGCTGTAAAGTTGAACCCTATGACTGTACATAATTTACCACATCGATTTTATCGAGATAAAACCAAAAACCCTGCCACCTCTCAAACTCTCCGGCTGAAAGCGTCTATAGTAGAGAAGATAAAATAACAACTCAGGAGGCAGCCATGATAAAAGTCGAAGACATGATGACACGTAACCCACACACTCTGTTACGCTCACACCAACTTTCAGACGCTAAACATACCATGGACGCACTAGATATTCGCCACATTCCTATTGTCGATGCTCATAAGCAGCTGCTGGGCGTAGTATCACAACGTGATGTGTTGGCCGCGCAAGAATCCAGTCTACAAAACATCCCCGAAAACCAAGCTTTTACTCTGAATACTCCGCTCTATGAAGTCATGAAAACCGATTTAATGACGGTTGCACCACAAGCGGGATTAAAACAAAGTGCGCTCTACATGCAAAAACATAAGGTTGGCTGTCTACCTGTGGTCGACAAAGGGCAACTCGTGGGTATCATTACCGATACTGATTTTGTGGCCATCGCAATTAACTTGCTGGAGCTACAAGAAGAAATGGAACCTGAGGAAATCGATTAAAACAATGCACTTTTAATCTTTTGAAAAGTAGCGAGTCACCAATCAAGCAGTGACTCGCTGTTGCTTTCTAGAACTGATCTTCTTCGGTCGATCCTGTCAAAGCGGTAACAGAAGAGTTTCCTCCCTGAATCGTGTTGGTCATTTTATCAAAATAACCCGTACCGACTTCTTGCTGGTGCGCGACAAAGGTATACCCTTTTTCTGCGGCTTTAAATTCTGGGCGCTGAACTTTCTCAACATAATGGCGCATTCCCTCACCTTGGGCATAATCGTGCGCGAGTTCAAACATGTTGAACCACATATTGTGGATCCCTGCTAAGGTAATGAATTGGTATTTGTACCCCATGTCCGACAGTTCTTGCTGGAACTTAGCAATAGTCTCAGCGTCAAGGTTTTTCTCCCAGTTAAACGATGGGGAGCAGTTGTAGGCAAGCAGCTGCTCTGGATACTGAGCATGGATTGCCTTAGCAAACTTGCGCGCTTCTTCTAGACAAGGCGTAGCGGTTTCACACCAAATAAGGTCGGCATAAGGGGCATAAGCAAGGCCTCTAGATATTGCTTGATCAATACCAGCACGCACTCGATAAAATCCTTCTTGAGTGCGCTCACCTTGGATAAAGTCTTTATCATACGGATCGCAGTCTGAGGTCAAAAGATCCGCCGCATTAGCATCGGTGCGAGCAATAACCAAGGTTCTTGTCCCCGCTACATCGGCAGCCAAACGCGCAGCAACCAGCTTTTGCACTGCTTCTTGAGTTGGAACCAGCACCTTACCGCCCATATGACCACACTTTTTCACTGAAGCAAGCTGGTCTTCAAAATGCACTCCAGCTGCGCCAGCATCGATCATGGACTTCATTAACTCGTAGGCGTTTAGCACCCCGCCAAACCCAGCTTCAGCATCGGCAACAATTGGCAGGAAATAATCAATCCCACCTTCATCATTTGGTGACTTGCCGTTTGACCATTGGATTTGATCAGCACGGCGAAAAGAGTTGTTGATCCTTTTCACCACAGCAGGCACAGAATCGACCGGGTATAAAGATTGATCAGGGTACATAGACGATGCGGTATTGTTATCTGCGGCAACCTGCCAGCCAGATAGATAAACCGCCTCAATGCCCGCTTTAGCCTGCTGCACCGCCTGCCCTCCAGTCAGCGCGCCAAGACAATTGACATAACCCTTCTTAGCATCGCCATTGACCAAGGACCAAAGCTTGTCTGCACCACGCTGAGCGATGGTATTTTCCGGTACCATGGATCCACGTAAAGTGACCACCTCTTCTGCACTATAAGGGCGTTTGACATTTTTCCAACGCGGATTGGTTGCCCAGTCTTGTTCGATTGCCTCAATTTGTTGGCGGCGAGTTAAGTTTGTCATCGTTATTTCCTTCTATTGATGAACCAATATTGCTGTTGTTATATCAGCGGTACTTCCTTCTCCGCTGTTTACGATCGATGTTACTGACGATGTTGGTGATTAATCTAGGTAGTCATACCCTGGAATAGTGAGAAAGTCGCTTAGCTCTTCACTGGTCGTGAGTTTGGCCGTCAAAGTCGCCGCTTCTTCAAAACGTCCAGCTTGATAACGCTCATCACCGAGCTCTGCTTTAACGACGTTAATCTCTTCATTCAAGTACTGTTCAAACAGTGCTTTGGTGACAACTTGCCCGTTATCTAGTGCTTTACCATGCTTGATCCACTGCCAAATGGATGCTCTTGAGATTTCCGCTGTCGCTGCGTCTTCCATGAGTCCATATATAGGCACACAGCCATTGCCTGAAATCCAAGCTTCAATGTATTGCAGCGCCACTCTAATGTTGTGCCTCATGCCTTGCTCGGTTCGTTCACCTTGGCAAGGTTTAAGTAAATCTTGAGCTAGGATGGGAGCATCTTCTTCACGAGTGACATCAAGTTGGTTGCTTCGCTCAGCCAGCACATGGTTAAAGACCTTGATTGCAGTCTCTGCCAGACCAGGGTGCGCGACCCAAGTGCCATCATGACCATTTTGCGCTTCCAATGATTTATCGGTCTGAATTTTATTGAGCACTTGTTGATTCTGCTGTGGATCTTTTGAAGGAATGAATGCGGCCATTCCGCCCATAGCAAACGCGCCGCGCCGATGACAGGTTCGAATAAGCAAACGAGAGTAGGCATTGAGAAAGGGCTGATCCATAGTCACGCTCTGCCTATCAGGTAAGATACGATCGGGATGATTCTTTAGTGTCTTAATGTAGCTAAATATATAATCCCAGCGGCCACAATTAAGACCAACGATATGCTCTTTAAGGGCAAACAAAATCTCATCCATCGCAAATACCGCAGGGATGGTTTCAATTAATACCGTCGCTTTTATCCTTCCTGTCTCTAAGCCGTAATGCTGCTCAGTAAAGTGGAATATTTGACTCCACCACTGAGCTTCTTGATAGGATTGAAGCTTGGGTAAATAGAAATAAGGACCGCTACCTTTTTTAATTAAGCTCTGGTAGTTATTATGAAAATAAAGTGCGAAATCAAACAAAGCACCCGGAATCGGTTTGCCATTAAAAAGCACATGTTTTTCTTTGAGGTGAATCCCTCTAACGCGACAAATCAACACCGCAGGATCGTCTTTCAGTCGATACTGTTTTCCACTTTTCGGATCATGGTAGGAAATGGTGCCATTTATTGCATCACGTAAATTTATCTGACCATCTAATAATTGCGTCCAATCTGGCGACATAGAATCCTCAAAGTCCGCCATAAACACTTTTACATCTGCGTTTAGTGCATTGATGACCATTTTTCGATCCGTTGGTCCAGTGATCTCAACTCGGCGATCCTGAAGGTCATTTGGAATTTGGCTTATCTTCCAATCACTGTCTCTGATTTCTTGGGTATCCGGATCAAAGTCAGGTAAAGAGCCAGCATCAATACGAGCCTGATATTCTTCACGGGCCGTCAGTAATACTTGGTTTTGACCAACAAATTTCTCACATAAGAGAGACAAAAAGCTCTGACACTCATCAGAAAAAATCGCTTGATGCTCTGATGAAAGAGGATGAGTAATTTCTAAGCTGCCTTTACTCACACCATTTTCTTGTGTGTGCTTAACCGTCTTTTCTGTAGCTGAAGTCTTCAAAAGCATTTCCTTTACCTTCTCCGGTCAACAATCTAAGTATGGTGTTGATTACGCATACCAAGATAGCCAGTAAAATTACACCTGTAACTATAAAACAACAAAGATACGGTGCTATCCATGCTATGCGCTGGGCCAAATACAGCCCGAAACATGACTAACACCTAACATCAAAAAACCGTCAAATTCTAATTAAACTATAACAATTAAAGATTAAATAAAAAGCTCTCAAGAGCGTAAAAAACAAAATTCAACATTTTATCTTTTTGACTTTAAGTTATTGATTTTTCATTGTTGGTGAAATTTATTTTCGTAACTAAATTACCGACAAACGATTAACCTGAAGAGTTTTCAAACAAGTGTTTAATTTATTTCAAAAAGGTGTGGCACCTTATTCTTTGATATACAAGCACAGCGGATAAAGTCACTTCAAACAAGCAAGATGAAAGAGATTGTAAAATTGACACTGTGAAGTTTCACTATTTAATGAAACCTTCGCCAAGAAAAAGCTGTGAAATTTTACAAGTTAAACTTCACCAACAGAATAAAAAACCAATAAAAGAAGGCAAACCAGTCAGTAAAACTGGCTAAAACAGAGAATAGATCATAATCAATACACTTAAAGTAGCTCAGAAACAACTTGTGCTAGCTGATTAAAGGTGTTGACTCTTGAAGAGCTGGGTCTCCAGACCAAACCAATATGTCGGTGGGCTTGTTGCTCTGGCGGATCGACAACCACCAAATTTTGGTTTTCAATCAACCCATGGTCAATCGCCATCTGAGGGATAAAAGTGGTTCCCATACCATTCGCCACCATTTGAACCAAAGTATGCAAACTTGTGGCAGAAAATGGATTAATCTTTTCTTTTCTGGTTAGCTGGCAGGCTGACACCGCGTGCTCAGTCAAACAGTGCTCTTTTTCAAGCAGAAATACAGATTCATCGGGAAGGTCGTCGTATTTAATTGGAGTACGAATAGTATTCGCCTGATGGCGACTAATGATCATTTTAAACGGATCATTGCCAACAATTTTGCTTTCCATTCCATCGAGCTCAACGGGCAAGGCTAAGATCAATATATCCAATTCACCATGACGAAGCGCCGCCAACAAATTATTAGTGGTATCTTCTCTTAGCAAGAGATTAAGCAGAGGAAAGCGTTGGTTCACTTCTTGGACTAGATCACAGAGCAAAAATGGCGCAATGGTGGGGATACAACCAAGTCGTAATTGCCCTTGCATTTCTCCTCCTTGACACTGTCGACCTAACTCAACCAAGTCTTGGCCTTTGGCCAATAACTCACGACCTTGTTTTACTACCTGATCTCCCGCTAAAGTAAAAACAAGCGGCCCCTTTTTGTCTTTCTTTTCATAAAGCGGGCAACCAATCAAATCTTCAAGATTTTGAATCCCCTTACTTAACGTCGATTGACTCACAAAGCACTTTTTGGCGGCTTCGCTAAAGTGGCGAGTTTCATGTAGTGTGATCAGATAATGTAACTGTTTAAGATTTGGCCATTTAATCATAATTTTGTTTTTTAAATGTCTCAGCTTGGTGAACAGCGCATAGATTTTGACCTATCGTTTTTTTCGATTAACTTAATCTATTTATTTCGCTTTTTTCAATACTACAATCTGTACTATAGTTTGTCTCGCACAAACACGGACCAAACCAAAATTACTCAAGATGGTTTGGAACTAACCATACTTTTTAGGAGCAAAAAAATGGTACTAGTAGGTCGTCAAGCCCCTGACTTTACTGCGGCAGCTGTTCTAGGTAACGGTGAAATCGTTGACAACTTCAACTTTGCAGAATTCACTAAAGGTAAGAAAGCGGTTGTTTTCTTCTACCCACTAGATTTCACGTTCGTTTGCCCATCAGAGCTTATTGCATTCGACAATCGTCTAGCTGACTTCCAAGAAAAAGGCGTTGAAGTAATCGGTGTTTCTATCGATTCTCAATTCTCGCACAACGCATGGCGTAACACTGCTATCGAAGATGGCGGCATCGGTGAAGTAAAATACCCATTGGTTGCAGATGTTAAGCACGAAATCTGCAAAGCTTACGACGTTGAGCACCCAGAAGCAGGCGTTGCATTCCGTGGTTCTTTCCTAATCGACGAAGAAGGTGTTGTTCGTCACCAAGTGGTTAACGACCTTCCACTAGGCCGTAACATTGACGAAATGCTACGCATGGTTGACGCACTAAACTTCCACCAGAAGCACGGCGAAGTATGTCCTGCACAATGGGAAGAAGGTAAAGCAGGTATGGATGCATCTCCAAAAGGTGTTGCAGCATTCCTATCTGAGCACGCTAGCGACCTAAGCAAATAATAGACTTAGCCGCAACTGACAAATAGTCAGTAAATGCGAAAGATACTTTGCAAAGAGCTCAAACCATGTTTGGGCTCTTTTTGATTTTCATCCACGCTATATTGAGCTAACCAATATAGATAAAAAGACAGAGTGTCGGTAAAAAGACAAAAAGTATCGACCTTCAGACGTAATCCATTGCGGTGCTTTAAAGACGAAAACACTCTCCTTATGATGAACAAAAACCAAGCTTAGAAGGGAAACTTGTTTTCCTTGACCCAACGGAGATTCACAACATGGCTACTTTCTCTCTCGCTTTCGGCACGGCAACGAAAAACCGTGATGGCAAAATCATCGAAGCCTTTTTCCCCCATCCTGTACTAGCACCCACTGATGCACTGGTCGATTCACTAGCGGAAGTAACGGGTTACCAAGAAGGCAACCAGGTTATCGAGGTGACGGCGAGCCAAAGTGCACAGCTTGCTAAAGCATTCGAAACCAACGGTGATAGTAATAACGCCGCATTTGCAGCCAAAGCCACCGAGTCTGAGCAGCCGCTAGTGCTTGTTATTCTCAAAACGGATGAAAAGCCCTCTTCTATTGCAGAAGGCTTTCTGAAACTGCAACTTATCTCTAACCGATTAGTTTTGCCTCACGGCACAGTGCTCGATGGCATTTTTGGCCTGCTGCATAATATTGCTTGGACTAACGAAGGTCCAATTGATCTGCCAGAGCTTGCTGAGCGTCAAATTGAAGCTCGCTTAGCTGGACGTCATTTGTCGGTTGATTGCGTTGATAAATTCCCGAAAATGGTCGATTACGTGGTACCTGCTGGCATTCGCATTGCGGATACTGCTCGCGTTCGTCTTGGTGCACATGTGGGTGAAGGTACAACGGTAATGCATGAAGGCTTCATCAACTTCAATGCGGGAACAACTGGCACAAGTATGGTTGAAGGCCGTATTTCCGCTGGTGTTGTGGTTGGTAATGGCTCTGATATTGGCGGCGGCGCTTCAATTATGGGCACGCTATCTGGCGGTGGCTCCGTTGTTGTGTCTATTGGTGAAAGCTCTCTTCTTGGCGCTAATGCTGGTCTTGGTTTCCCACTTGGCGATCGCTGCACTGTTGAGTCTGGCTTGTATGTCACTGCTGGCTCAAAAGTTCTTATGCTAGACTCACAGGGTAATGAGGTTGAGACGGTAAAAGCACGCGATCTTACTGGCGTATCCGATTTACTCTTCCGTCGCAACTCAGTCACAGGCCAGATTGAGTGTCTCGCTAACAAAACCGCGGTAGAACTTAACTCAGAGCTACACAGTAACAACTAAATTTTGTCGCTACTTACGATTGAAAGGCTGATTATAGACCATCAGCCTTTTGTTTAGCTTAACACTTCTTTTATCTATGACCACCCTACCCTGGATGTCCATCGACTCTGGCTGTCACAAGCATAAACCCAAATTTGACTAAGTATATCGTGAAGGCTAGTACCCATAAAAAGCCGCTAATATCGAGCAGTAAAATAAGCTTCTCAGGCCAAAGCGTTACCCCTACACTGCGCACAATCGCTGCTATCATCAAGGCAGCAAAACCTATCGCCATGCTAGGGCCTTGATATATAGCGCGCCCTGTGTGTCCCATCGTCACTCGAGTTATCATAGACAAAATCAAACCGCCCAGCGCACCAATCACGAATAAGTGCAGCATATTATGCGCTGCAAACATATGACTTAGCTCTGCACGGAGAATCAAACTCAAGGGAATACAAAAGTAAGCCAGATGCAGCGACCATAGCAAAGGCTCTCGATAGGTGCGCCAAGGCTGCCATCTGATGACGATAACCAGATGCGCGATTCCAGAAACCAGCATCATCACTTGTTCTAAATGCGCGAATTCTGTCGGTAAAAAGCTAAGATTAAACAATACCAGTAAAGGAAAAATAGCCAAAACCTCAAGCCAAAGGATTGAAGATGGTTTTGGAGTATTTAGCCGGCGAGCAGTAAAAAATGGGATAACTCTTGCGCCCATAACTGAGAGCAAAATCGTAAACCACCACAACATTGCCAGCCAAACATCAGATGAAGAAAAAGGCCCAATATCTTGTAGCGACGCATAGCTGATTAAATTAGCCAACAAAGCCAAGACAAATAAAGGGATAAAGAATGCGTTGCGCCATCCTTTGGCTTTGATGACCCGAACACCTGTCTCATAAGCTACCATGGCGATAAATACGCTTTCAATGGCGGCAATCAACCACAAAGGAGACTCAGTCCAAAATAATAATCGCGGCAAAATCCACAAGCTAACCAGTAGGGCTAATCGATAACGTTTGGTGCCATTGATCCCTGTCCAGTTTTGCACTGCGGTCAAAACAAACCCAACGACGATAGCCATGGAAAAGCCAAATACCATTTCATGCGCATGCCACCACAAGGCAGGTACTTGTAACATTGTGGGCTGACCTGTTTGAAACATCCACACCCAAAGCATGATAGCAATCGCCGCATAGCTTGCCCCAAGGAGGAAAAATGGTCGAAAAGCCAGACGAAAAACAGGTACAATGGCATCTTCTATTCTTTTATCGCTAATATTGATCACTGTATGCCCCGTAAAATAAGCTAAATACATAAAAGTAAGCAATATTTATTCCCGAATTCAAGACATTGTTTTATATAGAAATAAAACCAAACTAAGTCATTATGACTCGATAAAAAAATGTCAAGATCACTCGTCCTTGTCATACTGACATAGTTATCAACCACGCTGTAGATAAGCTCTAATTGGTACCTCAGCGATAAAAAGGGTTATATTTGCGGTAAAGCGTTAGAGACTGCAAATCACAAAGGGAGAGATAAGTGGCGACGTATATATTCGGTTATGGCAGCTTAATAAACTCAGCATCAAGACAATTGACCGGCGCAACTGGCCTTGCGCACCCAGCGGTTATTCACGGGTTTAAACGCATATGGGGAAAACTGGATACAAGCTATACTCTGTCGCCTTTGGTGGTACAAAAAGGGCAAGGGCTAGTCAATGGGGTGTTAATTGAAATTGCTCAAAATGAGCTAAAAGAGTTTGATACTAGAGAGCGCAATTACCAGCGTATTCAAGTCTCTCTGACTGAGATTGATACCACTCATTCCCTCACTGCAAGCGATCATATCTGGTTGTATATTAATGATGACGCCAAGCAGCCCTGTGAACAAGTGCCTATCATGCAAAGCTATGTGGATACCGTACTCGCCGGCTGCCTAGATATTTCAGAGTCTTTTGCCAAACAATTTATCGAGCATACTTTGGGCTGGCACAGCCCATGTCAAAACGATCGCCATACGCCCAAATATTCCCATTTGGCTGGCGTGCAGCAACATCATTATTGCTTGATAGATAAATTATTAAAGGGAGCCTAAGCTCCCTTCGTTGACGCTAATTGGGTTATCAGAACTTATAGTCTAGACCGAGATACCAAGTATCATGTTCATAATGCTTAAGGTTAGCCATTCGATATCCAGCATTTAGTATTATATTGTTGTTCAGTGCATATCCCGTTTCTAGACCATAGACAAACTCAGTTTCATTGTCGCTATCATTTATAGTTTCTTTTCTTGTAAATAGGGTAGAGCCGAATGAATCCACATATTCAACAGGCCCCGTCCAACTTGACTTCATTTTGTACATACCTACCCCGAAGACAGCACCAAAGTAGAATGAAGATCCTGGAATAAAGTATTTAGGCTTCAAATAGAATGATAACGCGTGTGTATCATTAGTTTGTTTAGCACCAGTACCCCCTGTCGGGATAAAGTCAAACTTACCATAGTCAGCAAACTCAGCCTCAACCCCAAGAATTACGGAGTCCGCAAGCTTAAAGTCATAACCAATCGAAATCGCACCACTGGTCGAGGATGGTGAGCTATCACTTCCATCCGCCTCAAAAGTGGTACCAATAATATCAGCACCAATATACCAACCTTCATCAAGGTAGCCATGTTGTGACCCTATATTCTCTGCACCCACTGCTTGAAACGAAGCTGCTGCAACAAATGCGGCTAAGACTGCTTTTTTCATTTTTATACCTATTATTTGATTTATGTATTATAAAACCGAAAGATAATAGATAGATCCATCAGCAATGTACACTTTATTGCAAGATTAAATACAAAAAAATCACGCCAATTGATTTGCTTGATTAATAAATCAACAATAATAAAGGTAATTAGACGCTCGTTTAAGACTCAATGTAAAAATTTATAGTAGGTATATCGATTGAGGGAAAAGCGAAAAGGGAGCCTAAGCTCCCTTGGTTTGTAAAAACTCGTGAGGCTTAGAACTTGTATTCGATTCCGCCGTAGATGGTGTCTAAATCTACCTCTACACCAAAAAGTTCAGGTGATGCTTTACGATAGCCAAGATTAAGTAGCCAGTTTTTATTTAGCGCATAACCTGTTTCAATACCATAAGTCAGCGTGGTATCTGTCTCTGTGTTGTGTGTCCTATTTGGCTCCTCTAGGTTATATAAAAAATAGCCCAACCCTAAATGAGCGCCTAAATAAAAGTCGCTACTTCCGATAAAGTACTTAGGCTTGATATTAACGCCAACCGAGGCAAAATCTTCTGTCACACCATAACCGTGATCAACCTCACCATAATGAGCTAAATCAGCTTCCACCCCGATTACAAAGTTTTCATGCAGCTCAAAGCTATAACCTGCATTTAAAGCAAAGCCTGTTGTCCTCTCATCATAACCATCTACGGTAACATTCGTCGACATAACATCGGCGCCAATATACCAACCATCATTTACATATTCTGAGCCAACTACTTGAAACGAAGCCGCGGCGACGAGTGCGGCTAAGACTGCTTTTTTCATTTTTAATTCCTATTATTCTACTTGTCACACAAAAAACTGACGAATAATAGAGTGAAAACAAGAATAAAAAAACAACTAACAATATGCACATTGACTCTGATCACAATAATTTTTATTAGTTCTATAAATAACAAAAAATGCAACAGCAAAAGCAAAATATATATATGAATATATTAAAAATTCTCTTTTTTAATACACTAGTCTTAAGGTAGGATTCTGCTTAGTATGGTTATGAAAAAGGCTTGGCTGGATGCAAAACTACTTTAGCCAATCCAATAAGGGTTAATTACTCGCGATCGTTCCCTTTAACCTGAATTAATGATTAAAAAATCATTAAATTGTCATTATTCTACTCTAGTGTTTTTGCGTGAAGTTAACGATTAATGAATTGGCAAGTTAAGCATGTTTTCTATTTTTAAAACTTTTTTCTGGTTAGGTTGGATAAGTTTCGGTGGCCCAGCAGCCCATATCGGCTACTTTCGCCATACCTTTGTTGATAAGCTTGGATGGTTAGATGACAAAGAGTACGCCCAGCTTGTTGCCCTAAGTCAATTTCTGCCTGGGCCGGGATCAAGCCAAGTCGGGTTTGCCATTGGCTATCAACGTCAAGGTCTATTGGGTGCCATATTGGCCTTCACAGGGTTTACTCTGCCTTCAGTATTGATCATGCTTTGCCTTGCATTGCTTAGTCATAAATTCAATCAGAGCCCTTTATTTGAAGGGGTAGTGCACGGTTTAAAGCTCTTGGCGGTTGTCGTGGTTGCCGATGCCACATGGGGAATGTACAAAAGCTTTTGTAAGCAAAAGCTTACCTCTGGTTTATGTTTGCTTACCGCCGCTGCGCTTCTTCTTATACCCAGTATTTCAACTCAAATTATCTTATTGCTCCTCGCTGCTGTGATCGGTTGTAAGTACTTAGCTTCAAATCAAAGCGGCACACATCAGCGCTTTAAGCCCAGCATTTGGCCACTGATAACCTTTGGGTTGCTTATTTTTTTCCTGCCTCTGATGACATCTGGCCTGCCGCTTATCAGGCTGTTTAGTGATTTTTTTCAAGCCGGAAGCTTAGTTTTTGGTGGCGGACATGTAGTACTGCCGCTGCTGCAAAATATCGTTGGAGAACAAATCTCTCAGGATGCTTTTCTCACTGGCTACGCCGCCGCTCAGGCCGTTCCAGGGCCCATGTTTACTTTTGCCACCTACATTGGCTATCAACTTATCCCACAAGCACCGATAGCTGGCGCGTTAGTAGCAACACTAGGTGTTTTTCTACCAGGGTTTCTGCTTCTTCTTGGCGTTCTAAAACATTGGCAACACCTTGCTCAAGTGCCAAGAGTGTCGGGCGCTTTAAATGGCGTGAATGCTGCGGTTGTCGGCTTGCTATTGTCTGCTCTCTACCAGCCTGTATTTACCAGTGCAGTACTTAGGCCAAGCGACCTTGTTTTTGTTCTTGTTGGTTTTTACCTACTCAAACAACTAAAACTTCCTATCATAAGCATTGTGATAAGCTTTATCTTACTTGGCGTCACTAGCAACTGGATAGTTTAATCGTACTGCTTAGTTTTTAGATGAAATACCCGCGGATGATTGCTCTCGAACTAAAGCTAATGCACGTTCTAAGTTTTCATTCGCGACCTTGTAGTATGAAGACTTACTATCAATGGCTTGCTGTAAGTATGGAATCGCTTTGTCGGGCTTGCCTTGTAAGATCAGAAAGTATCCTACATTGTTAATCACCTCGGGTTTAACTGAGTAAGGCAGCCATTAGAGTTAGTATTTTTGCACCTAGAAAGCATATAACCCACTATCTAGATTAGTAAGAGTTAAGAAAAGAGCTTTTTATACCAACTTGCTGGTTCTTCTTTTCCTAAAATTAATGAAGTGATTTTCCTTTTAACTGACTTGGCGATTGAACTGTTGTGTTTTACTCGAATGCAAGGGCGTCCTAAATTAGCGCTCTCTCGGGCTACTTTAAAATCATTAGGTATAGTATGGACTCGCACATTTCCGATAATATTCACCACATCTTTCAAGCTAGTCGATCGGCGTTTTTCGTACCGATTAACAATCACTTCAATCTGTTCCCTCGCGACACCAAACTCGAGCACCAACAACTTCATTAGTTGGGAGGCATTTTTTAGTGCAACCAAACTTTGCTGACTGACTAAAAATATCTTGGTTGCAGGAGAAATAACCGAAGAGAAAATCCGTTCTAAACCTCGAGACATATCGACAACTACATAAGGATAATGCTCCAAGAGTATAGGAATAAGCCTATTCAAATGCTCCGCCTTGTCATAGCTGTCTTTGCTATTTTCTCTTTTAAAACCAATGATATGCAGTCCCGATTCATGTTTAGTAACCAAGCTCGTTAAAGACATCTTGTCCAAATCATCGACTTTGGCTAAAAGATCGGCCAATCCATATTGATGCGATTCATCAATATTTAGATAATCTTCTATAGCGCCAAACTGCATGTCTAGATCCAAAAGTAGTACTTTATTAGGGTATTGCCTTGCCAACATAACTCCTGTATGCAGGGCAATCATAGATGCTCCAGATCCTCCTTTAGTATTCATAAAAACTAATAATTCACCGAGGTGATAATTGGCAACTTTTGCTTCCGCAATATTTTTTAATAAAGGCGCTAATTCATCAAGTAATGCCTTATCAGAAATAAAGTCGCTAGCACCGACGCGCAGCGCTATCTTAAGCGCACCGCTATCATTTTCGTTACCAAACACAATAAGGGAAGCGTCGCGACCTACATCATGAAATTCTGGTCCTTCAAACTGCTGAAGTTCGGTAATTTTTTTTGCCCAATTAGGCCCTGCCTCAACAAATATTAAATCAGGCTGTGGGAGATGTGTTAGGTTACTTATAGTCACTCCATTGAGTGGAATCATTTCGAAGCTTAAGTTTTCGCACTTGGAAAGTTCTTGGTTAATATGCACTTGAAAAGAATCTAACGAATAAAAGACCCAGATCGTTAAGTTGGTCTTCAGTCGAAGATAACACTCCCCATTTGATGATATCTTGACTTCATTTCCCATCACTTTCTCCTAGACAACACAGACAAATTATCTGGGTTGGTTGACGTTGTTCTAAGATAGATAATTTCAATATCATTAAACGCCTACATACATATAGAGATAAAAAAATAGAACAAGCACGCGAATTTACATTCAAAATTAGCCTTACACACTAACGTATTTAATTGTAGAAAAAACATCAACACCTGTCAGAGTGCTGATGATATTATCTGAAGTCTCAATGTATTCATGGTTAAATTTGCTTGCTAAATAAGGAAGGCAGAGCCGGTTGGTGATCACATGACCGACTAAATTCGTGTCTGTAATACAATAAAAACCGAGTAAAAATACTTGCTCAAAGCAACTTTGCCACTGCCAGATACTTGCACTAAACAGCCAAATGGATGATTCCAAGTCGCTTCATATTGTGAAAATCGTGAAGAAAAATTTCTTTTGTTGCCTTCCAATGCGGATATAACGACGTCTCTTATTTCTCTAGAATATTCAAAAAGAAGACAGGCTTTAGCCCCGCAATTTATAGACAAATGCACTAGTTTTCACACTCTGGTCACAAGTTCTCATCCCGACTTGCCGCTTTTATTATTCTCCATGTTAAAATTAACATGCTGTTAACAATAACAATGACAAAACTTTGCTAATAACATGGAGTTAGAAAATGATTCAGCCTAACGAGTTACGCAAAAGCACTTGTACTCTTCCACCACCGAATGAAATGATACTTCATTGGGCAGAGGAACGCCCAAATGAAGTGTACTTAAAGCAAATTATAAACCGTCAGTTTGTAGAATATACCTACTCAGAAGTTGCCGATAAAGCCCTAAAACTCGTTTCTGCTCTGCAATCACTTGGCTTACAACCTCGTGATAAAATCGCACTTATATCTAAAAACTGTGCGGAATGGTTTATCTGCGATCTTGCTATGATGATCGGTGATTTCATCAGTGTGCCTATATTCCCAACTGCAGGCATTGAAACCATAGAGTACTGTATTACTCATAGCGAAAGTAAAGCGATTATAGGAGGTAAGCTTGATGATCCAACCGCGACACAACACGTGTTAGATAGCATGCCAAGCTTAATAAGCCTTTCTCTACCATATGATAGTGCGCCTAATTGTCAGCATACTTTTAACGATTTAATAGAGAAGTCAGAACCTACTAACTATCGAGCTCAGCACCAAGACGATAAACTCATGTCCCTTGTCTATACATCTGGTACCTCAGGATTACCAAAGGGCGCCATGCTCACATACGGAGCCTTCAACTGGTCAGTACAACAATTAATTAATCACATAGGCATAGAGCGAAATGACAGGCTGTTTTCTTATCTGCCTCTCGCTCATATCACTGAAAGAGTGTACATCTTTGGCTGCTCTATTGCTGGAGGAGTCCCCACTGCGTTTCCAGAATCGCTCGATACATTTATCGAAGATGTAAAGATGCACAGGCCAACACTATTTATTTCTGTGCCTCGCCTTTGGACTCTATTTCAGCAAAGAATTCAAGACAAGCTGCCGCAGAAAAAGCTCAATATTCTACTCAAAATACCCTTTATTAACTCCATTATCAAAAAGAAACTGGCTGATGGCCTAGGGCTTGATCAAGCCCGTGTATTAGGATGTGGCTCGGCCCCCGTATCACCAGCTTTGCTCGAGTGGTATCACAGTATAGGTCTTAACATCACCGAAGCTTGGGGCATGACAGAATCTTTTGCATACAGTACTCTAAACTATCCGTTTCGCGCAGACAAAATAGGCAGTGTTGGTAACGCAGGTCCTGGTATTGAACTCAAAATTGCAGAAGATGACGAGATATTGGTCCGCGGTGAAGGCTTGTTCTCAGGTTACTACAAAAATGATATTGCTACACAAGAGTCATTCAATTCAGACGGTTGGCTGCATACTGGGGATATAGGCTCAATTGACAGTGAAGGTTATCTGACCATTCAAGGCCGTAAAAAAGATACCTTTAAAACCTCTAAAGGAAAATTTGTCGCGCCTGTTCCAATAGAGAAAAAACTATTTGAGTACAGCCGAGTTGAAATGATGTGCTTAATCGGGCTCGGTTTGCCCTATCCGATACTTTTAGCCGTTCCTCATGATTTCCCTAATTTCGACAGAGAACGCTATGAAAGGACAACCAAAAAAGTCATTGCGAAAATGAACGAGTCTCTAGAATCGCACGAACAAATTAAAGGCGTGTTAATGATTAAAGAGCCTTGGAGTATTGAAAATGGTATTTTAACGCCAACTCTTAAAATAAAGCGCCATATCCTTGAGCAAATGTACCATGAAGTGGGACAAAATTGGCCCAAAGACAAACTCGTTGTTTGGGAAGAATAGGTTCTAAAACACTCTAACTTCAAGAATCAAACAAATTAGCCACAGTCAAGGAGAGCACAAGCTCTCCTTTTGCTTTTTAATAGAAAAGATTATTATAACAAAAAATACCAATAAAGAGAGTCTATGGACGCACGCTTACATCACCTTTCAGGCCTTAGATACTTTGAAGTTGCAGCCAGATTAAGTAGTTATAGTAAAGCTGCGGAAGAGCTATTTGTCAGTCAAGCAGCTGTGAGCCAAAAGATTCGCCAGCTTGAAGATGGACTAGGCTGTAAACTCTTTATGCGAGACGGTCGAGAAATGCGTCTCACTGAACAGGGAAAAATCTTATATAGGCATGTCTCTAAGGGGTTTGAGAGTATCGTCACTGGATTAAATCAGATTCAAAGTGAACCGATTGAAGGACTGCTTTGTGTCAGTTCGACTCCCTCATTTGCATCATGTTGGCTTTTACCCAAACTTTGGCAGTTTTCCTCTCTGCACCCCAACATACCAATTAGGATTGAAACAAGCTGTGACGAGCCAAAACTTAAACAAGGCGACGTTGATCTGGCAATATGGCAAGGTGAAGAGCTTGCAAATACAACTGGGCTCCATAAAGAATTTTTATTCGAGGATCCTATCTATCCCTTTTGTTCCCCCCATTTAGCAAACAACATCGATTTATCGCGACCAGAGCAACTGCTTGACACTTGGCTAATACATTACCAATCTGGCGGATACCCATGGCAAACTTGGTTTGCAGAAGCGGGCGTAACAATGGATAAAGAATCGGTACAATGGACAGAAGTGCGTACCTTTGATCACGCAATGAATGCGGTGATTGCTGGCCACGGTGCTTGTCTTGCCTCAGATTCATTGGCCAATGATCTAGTCAGTAGGGGCCTGCTAATCAAGCCTTTTGAAATCGCTATGCATCCTGGCATCCAATTTAATGTCTTTTACGATCAGGAGTCGCCGCGACTAAAACGTATTCTCGCTTTTACTCAGTGGCTACAGGGCATCATCGAAGAATAACGATTAACTTTGCGCAGTTAAAATAAAAAACCCGTAACAAAGGTTACGGGTTTTTATCACATAAAACGATAAGAATTACTTCTTAGCTTCACGCTCTTTAACTTCTGCGATAACTTGCTCAGCAACGTTAGCTGGACAAGGTGCGTAGTGTGCAAATTCCATAGAGAACTGACCACGACCAGAAGTGATAGTACGTAGGTGACCAATGTAACCAAACATTTCTGATAGAGGTACGTCAGCTTTAATACGAACGCCTGTAGTACCAGCTTGCTGGTCTTTGATCATACCACGACGACGGTTAAGGTCACCGATTACATCACCAACGTTGTCTTCTGGAGTGAAAACATCAACATTCATGATTGGCTCTAGAAGCTGAGCACCCGCTTTTGGCATAGACTGACGGAATGCACCTTTCGCTGCGATTTCGTAAGCAATAGCTGAAGAGTCAACTGCGTGGAAACCACCGTCGAATAGTTCAACTTCAACATCTAGTGTTGGGAAACCAGCAAGAACACCTGTTTCCATCATGCTGCCGAAGCCTTTCTCTACTGCAGGCCAGAACTCTTTAGGTACGTTACCACCAACAACTGATGATGAGAACGTAAAGCCAGAGTTTGCTTCACCTGGTTTGATACGGTAGTCAATTTTCGCGAACTGACCAGAACCACCAGACTGCTTCTTGTGTGTGTAGCTATCTTCAACTGGCTGAGTGATAGTTTCACGGTAAGCTACCTGAGGAGCACCTACTTCTAGCTCAACGCCATAAGTACGCTTAAGGATATCTACCTTGATGTCTAGGTGAAGTTCACCCATACCTTTAAGGATAGTTTCACCTGAATCTTCATCAGTCTCTACTTGGAATGATGGATCTTCTGCAACCATCTTACCAATAGCGATACCCATTTTCTCAGTAGAACCTTTATCTTTAGGTGCAACTGCGATTGAGATTACTGGTTCTGGGAAGATCATCGCTTCAAGCGTACATTCGTGCTTAGGATCACATAGAGTGTGACCAGTTTGAACATTCTTCATGCCCACAACTGCGATAATGTCACCTGCTTGCGCTTCAGTCAGCTCGTTACGCTCATCAGCTTGCATCTCACACATACGACCGATACGTTCAGTCTTGCCAGTTGCAGAGTTAAGGATAGTGTCACCCTTCTTCATACGACCAGAGTAGATACGGATAAAGGTTAGAGCACCGAAACGGTCATCCATGATTTTGAATGCTAGTGCTTTTAGTGGCTCATCAGCAGATACTGTAGCAACTTCACCAGTAGGCTCACCTGTTTCAGGATCGGTTAGAGGCTGAGGTTCAACTTCTGTTGGTGCTGGCAGGTAGTCTACAACTGCGTCAAGAACAAGCTGAACACCTTTGTTTTTGAATGCAGAACCACAGAAAGTTGGGAAGAATGCTAGATCGCGAGTACCTTTACGGATACAAGCTTTTAGCTGTTCGATAGAAGGCTCTTCACCTTCCATGTACGCTTCCATTAGGTCGTCGTCTTGCTCTACAGCAGTTTCAACTAGCTCTTCACGGTATTGCTCTACATCGTCAACCATATCAGCTGGGATATCTTGAACTTCGTAGTTTTCTGGAAGACCTGAGTCATCCCACACGTATGCTTTACGTGTTAGAACATCTACAACACCAACGAAATCGTCTTCACGACCGATAGGCAGAGTCATTACTAGAGGGTTAGCACCCAGCACGTTTTTGACTTGGTCAACAACGCGGAAGAAGTCTGCACCCATACGGTCTAGTTTGTTCACGAAGATCAAACGAGATACTTCTGAATCGTTCGCGTAACGCCAGTTAGTCTCTGACTGAGGCTCAACACCACCAGAACCACAGAATACACCGATACCACCGTCTAGAACTTTAAGTGAACGATATACTTCTACTGTAAAGTCAACGTGTCCCGGAGTATCGATAACGTTCAGGCGGTGGCCGTTCCACTCACAAGTAACGGCAGCAGACTGGATTGTGATACCACGCTCAGCTTCCTGCTCCATGAAGTCAGTTGTAGACTCACCGTCGTGTACTTCACCAGTTTTGTGGATTTTACCAGTAAGCTTAAGGATACGCTCAGTGGTGGTAGTTTTACCCGCATCAACGTGCGCGAAAATACCAATGTTTCTGTACTTTGATAAATCTGCCATTGTCTTACTCTGTTAATAAGGTATAAATTGCGCGCAGAGTATATCACAATCTGTCAAGACTGATAGCTTTGCGTGCATGTGTGAATAAAAAAACTTATGTCGTGAAGACGATCACCTGATAGTACTGCTTTCTTAAGCAAGAAAAATATAAGAGAAGAATACTTTTCAGTAAGTTAAGGTAACATTTAACTCAACTTAATATGCTGATTAAAAAATAAAACCAATATATAGGTAAAGGTTCTAACTTTATGATTTTCATAAGATCAATAACAAGACTCACCAACTAAATTGATAAACCATTTGTTAACCGCGATAAGATATCTACCTAGGCAAAAGGATGTGATAAAAGGCGCTACCAATGTCAGTAGCACCCATACTAGATATAGAAGTAAACTAACCGCGAGGGCAAATTTCAGCAGCGGGGAAGAAAAACTCTATTTCTCTGGCTGCCGACTCTGGACTATCTGAGCCGTGTACCGAATTAAGACGCATATCTATCGCGTAGTCGGCACGAAGAGTACCACAAGCAGCTTCTTCAGGGTTAGTCTTCCCCATCAGCTCACGATATCTAGCAATAACGTTTTCTCCCTCAAGAACCTGAACCATAATTGGCCCTGATGTCATAAATTCTTTCAGTGGTGGAAAAAATGGCTTGCCTTCATGCTCAGCATAAAAACCACTAGCCTGCTCCTCAGTCAACTGCACCATTTTTGCTGCTACAATTTTAAATCCTGCTTTTTCAAAACGATTGTAGATTTCGCCAATCAAGTTACGTTCTACTGCATCAGGCTTGATGATAGAAAATGTTCTTTCTAGAGCCATAGGTATACCTTTATAATATTTGCGATTGAGCGTTAAGACGCCACTAAAATTACTGATTTGCTTGCTGGATGAGTAAGCCAGCTAAAGTACGTACGCCAACTCCAGTTGCCCCTGCAGCCCACATATCCGTTGCAGATTTACGGTACGTCGCTGCACAATCAAAGTGCAGCCATCCTTTATGATAATCTTCTACAAAGTAAGATAAGAATGCTGCTGCGGTACTCGCACCTGGTGCGTAATCTCCACTACTGATATTAGACAAGTCCGCAAAGCTCGACGGTAACATATCTCGGTGACAACTGGCCAGAGGAAGCGACCACAAGCCCTCTTTTTCTTCTCGAGCAACAGACAAAGCTTGCTGAGAAAGAGACTCATCGAAACTCATTAATGCATGATAGTCATTACCTAGTGCATTCTTGGCCGCTCCAGTTAAGGTTGCACAGTCAATAATCAATTCGGGCTTGTGCTCACTGGCATAAATCAAACCATCAGCTAACACTAAACGTCCTTCCGCGTCAGTATTCATAATCTCAACTGTCTTGCCATTTTTATAGGTAATAATATCACCGAGCTTTAGCGCTCTACCTGAAATCATATTTTCAGCACAGCAGAGAATAAGTTTTACCCGTTTGTTAAGACCGCGCATAATCGCCAGAGCAAATCCTCCGGTAATAGTACCAGAGCCACCCATGTCTGCTTTCATCGCCGTCATAAAGTTTGATGGCTTAATGCTATAGCCACCAGAGTCAAAGGTGATCCCTTTACCAACTAAGCATGCCCATACAGGCGCGTTCTCATCGCCAGTAGGGTTATAATCCAGCTGCAGCATGGCCGATGTTCTCTCCGAACCACGCCCGACAGCATAGATACCTTCCCAACCTTCATCTAACAAATCTTTGTCTTTTACGATACGGACTTTCACCGAACCTTCTGGTGCAACAGACTTAATAAATTCAGCCGCCATAGTCGCCAACTGTCTTGGGGCGACTTCCTCAGCCGGTTTATTGATGATATCGCGGGTAAATTCAGTCGCTTTAATCCGTGCTTCTAACTCGGCTTGAGCAGCGTCAACAAGTTCAGGCAAAATTAACGCATTGTTTTTCTTTGGATTACGATACCCCTGATGAAATACCCAAACTGTTTCTAAGTCCCAGCCTGCACCTTGGAGTGAAACCGATGCTATCCCCTGAGAGTCTAGTTTTCGAGCGGCCCGCTGAACGACTTCTTGTTCATTACCTTGTCCTAAATGAATCGTTGCACCTTGCTCTGAAAAAGAAAGGATTGCTTTTTCTCCCCATTGGGCTGGCGCTGGTTCGGTACTCAAAAATACTGACATTTGTTCGGACATGGTTTCTCCTTGTCTTTATTACTGGCGAACTCTACGCCTATTTTCTCAACCTAGGGATGTTAGCATCTTAAAAGCTAAAAATGTTAGTTCGATAAAAAAACGGGCGATATCGCCCGTTTTTTTTAATCAGAAATGTTAACTTGAAAAGCTTTTACTCTTCTCTCTAGTCCATTTCATCCATCCAGCATAAGATCACTGCTTCTAGGATTTTTTCATTCGAGCGATTAGGTTCATCATCAAACTCATCTAACTCGGTGATCCATTTATGTAAGTCAGTAAATCGAACTGTTTTAGGATCAAGCTCTGGAAACTTATCACAAAGCTCTATCGCGATGTCCCGTGAATCCGTCCATTTCATTGCTCACTTTCCTTCTCATTTTTTGGTTAGTTTATAACACTCGTTTTTTAATGATCTTCAGAAGCGTGGTTGAGTGTATACTTAGGTATTTCTACAACAAGATCTTCATCAGCAACTTTAGCTTGGCAACCTAAACGTGACTCAGGCTCTAGACCCCATGCTTTGTCTAGCATGTCATCTTCGAGTTCATCGCTCTCCTCAAGAGAATCAAAACCTTCACGGATCACCACATGGCATGTGGTACAGGCACAAGATTTTTCACACGCATGCTCAATGCCGATGCCATTTTTAAGTGCGACATCTAAAACTGTGTCACCTGTACTCGCTTCCAAAACCGCCCCTTCAGGACATAAATCTTCGTGCGGTAATACAATAATCTTAGGCATAACTGTTTCTCTTAAATATCATCTACTGATTGACCTGATAACGCAGATCGAATCGACTTATCCATACGGCTTGAAGCAAAATCTTGACTCGCCTTGTCAGCATCTTTAATGCCTTGTTCGATAGCATCAGCACTATCCCCGTTACGAAGCTCAATTAAGGACTCAATAACCTTGACTAAGGTTGCTTTTTCGCTCTCCGACAGAAGATCATCACCATCAACTTGGATGGCGACCAACAATCCCTCAATCACTCGATCAGCCTCTACTCGCTGTTCAGCCAATGCGCGCGCTAACATATCTTCTTTAGCATAAGTCATAGAATCACGCAGCATATTCGCCACTTCATCGTCACTCAAGCCATAAGAAGGTTTGACCTGAATTTCAGATTGAACCTTAGTGCTCTTCTCCATAGCATTCACAGAGAGTAAACCGTCAGCATCAACTTGGTAAGTGACTCGTATATGCGCAGCTCCTGCTGCCATTGGAGGGATTCCTTTGAGAGAGAATCGAGCTAACGAGCGACAATCATCGACCATTTCTCGCTCTCCCTGCACAACATGCACAGTCATCGCTGTCTGACCATCTTTAAATGTGGTGAACTCTTGCGCTCGCGCGACTGGAATAGTCGTGTTGCGTGGAATTATTTTCTCAACCAAGCCACCCATTGTTTCAATACCAAGAGAAAGAGGTATTACATCCAATAGCAACATCTCAGTATCCGGTTTATTACCCACTAGGATATCGGCCTGAATACCTGCACCTATGGCTACAACTTCATCAGGATTAATACTGGTTAATGGCTTACGTTGAAAAAACTCTCCCACCATTTCACGAACTAGTATGGTTCTCGTAGAACCTCCAACCATGACAACTTCTAATACCTCTTCGACATCAACTTGCGCATCTTTTAACGCTCGGCGACAAGACATTAGAGTTTTTTTCACCAGAGGTTGCACCAAGGAATCAAACTCTTTTCTAGATACCTTCCCTGTCCAACCTAGAACCTCAACATCAACAAAGTCTTTGTCGGATAATTCAATCTTAGTCTCAGTGGCAAGATTCAATATTGTTCTGTGCTGCTCTGGGGATAATGGCGCTTTAACACCCGCTTGCTCTAATAAATATTCCGCCAAGAGATGATCAAAATCATCCCCACCTAGTGCCGAGTCACCGCCTGTAGCAAGAACCTCAAACACACCTTTTGATAACCGGAGAATAGACACATCAAATGTACCACCGCCAAGGTCATAAACAGCGATGATTCCTTCTTGTCCCGAATCGAGACCATAGGCAATCGCAGCTGCAGTGGGCTCATTTAATAGGCGTAGAACATTAAGGCCAGCTAACTTAGCCGCATCTTTTGTACCAGCGCGCTGGGCATCATCAAAATAAGCTGGCACGGTAATGACAACTCCTGACAAGTCACCACCGAGTGTCTGCTCAGCTCGCTCAGATAACGATTTAAGAATATCAGCGGATACTTGAATTGGATTCTTGTCACCGGATGCCGTCTCGAACACAGGTAGACCATTGTCACTTTCTTTAAACTGATAAGGCAAATTAGGGTATCTAGCCTGAATATCTTGCAGTGACCGCCCAAGTAAACGCTTAACCGAAATCATAGTGTTTTCCGGAGCCGATTCAGCCTTTTGTTTCGCCTCATAACCAACGATAGGCTCTGCTTGAGAGTAGTTAACGATGGAGGGAAGAATACTCCTCCCCAATTCATCTTTTAACGTTGAAGCGTCACCACTGCGTACAGCAGCAACAAGCGAATTAGTCGTACCTAAATCAATACCTGCTGCTAGCTTATGCTCATGAGGTGCTGAACTTTGTCCAGGTTCGGCTATTTGGAGTAATGCCATGCTTGGTCCTTATCATTCACTAGCCGAGGAGTTTCTCTTCCACTAGCTCTATTTCATTTTTCAGTTTGGCGATAAACTTGATCTTACGCACAGTATCGGCCGCTTGAGTCCACTGGCCTGCGTTCAGCTCTAATTCGACAGCTTGAAGATATTGCTTATGGGTTTTGCTTACTTCAGCATCAAAATCAAACAGCGCAGCCTCTGGTTCAGGTTGAGATGGGATATCTTCAAGCTTTTCTCGCAGCTCCATTTGTTCCATGAGAAACATTGGATCGCTCATGGTCTGCTGTTCATCACGAATATCAATCCCATTTTCGGCAAGAATATATTCTGCTCGAGAGAGCGGGCTTTTAAGCACGTGATAAGCATCATTTATTTCTGATGCTTTTTGTACCGCCATCAAGCGATCACGCTCAGATGCAGTAGCAAAATTATCCGGGTGGAAGCGTTTTTGTAGCTCACGAAACTGCGAAGAAAGAAGGCTACCATCCAGTTGAAACTGACTTGGTAGCCCGAATAGTTCAAAATAATTCATTAAGAGGTCGGTCCTTAAATAGCTCAGGGCCAAGTGGCACTCATCAGTTAGACGTTAAAGCTTTCACCACAGCCACATTCACCTTTGGCATTCGGGTTGTTAAATTCAAAACCTTCATTAAGCCCTTCCTTAACATAGTCAAGCTCTGTACCGTCAAGGTAAACTAAACTCTTTTTGTCGATAATGACTTTAACGCCTTGATGCTCAAACACTTCATCTTCTTCATTAAGCTGATCAACAAACTCGAGTACGTAAGCCATTCCAGAACAGCCTGTCGTCTTAACACCCAAACGCAAACCGACGCCTTTACCTCGGTTTTCTAAGAATGTTCTAACTCGACTTGCTGCCGTTTCTGTCATTGTGATGGCCATACTGCACCTTAATTAATTTGTTAACTCGTGAAATGGGGGCAAATACCCCCATTATATACAGACTGCTTATTATTGGTGTTTTTTCTTGTAATCAGCAACGGCTGCTTTAATTGCATCTTCCGCAAGAATTGAGCAGTGTACTTTTACCGGTGGAAGTTCAAGCTCTTCTGCAATTTCTGCATTTTTAATTTCTGCAGCTTCATCTATGCTCTTACCTTTGACCCACTCAGTAACAAGTGAGCTTGACGCGATGGCACTGCCACAACCGTATGTTTTGAACTTGGCATCTTCAATAATGCCTTCTGGCGTCACTTTAATTTGTAGCTTCATCACATCACCACAGGCTGGAGCTCCAACCATACCGCTGCCCACATTTGGGTCTTCTTTATCAAAAGAACCAACATTTCTTGGGTTCTCGTAGTGATCAATTACTTTTTCGCTATATGCCATAATATTTTCCTCGAATCCTCTATAACAACTTTTGAAGCGTAACTTAGCAAGTTAGTGGTGCGCCCACTCGACCGTGCTTAAATCCACTCCTTCCTTGTACATATCCCATAGAGGAGACATGTCGCGTAGCTTAGTCACTGCTAAACGGATTTGCTCAATCGCATAATCAACTTCCTCTTCGGTTGTGAAACGACCGAAAGAGAATCGAACTGAGCTATGTGCTAGTTCATCATCCAAGCCTAAAGCTCGTAGTACATATGAAGGTTCTAAACTGGCTGAAGTACACGCGCTGCCTGAAGAAACCGCAAGATCTTTCAGGGACATAAGTAAAGATTCACCTTCAACAAAAGCAAAACTTATATTCAAGTTATGAGGCACACGCTGTTCAAAAGAACCATTCACAGTCACAGCTTCAAGGTCTTTTACGCCTTCAAACAAGCGGTTACGAAGAGCCAATGCATGCTCATAGTCTTTCTGCATGTCTTCTTTAGCAATACGGAAAGCCTCACCCATACCAACAATCTGATGAGTTGGCAAAGTACCAGAACGGAAACCACGTTCATGACCACCACCGTGCATCTGAGCTTCTAAGCGAATACGTGGTTTGCGACGAACATACAAAGCGCCGATACCTTTAGGGCCATAAGCCTTGTGTGCCGATAACGAAATGAGGTCAACTTTCATTTCTTGCACATCGATTGGCAATCTGCCTGCTGATTGGGCGGCATCAACATGGAAAACGATTTTACGGCTACGACACAAGTCGCCTATTGCCGCAATATCTTGAACAACTCCAATCTCATTATTTACATGCATTATGGAGACTAGAACGGTATCCTCGCGCATTGCTGCTTCAAGTTTCTTTAGGTCAATAATACCATCGGCTTCTGGCTCTAAATAAGTAACTTCAAAACCTTCGCGTTCTAATTGACGACATGGATCAAGAACAGCTTTGTGCTCTGTTTTGCAAGTGATAATATGCTTGCCCTTCTTCGAATAGAAGTGAGCAGCACCTTTGATCGCTAAGTTATCAGATTCAGTTGCACCAGAAGTGAAAACAATCTCTCGCGGATCTGCATTTAATAAATCTGCAATCTGTTCACGAGCAGTGTCTACGGCTTCTTCCGCCTGCCAGCCATATCTGTGTGAACGAGATGCTGGGTTACCAAACGTACCGTCCATAGTCATGTACTGAACCATTTTTTCAGCTACCCGAGGATCAACTGGGCATGTTGCTGAATAATCAAGATAAATAGGCAGTTTCATTCTCTACTCCAATGTAACAGGCAAACCGCTTTATGAGCGGAAATTTATACCGATGGGTGCGGTGTTAGAATTCTTTTTAGAAAACCCATGATTAGTCGCAAGATCAAGATCTTGGCGATCGGATACTTCTAGAACATCATTATCTGTCATCAACTCACCCAGAGTGATGTTGTTTAAAAAGTCACTGATTCTTGAGCTCAAATCGTGCCAAAGAGTGTGAGTTAGGCAACGAGTTCCGCCTTGACAATCACCTCGACCATGGCACTTTGTCGCATCGACAGATTCATCCACTGCGGCAATAACCGTTCCTATTGCGATAGTGTTGGCATCAGTACCCAAACGATAGCCGCCTCCTGGTCCGCGAACACTAGCGACCAGCCCAGCTTTTCGTAGTTTGGAAAAGAGTTGTTCCAGATAAGAAAGTGAAATACCCTGGCGCTCTGAAATATCGGCCAGTGGTACGGGATTTTGTTGTGAGTGCAGAGCCACATCTAACATGGCTGTAACTGCGTATCTTCCTTTAGATGTAAGTCTCATATAACACCATATCCACATCGTTTATGTGTTATAAATTCTTTCATACCTGACTAAATTAGTCAAGTATTTAACCAAGTATTTTACTCAAGTATTAGTTGTAAAAATACTTGGGAAAGAATTAAGGCAGCTTTTTTTCCACTGCAGTTAAAATGCCACGTAAAATATTTAGCTCTTGAGCTTCAGGTCGAGCTCGAGTGAATAAACGACGCAGCTTATTCATCACTTTTCCGGGCTGCTTATCACTAATAAAATCAATGCCCTTTGCTACGCTCTCCAAATGCGAAAAGAACAACTCTAGCTCTTTATGCCTAGGAAATTCACATGTTTCAGCAGGTTGATAGACTGCTTTCTCATGATCTAAATACGCCATACGCACTTCATAGCTTAACGTCTGGACTGCCATAGCAAGATTAAGTGAACTGTATTCAGGGTTGGCGGGAATACAAACATGAAAATGACAAGTTTGCAGCTCCTCGTTTGTTAAACCCGTCCTCTCTCGACCAAAAACCAACGCAGTTGGAGAAAGTGAAGCTTGTTCAACAAACTTTCTACCACATTCACGTGGCTCCAACATCGGCCACTCCAAAGTGCGCGAACGTGCGCTCGAACCGACAACCAAACTACAGTCCGAAATAGCTTCGGTGAGACAACTAACAATTGCTGCGCTCTCGAGTATATCAGTCGCACCTGATGACATTGACATTGCTTGCTGATCTATTTCACATTGGGGTTCAACAAGAACTAGGTTAGACAAACCCATAACTTTCATAGCTCGAGCTGCAGAACCAATATTTCCTGAATGTGAGGTCCCAACAAGCACCACTTTGACATTATCTAACATTGGGTTTTCCCAGACCGTATATTTGGACCGCGCGATATTAACATATTCAGAGTTAAAAACATCACACCCTTTTGACTGATAGAACAAAAAACACCCACTTCCATTTGGCGAGTTATCTGGTATACTCCCGTCCGTTTTTCTGTTCTTTAAAATCCGTTGGGAAATTTGTATGCATCCTATGCTTAACATCGCTATTCGCGCAGCGCGAAAAGCAGGCAATCATATTGCTAAATCTTTAGAAAATGTCGATAAAATTGAGTCTACACAAAAAGGCACCAATGATTTTGTCACTAATATCGACAAAGAAGCAGAATCTATCGTTATTGATACCATCAGAGCCTCTTATCCAGATCACACAATTATCAGTGAGGAAGCTGGCTTACTAACTGGCAAAGACGACGAAGTTCAATGGATCATAGACCCTCTGGATGGAACAACAAACTTCATTAAAGGCTTCCCACATTTTTCTGTTTCAATCGCAGTACGTCTAAAAGGCAAAACCGAAGTAGCTTGTGTTTACGACCCTATGCTGAATGAACTATTTACTGCTCAACGTGGTTCCGGTGCTCAGCTAAATAGTGCCCGTATCCGTGTAAAACAAGTTAAAGATATGCAAGGTGCTGTTTTAGCGACGGGTTTCCCATTCAAGCAAAAGCAACATTCAGAATCCTACTTTAAAATTATGTCTGCCCTTTTTGTTGATTGCTCTGATTTCAGGCGTACAGGTTCTGCGGCTCTAGATTTATGCTACCTAGCAGCTGGGCGTGTTGACGGCTTCTTTGAGTTAGGTCTTAAACCTTGGGATATTGCGGCAGGTGAACTTATTGCACGCGAAGCAGGAGCAATAGTAACAGACTTTGCTGGCGGTACAGACTATATGAAGTCAGGTAACGTCGTCTCTTCGAGTGCTCGCGGTGTGAAAGGACTGCTAAAACATATCCGCGAAAACGGCAACGATGCCCTCTTAAAATAATTCAGCAATGATACTTACAGCCCACTCGATTGAGTGGGCTTTTTTATATATGAAGCTTTCATAAAATAGGCATAAAGACGAATATCAATAAATCTTCATTTAATGATATGCTGAAAAATATAACTCGCGTCTACAATATATTTACGTTGATGAAAACAATTTCTTTAATATTAACGCTTCTATTCGTTTCGACCAGTTGCAGCACTACATCGGATAGCGTACCCCTATCTGATAAAAACTATTGTGCTACATTACCGAAACAAAAAACCGAAAGTCTTTCTCACTATATAAAACCATACGAGTCACAGCTGAAAAGTAAAACTGGTGTCTACGTTTTAGAGCAAGGTGCTGAGGCTATGATGTCCAGAGCTTGGCTAACTGATAGAGCTGAAAAGACTATTGATGTCCAGTATTTTATTTTCTCTGTTGATAATGTCGGTCTAATCGCTACAGATCACCTTGTTCGTGCAGCCGAAAGAGGAGTAAAGGTTAGAGTTCTAGTCGATGACATTATGCTCGAAGCCAAAGGCGATGAACTTCTAATGCTGGCAGCCCATGACAATATTGACATAAAGATTTATAACCCTAACGTAAACATAGGTAAAAACATCATTAATAAGCTAGGAGTAGTACTGACCGACTTCCATGGCTTGAACCAAAGAATGCACAACAAAGTCTTTCTTGCCGACGATTTGATAGCAATCACTGGTGGGCGAAACATAGCCGATGAATACTTCGGGTTTGACCACGAGTATAATTTTAGGGACAGAGATGTTTTCTTGGTTGGTAAAGCTGTAACCAATGTAAAAACATCATTTAATGAGTACTGGAAACACGAATTAAGCGTGAATGTTGAGAGCTTAATAGAAAAAAATCCCTACTCTAGAAACCCTGATTTTTCTAGACTCCATACCTATTCATGTAATCCTAGTAACTTCCATCCCGAGATAAGAGCCGAAATAGAGAAAGTCCCACAGACCTTTAAAACTTTAGCAGCTAAGGGAGATTTCTTATTCCTAGACCAAGTAGAATATATCGCAGATAAACCAGGAAAAAATAGCCGAACAAGATTTCTAGGGGGTGGAGGTATCACTCGAACGAAACTCATCGAACTCGCAGAAAAAGCCCAGAAAAGAATTCTTATTCAAACCCCCTACCTAGTTACCACTAAATCTGATCGTAAATTTTTAAAGCAGCTAGTTGATCGTGGGGTAGAAGTTAAGATCTTAACAAACAGTCTTGCCTCTAATGATAACCTCGAAGCATTTAGCGGGTATCAACGAGATCGTTCAAAGTTACTTAAAACCGGAGTCGAGATATATGAATTCAAACCTGATGCAAAAGTTCGTCGCAGAGTCATGACGGAACACATGTTTAAAAGGCTGCCTACCACTCCGATCTTTGGCCTACACGCAAAAACCATGACTATTGATAGCAGTATAAGTGTTATTGGAACGTATAACTTTGATCCAAGAAGCGCAAATTTGAATACTGAAAGTTTTACCATCATTCATTCACCTGATATTACCGAGCGAGTAGAGAGCTCTGTCCTACTAGAAATGGAACCAGACAATGCTTGGATGATCAGCGAAGATTTCAATCCTGATCACTATGTCAGCATCTTTAAGCAAGTAGGTGTAAAAATCCGACGAATTGTCCCTAAAAGTGTCCTGTAACAATCGGCTATTTTACCCAGTTTCATTGCTGAAATTCGAACTCCCAACACGCGCATTCTTGGCGTATAAGCTGAATCCGCTGCTTGAGAGCTACAAAGTAAAAAGGCTTCAGTCTTACGACTAGAGCCTTAAATATGGCAGGGGTGGAGAGATTCGAACTCCCAACACGCGTATTCTTTAGGTATAAGCTGAATCCGCTGCTTATCGCTACAAAAACAAAAAAGCTCCAGTCTTTCGACTAGAGCCTTAAATATGGCAGGGGTGGAGAGATTCGAACTCCCAACACGCGGATTTGGAATCCGCTGCTCTGCCAATTGGAGCTACACCCCTATTGATATCTGACAAAACCTCGCATTAGCGAGGTTTCTAAATAAGTGGCGGAGCGGACGGGACTCGAACCCGCGACCCCCGGCGTGACAGGCCGGTATTCTAACCAACTGAACTACCGCTCCGCACTGGTTAGACTATT
>NZ_JAKRGI010000008.1:0-144389 GCF_022347625.1 Vibrio sp. Of14-4 | reverse complement strand
TTAAAAGCTCTACATAGGAGCGGTAAAGCATCTGCGGGCCTATGCACACAACAGCAATAATTTTACTGGTAACCATGACTGGGTGATCACGTTTCATTACTCACTCCTAAGACTAAAAATAAAGCTGCTGTTTTCTGGTTAAACTGTTATAAAAGGGCGTATTGAGTGCGTTTTTTCTTACCTTAGAGTAGGTTTTAAGCACTTCAGGATCGATGGTTTCAATCGGATTATCGGAAAAATCAAAAGACTTAAGATGGTTGTCCGGCTGTAACTTTGGCAGCACTTTAAGCTGATTATAAGATGCTCTAACGTATACCAGCTGAGGCAGCTTAGCGATAACACTTATATCATCCAAGTAGTTATCGCTAATCATTAGGTTCTCTAAGTGTCCCAGTGCTTCGATTGCCGAAATATCGATAGTACCACTTTTTTTTACCGTTAGGTCTTTAAGCGAAGGTAACTTCTCGATGCCGTTTAAGGTAGGAAGGTTAGAATAGGTAATGAGAAGTTCTTGTAAACTGGGTAAATCCTCAACATTTTTTAGCATATTATCTTCTATAGACTTGAATGCCAGCCTTTTTATAGAAGGTAGACTTCTAATCTGAGGTAGACTGCCCTTAGCAATATTATGTACCGAGATAGTTTCAATACTTTTTGGCAATACAACCCCACTTAGTTTTTTATCTGTAAAGTTCTCCATAATTAGGTTTTTTAGCTTAACTAGTTTATCAATATTTTTAATATTTTTATATTCTGGCCCTGTTACCCATAACTTTTCTAAATTTGTTAGCGACCCAATATCAAGGTCTGATTTTGAAAGCTCAATAGAAAGGTACTCTAGCGACTGATTACCATTTAACTCATCAAAGCCACTTGCACTCTCGGCAGTACTAATAAATACATCTAAGTTTTTTTGCAGTCCTAGATTACTGATATGCCTCAACTCTGTTTGGTGGATATTGATTTTTTTTACACTTCCCGATTGGGGCAGTATCACTTGCTGAACATTATCTAAAAATGCAATGGTCACCCTTTCTAGGTTGTTAAAAGCGCTTAAGTCGATACTACTATCGAGATACCGGGCGTTCCTCAAATGTAGATACTTAGCATCAGAAATAGCACTAATAAATTTAGCGGAAATAGTCGCATATCTCTCTACTGTAACATTTAGTGCCTTTCCCTGTTGGTCCAATAGTACTGCAATACGTGACAAAGAGCCTGCTGCACCATATTGCTCGTCATCACCTATGATAGAAGGGGTAATAGCGGACCTCTTTCTTTCAGACTCCAGTGAGGGAAGTTTGCTAAGTTCACCTGTTAACCCCTCTACAAAAAAGGATAACTTACCGTATTCAGGTTTAAAGTTTTGCTGAATTTTTTGCGCCACAGGTGAGGCTTGAATAATCGCTTCGGCTTGTTGCTGCGCGGTTAAGGCCAAGGCTTGCCCCACCATAACTAGGTATAAACTCAGCGCGACAAGGAAAAAATGGCCGCGTTTTACTAATTTCATTGTTCTTCTCCGTGAATCGATTCAACGTACAATTTGGGAATACGAAAGCTAGGGTGATTCCAGTCATTGCCGTGGAAAAACGCTTGCTCGCTAGGCTCTGGCGGGGTAAATAAACCGGTTTCTAATAACTGGGCAATCGAGACCACATCTATCCCATACTTGGTGTTCGCAGAAATTCCCCAATTCACCCCTTTGGCCGCTTTTTGCTCAAGGCCAGGGCCAATATAAATATGCGTTGACTGCTGTGAATCATAGTTATCATCAGGTTGTGACTGCTCTTGTTCCCGTACGTGGTTATAGTATTGAATAATGTCGCTCACCGTTGTGATACCGGTAAAGTCTTCAAGGCTTGGGTCAAGCTTAACCAAGTCTTCAATTGACTTTTCCGAGTAGCCAAGCAAATGAAGTGGCACGACTGCGCGCCAAGACATATTGCCTAACTCCACATAAGAAAAACCGGGTAGCAGATGATCGGCAAACTCATACTCTAGCTTTTCATCTATGTCTTCAACCATGCCCGGCGATAGCATCTTAAGAGTCAACTCAGGGGAGCGAGCCAATGCCGCTGCTAACTCTTGGGTGCTATCGAATTCAAGATCTTCGCTAATCTTTGACTGTTTGACCACTTGTTTCAGATAACGTTGGGTTGTTTCGCTATCCAAATCACCTTTAAACAGTTGCCATTGCGCGAGCAGTCTTTTTTGCACTTGGGTTTGATTTAAGGTGCGATAAAGCTTTGTCAATTCATAAACCAGCATCGCCACAGTTATCACAGTGCCAATCACAGTTAACACCCCTATCCCTGTTGCCCAGCCAACCAAAATTGCCGAATCCGCAATAAGACTGGCACCCTTAGCCAAAATTTCCGCATCGGTGGGATCAGTTAGATAAAGATCGATAGAGGTATTGACCAATGAAAATACTGTGACCCCAACGGCAAGAAAATCAAGCACTTGGCCTATCTGACCAAAGCGCAATGTGCCGACATCCACAGGGCCTTTAGTTTTCATACGCGCCAAGGCAATTTCAATGCTTCGAGCAATACTTAAGCTGTCTGAGACTAACTGCAACCGGCTTGATACCATCTCTGTCATCATTTTGGTCATTTCTAACGAGGTTTGATGCCCGCTCCACTGCGCCTTTTTCGCCGCTTCTTCAATGGCTAATGCGCCTTGGGTATTAACGGTAAAGTTATAAAACACATACAGGAGCTTGGCGTAGGCGACGCCCTGATAAGGGCTGGCAGCCGAGTCCAAGGTACTATCAAATAAATCTTGGCTATGTTTGCCTTGCCCAGTGGCAACTTCTTTGGAATATTGTGCTAGTAGCTTTCTGCCCTCATCAATTAGCCCTTTGTTTCTTTTGCGATCGCTACTTCGAACAATGGTATAGGCCATAAAGATCTGTTGAAATTCGTTCTTAGTAAACAGTTCACGAACTTTCCAATGACGTAATACCGCATTAAAAAAGCGCAAATGAGCAACCGATGTAGTTTGCACCCGTTTGGTAACATGGGTCATCACCTCCGCTGAGTAGCAGGATAAAATCACTTGCAACACACAAGGCGCGCCTGGGCCTGGGATCACCAGCCCTCGTTTACTCCAAAGCAACTCAAGTGTTTCAACGGTATTTTTATCCAGAATAGCACTCAGCAGATTGTCTTTTGGAGTTTCTGGTTTAAGTTCGTTTAAATGACTGATTTGCGTATTTAAAAAACTATCTTCAGGAAGTTGAGTTTGAGTGATGTTTTCTATTGGTTCTTTATCCCAAACCTCTTTAAACTCTTGCTCAATAATATGATTGGTATCATTGGCAATGATGGCATTAATGCTGGGGGCAATTTGCTCATCAAACAGTTTTTGACGGTAGGTATCACTGGAAGCGAGAGCGCCATAACACTCAGCAATGGTGTTAAAAATCACGCACCAGTTGCCTTCATCTTCAAAATCAGGCCCTGGCGGAATAAAACCCTCATCCTTTACTTTTGTCGCAATTTTTTCATCTTGCAACTGCTCTGAGAGTGAACCCATGTAGCGCTTCAGTTCCTGCCGCAGTTTAGGTGCGGTCAGCAAGGCGTACAATCGCTCCGCCACTTTTGCGATATCGGCTTTTTGTTTGCCTGCGTTTTTATAGGTTTTAGAGAAGGTAAGAAAACTTTCTTCTTTATCAGCGCTAGTGACCATTTTGTCGCGAATGGCACATAAGGCTTGGTATAGCTCGCGGTGGTTTTTAGCCTGCTCTATCTGATCTTTATCCCCTGACTCCCAAAACATATCGCTATTGAGTACTTGATACTGAAGGTACAAAAAAGGATGTTGCGAGCCAAACATGACTCGACTCGTTCTCTCCCAATAGCTACTATCAGCAGGAAGTGCTTTAAACGGAAACTCAAATTGGAGCTTCACTATGTTTATCATGTCAGTGAGAATGTCTAGCCGAGCCATATAATCGGCCATAAATAAATTGTATTCAGCGATCTGCCTTTGCATCTTGTTTAGCATCTTACGCAGGCGAAAATCCCATTCAGGTAACGAGCAATGCACTTTTATTTGCTTTGGCGCATCGATAGTTTTAAATCGTGTGGCTTCATTTTCAATCAGTTCATTCGCTAGACAGCCAGCGTCAATGTCCAGCTTCTTAAGCGGTTTGGATTTAAATGGGAACTTGTCGAGCGGATAAGCCAAAAATCGAGCGTTACTTTTCACTGTCAAGCTATTACGGCTGATGGTGGCGATTTGCATTGCTGGCGTGGGTTTTGGTTTGCTGCGCGCGCTTTCACGCAGAGGCGTCACTTTGGTGTGGAGTAAATCAGGTAAGCCCTGAAAACCATTAGGTTGCAGCAAGGTAAATTGATCACCAGATTCGTCAAAAAAGCGCGGTTCCATACTAAGAGGAAACGGCTTACCCCAAATATTGGTCGCTGCGACACCGCGAGAGAGCACAGAGCCCGCACCAGATGTATCCCAATACCAGACAAAACGGTTACTGATCACTGAATCTTTCATATCAATCTGATGGCCATCGCCATCATCATATATGAAGGCACTATCGGCAAGTGACACGGTACGTTCGCTGGTCACACAAGTGGTCTTTGCGTCAATAGGAGAACGGCCTTGTTCGCTATAGACTTGCTGAATTTGCGTAGGATGAAATAAACCTATGTTGTCCAATTCATCTTTGTCTACATCCAAATACCATGCGCCATCATCATCTTGCGTGAGCGCACTGGCTTGGTAGAGATCAGCGTACTGTTTTTTTCGGCCATCAAGTTTGCTTTGGTTTTCAGTCACACATTCTTGATCAAACTCATCTAAACATGATTGACTTTGCCATTGCTCGACAAATTCATCATATTGAGTTTGCTTGGTGTTTAGTATTTTCTTTTGGTGACTGCCGTAATTTTTTAGGTCAGCAACCAACATGGCTTCTGCGCTAGAATCCAGTTCTGTTATCTTTTGTTTGATTTTCTCTAACAAGACCCGACTATATTCAAGATCGGACAAGTACAAGTCATTTTGCGGCTGTTTAGGCGTTAACATTGTATTCATGAATTACCAACCACCATTTTTAGATTGATCGAGTGCGGAAATTTGTTTTTTGGTATTCGAGTCAAGCTGACCATTAACCTCAAGAGCGTAATTCTTTTGCAGGTTTGAAATCGCCTGTTGGGCTAATTCAGGATCGGCTTGGGACAAGTTCACTTCCGTAAAGTCGTGGTTTTGAAGCCGCTGCAGCACGCCTTCTTGCTCTTCAATCGGTTTAAGTGAACCAATATTGACCAACAAGCGGTTTGAGTAATCCTCGTCAGTTTGACTGGCTTTCATACACACCAGCACACGCTCTTGATCGTAAAATTCCGCTAAAGAGATAAAACCTTTGTCATCCGATTGACGCGGATAATCTGTTCCATTGGCCTTAACCAAGCATGCCAAATTGGCATAGGGTTTATCGAACTGATCTTTTAACAAAATGCCAAAACCACCACTGTTATGAGGTAACTTCACTACCGCTGTTTTTGTTTGCTGCTGCTGATAAAAATTGCCTGAGTTGTTGTTAAGATTTGGTGTAAAGCTTTGCGCGATGGCCGCTTCTAACTTAGGAAGATGAATATCAACAATATGCTCTTGGTCATCAAAACTCTGTGTCTCTGAGTAGCTTACCCATTCATCCAGACTTATCACTTCACTTTGGTAAAACTCTGGATCTTGCTCTAATTTCTCAATGGTTTCCCAACTAAGTTGGGCCGCGCTATACACTAACCCAAAACCATTGTCTTCAATCTGCACTTCACCTTTGACTTTATAAGGCAGCCAAATATGGTGAAGCTGATGGCCTTCCGCTTGACGAACTTGTTTGTCTTGCGCGTGTGGCATTGCGCGGTAGTACTCAACATCAACATCTGACAAATAACCGCTTTGGGTCACATACAGCTCGCGCCAGAGTATTTGTTTCCAAAATACGTAAACGTACCCCCGCTTTGCATCAGCGAGTTTATCAGCTTGGTTATCTTCGGTTGCGTAGTACAAAGGTCTGACGGGGATCAGGACATTGTCCCACTCATCCATCTCAGTTTGTTCAGGAACGGGTTGTATTTCATCGGCGATTTTTAACAGTATGGGCGTAGGCTGCTGCTTGTTGGGGATCTTGATGTAAAGGCTTTTGCTTTCTGCCTCTAAGCCCTTAAATATCGCAACGCTACGATGGTTGTAGTGCCGGTCTGCTCTCGCATTGGTGAGCTTCTCACCTTGTAGATCGGTTTTGCCGAGCATAACACGCGCCGCATTATTCGGCCACTGGCCAGCAAACTCGACCACGATTTTTTTGTCTGGCGCTGGTTCAACAGGGCTAAAGGATAGGTTTCGTGCCAAGGGTACGTCGTCTGTTACCATGGCATAATTGGCTTTCACCACTTTCTTTTCTGGCTGAGCGGAAAGTTTATCCATGCGCGCCTTTAACGCAGGGTATGCCTGAAGCTGGGTTTCTGAAAGTGGACTACGACGAGCAAAGGATGACACAGCAACCCAATCAGCGCGAACAAGACGCTGTTTAATGGCGGTAAGTAATCGGTGGATGTCTTTCTTCGCCGACTGAGGAAGACTTTCAGACAGAGGCTTGGGAAGCTGTCTGACCACGTCTTGAAGATTGCGCGTACGCGAAAGTTGCCCGATGCATTCATCTGGCGACAGGATATAGTCTAACACGTCCCTAGAAAGTGTATTTCCCGGAACAAATTTGCAAATTAATTGCATTTTAGTTCTCCACAACCATTAATGTTTTTTGATTGCGGCAACAAGTTACCCCAAAGGGGTTAATTACGATTTGGCAACAGCCATTGTACGTATAATTGAGATATTTGCAACCTAATCAAGCTAACATAATTACCACTAAACTCTGAAAAATATACCGTACAGCGAGATAAAAAAAGACGCGATGAAATATCGCGTCAAAGTATCAACTACATTTTCAGATACTAAATACAGATAGTCATAACCACCTGTGCAGGATAGCACCCTCAGGTGCAGCGCTACTATACAAACTGGTGCCAACAATGCAACGTGGCGAAATTTATGCTTCAAACTTCACTTTGACAGGTATATTTCACTGTCTTACTAGGTAATTGATCTTGTTGGCAAGTAAACAGCACGTTTTAATATTCATTTCGCTCATTAATCAATATCGGCATAAAGAAAATATCAATAAATTTTGTTGTCTTAGTTCAAATAATTGAATGTAAGAAAAGACAAAACAAACATTATCTGAGGTTCTTACTGTAACGCCTGAAAGTAGCACTCGCGCATTCCCTTCATTGCCACTGTTTCACAGATGCGACGAGATACACTTTTATATATGTGCATTCATTGGAGGTTCACCACAAAATATAGTTTTTATCGCCATGCACTTTCACTATAAGAAAATACTTTTTCACTATAAAATTATTCATTTTGAAACATGACTAAATAAAAAATTAGAGTTTTAATCGGAAAACCAATCAAAACTCACTAATCTAGATAACCCTGCCCAAACACCAAGCCTAAATTTTCTCTAGATTTCCCCATTTAAAACCCTATGATTGACAAAAAATTAAAATAGCATCCTCATGTATCCAACGTCTATTCAACAAAAAAGCTATAAAGACTTCCTGTCTTTTTGGCATTTAACTCTTATTCCTTTGGCATTATGCGCCATCATCGAAGTGATACCATTTGGCAGTAATGATACCAACCATTTTGAATCCAAAGATGTGGCATTAGCGACTAAGCCACCTGCCAAGGAAGTGTTACCCCCTGCCCCTGCCATTGTAAAACCTGACATTTTTAGCGGCACTGTAGAGTATTCTTTCTATGGTTCTGCGCTAGCCTCTGGCGCCTCACCGGATACCATAGGCTATTTAACATCTTTGGCATCAGGTAAGTTTGATTTTATCCGTTCAGTTTCTCGTGCAGGTAAGTTTGCGTTTAAGATCGACGATCAAAATCAGTTAGAAGCTTTTTTGTATCAAGACAATCAGCATATGTTTTATGTTTACAGCGATGACAAAGGGGCTCTTTTTAGCTCTGATGGCGAGCACTTTTATAAAGACAAGCTTCTGCTTTCCCCCGTGTCACGTCGGTTTAGAGTAAGTTCGCCGTTTAACCCTGCTCGTCGACATCCCATCACTCATAAGGTTACATCTCATCTGGGTACGGATTATGCCGTTCCTGTTGGCACGCCCGTAGTCAGTATTTCGTCTGGACGCGTGGTGATCTCTCGTTACCATCCATTGGCAGGTCAATACGTTGTCATCCTTCACCCAGATGGTTTAAGAACTCGCTACCTTCATTTATCCAAACGTTTCGTTCAGCGAGGAGACAATGTAATTCAAGGACAAAAGATAGGAACTAGCGGTAATACAGGACGCACCACAGGCGCACATCTGCATTTTGAGCTTTGGAAAGACGGTCGGCCGATTGATTTTGAGAAAAAAAGGACCTTCGCAGAAAAAGTAGCCGTAGAACAGATATCCGCTCAAACAGCCGACGCAAAAATGGCCTTACAGCGACTGGCTCTTCAGATCGCGAAATAATCACCTCACCTCGTAAATTCATACTTTAGTGGCAAGACTGAACTTTTTGAACATTCTTGCCTCTTTAATATGTAGAAAACAAAAATAAACATTCACAAAACACCTAATTAAAAGCCTTTAAATCGAATAAAACTATATATTTAAGCATATGAATTGCATTTGTATCAAATTACTTGGAGCGGTACCAAGTATTCTGTCATCCAATTTTACTCTCCTCTCAAGATTATGTAGCGTCAACTTGAGCACTTAATTAGCTTTGAAAAATAAGCGTATTGGAGATTAACGGAATGAACAGAAAAACAGCTTTAGCGTTAAGTATTCTCTCTGCACTTTCATTAGGCAGTGGTCAAGCCGTCGCTGGTGATGGCCAACAGCTGGTCGATCAAGATGGCAATGTGTTGGTTGGATATTGGCATAACTGGTGTGAGGGTGATGGTTATAAAGGTGGTAACGCACCTTGCGTAGAACTCGCAGATGTAGACCCGCAATACAATGTGGTTAATGTATCTTTCATGAAGGTCTATGATACGGCCGCAGGTCATATTCCAACTTTTCATCTAGACCCCGACATAGGTTTGTCTGAGGAAGAATTCAAGGCTCAGATTGCCGAGCTCAATGCTCAAGGAAGAAGTGTTCAGCTTGCACTTGGCGGCGCCGACGCACATATTGAGCTTCACAGCGGAGACGAGCAGGCGCTTGCTACTGAAATTATTCGTCTGGTCGACACCTACGGATTTGATGGGCTGGACATTGACCTAGAGCAAGCTGCGATTAGCGCAGCGGATAACCAAACTGTCATTCCAGCAGCCCTTCGCCAGGTGAAAGATCACTACAGGGAGCAAGGGCAAAACTTTATGATTACCATGGCTCCTGAGTTCCCATATTTACAACTGGCAAGGGGAGATTACATCCCTTATTTGAACGGTTTGGATGGTTATTATGATTTTATTAACCCTCAATTCTATAACCAAGCTGGTGATGGTGTTTGGGTAGATGAAATAAACACTTGGGTTCCGCAAAATTATAAAGATCAAGACGTATTCATCTACTACATTGCCGATAGTATTATTAATGGTACTCGTGGCTATACCAAGATCCCACATGAAAAGCTGGTATTTGGCATTCCAGCCAATCCAGATGCGGCTGGAAGTGGCTTCGTTAGTAACCCTAATGATATATACAAGTCCTTAGACAGTTTAAGAGAGCAAGGGCAACCATTGCGCGGAATTATGACTTGGTCAATCAACTGGGATATGGGAACTAATAGCGGTGGCCAGCAATACGATGAGCAGTTTGTTAAAGACTATGGTCCTTACGTTCATGGTCAAACCCCTCCTCCAACCGATGGCAAACCTTCTATTAGTGGTATTGGTGATGATCGTACTCCATTTGGTAGTAGCTACGACAAAATGGCAGGCGTGAGCGCAACAGATGCAGAAGATGGTGATTTAACCGGAGATATTGTCGTCAGTGGCGAGGTGAATACTAACAGAGTTGGTGCGTACCCTCTCACCTATTCGGTGACTGATTCCGATAGCAACACCACGGAAGAAATCAGACAAGTTACGGTATACAACACTGCGCCAGTGATAAACGGTATAAACAATGAAACCATCTTGGTCAACTCAGACTTTGACCCAATGGAAGGCGTGAGTGCGACAGATGCAGAAGATGGCGACATCAGTAATTCTGCCATTCAGGTATCAGGGCAGGTTAACACTGAGATTGTTGGGCAATACACCCTCACTTATCAGGTCACCGATGCGGCGGGAGAAACGACAACCAATGATCGCATCATCACTGTCACTGATGAGGAAACAGGCAGTGGGACATGGGATCCAGAGGCGATTTATAATACTGGAGATCAAGTGTTATACAATGGCGTAAATTACACGGCCCAATGGTGGACACAAGGCGACGAGCCAGGAGCAAGCGCGGTATGGCAAGCTGAAGATGATGGGCAAATTCACGAATGGAGCTCAACACAGACCTACAATACCGATGATCTTGTGACGTATCACGGACAAACTTATCGTGCTAAATGGTGGTCACAAGGCAATGTGCCTACTGATGGCGATCCTTGGACACTAAACTAATTAGGGTTGGGCGATAAACCAGCCTAGTAACTTAAATAAAAGAAGCGAGACTTTACGGGGAATAAAGTCATCGCTTCTTTTGATCATTACTTTATCTAAGTTAGAAAACAGCTTCAGAGCCGAGGATTAAATTACTCTGGTAACTCAAACGAAATCTTATTGACGATAGTGACTTCACTTTGATGGTAACCGTATTGTTGCAGGTGAGGTTTAAGATCAATACTAAACTCCTGAACCCAAGGGATCATCAAACAGTCAATGGGCCTATCTTTAATAGCAACTTGAACGCTATTGTCTGAGCTAGTCTTCAGCTCGACTTCCATTGGAGCCAAACAAGCAAAGTTGGCTTGAGACGTCAGTATCCCATCACTACTAATACTAACACCACCATAGAGAAGTTCATTTGGGCTATATCTATCCTCTGCAAGTGCGCTATTAGACGCGAATAAAGTCAGAGCTAACGTTGATAAAATTAATTTTTTCATTTTATTTTACTACCTATAATTATGTTGATTAAAAAGCCATCAGGCATGTTCAAAATATTTTTTTAGGTAATGCATTACAACCGTAAATAATTAAGGAGTTGACATTTCCTCCAAAAATAAACATCAGTAAGAATGGATATGACATTAAATATTTTAATCATTTAAAATTTTATAAATTCTATATAATGAAAACCGTGATTTATTTTAATGTGTGCAGTTTATTGTGAAACAATATCTAATTTTTCAATAGAAAGTATAACCACAGAATAATAAATAATTTTAATAATTAGTTTTATAGTGTGTTTATAGTAATTTTTGACTTATCATGGAAGGACTTATCATGCTAAATGGTGGTCACAAGTTAGTGTGCCTGCTGATAGCGGTCCTTGGGCACTAAACTAATTAGGGTTGGACGCGAAACCAGTCTTGTAACTTAAATAAAAGAAGCGAGATTTTACGGGGAATAAAATCATCGCTTCTTTTGGTTAATTACTTCTCATTAAAATGGAAGATAATGGTTCAAAAATAGAAGACTACTCTTGTTCAAACGTAATTTTGTTTACGACGCTTAGCTCGCTTTGGTGATAACCATACTGTTGAAGTAGTGGTTTAAGGTCGATGCTAAAATCCTGAACCCAAGGGATCATTCGGCAGTCAATAAGCGTATCTTTAACCGCTAATTGAACACTGTTATCAGAGCTCATAGTAAACTCTACATCCGTTGGTGCAGCACAGGCAAAGCTAGCTTTAGAAGTCAATACACCATCGGCACTAATATTAACACCACCATAAAGAAGCTCATTTGGGCTATATCTATCTTCTGCTAATGCGCTATTTGACGCAAATAATGTTAAAGCTAACGTTGATAATATTAATTTTTTCATACTACTACCTATAATTATGTTGTTTAAAAAGCCATCAGGCACATTCAAAGTATTTAATTAGGTAATGCATTACAAGCGTAAATAATTAAGGAATTGACATTTCCTCCAAAAATAACTTCCACTAAAAACACAATTAACATTAAATAAATTAATCATTTTAAAACAATGACTTAGGTGATTTTTATTAATGAAAAATTGCATTCATTAAAATAAATTAAGTTTGTAATGAATCAACCTCTAAGTTTTAAATAAAAAGTATAAATAGTGAATAATAAATAGTTTTACTAATTAAATTTATAATGTACTAATGTTAGTTTTGACTACTAATATCGATAATTATTTTTTATATTTATTAATATCATTATTAAAAACAATGAAAATAGACTAGGCTTTGTTTATTGGAACAGTTATCCATGCGTTATAGCAAATTAGCTAAAAAAACTAAAGATAATAGGTAGCTTCCAACATAAAAATGATGATTAGAGGGACAGGATATGATGACAAACAAGTACTTTGCGTTAGTCACCCCCCCAAAGAAAGACAAAAGTATAGATACACCAATAGCCTCAAAACGCGAAGAAAAACGTCAAGCTCTAGTAAAAGAAGCGCAGCGAAGAGGAGGCTTTCAAACGTCATCTTGATAGTGAAGTTACAACACTTTCTGAGCTTTTAATCTTCGATATACCGTATTACGGCTTACTCCTAATTCACGAGCTACCTTGCTGATGTTGCCTTCATTAGCAACATACACATCCTCGATCGTTTTATTGAGGGTCGCTTTCAACTCCGTACTAATACGCTCCCTATCATTCGTTTTGCTAAAACGGCGTTTCCACTGCACCGGCAAATGAGTGACATCAACAACATGGTTTCCACCTGCCATAACGGTTACCACTCTAATAAAATTATCCAGCTCACGTAAGTTCCCCGGCCAAGAGTAACGGATTAGATGCTTAAATAAATCTGGCGAGATGGTTTGAGAATGATTACGATACTTTTTATGAATAGATTTTATTAACTCGGCTTTGTCTTTACGGTTTCTAAGCACAGGAAGCTCAACGGCCATACCATTGAGGCGATAATAGAGATCTTGGCGAAAACGCCCTTTGGCTACCAACCAGTCTAAGTCTTGATGCGTAGCGGCTATCACTTCAATATCCACTTTGTACGAACGTGCAGAGCCAAGTGGAGTGATGGTTTTATCCTGCAGTACTGAAAGTAAGCGGCATTGAGCCTGCATGGACATCTCGCCGATTTCATCAAGGAATAATATGCCCTTGTCAGCGAGCCTTATCCGGCCACAATACCCTCTTGGATGCGCACCTGTAAACGAACCTGGTGCATAACCAAATAATTCAGATTCGATTAAATCATTGGGTAATGCCGCACAATTGACCGCTACTAAAGGTTTATGACGGCGAGAACTATATTGATGAAGTGCTTTGACAAACTCTCCCTTACCAACTCCGGTCTCTCCCAACACCAGTAAATGAATACCAGAATCCATGACTTTTGACGCATGCTGCCAGGCTAGTTCAACCTCAGGATCGCCATAATGAAGGACAAGTGAAGCGTTTAGAATATCGAGTTTTTTAGCTGGTGGTGAGGCTAGCCAAGAGTCCATCTGTAATATTTTTTGTTCCATAACTGTTCCATAACTGAACATTGTGCCTGCGCCAAATTGGCACAGTTAACAATGAAATCATCCTTGTTTACACTCAGGTTTTTCTTTGTCTAGGTTCCTGAGAGCCCAGCTACTCTAGCTTCACACGAGATTGACAACAAGCTTGCAACATTTGGCCTGTGATTTGCGTTGTGTTGCATCGCAAATAATGAGTTAACACTCCATTTGAATAATAAATAAGGACATTTTTATGATTTATTCACAACCCAGTAGCGTCGATTCTGTTGTTAAATTCAAAACTCACTATGATAATTTCATCGGTGGTGAGTGGGTTAGCCCCCAATCTGGAGAGTACTTCGACAATATCTCCCCTGTTAATGGTCAAACATATTGTCAGGTCGCCCGTTCAAATGAGCTTGATGTTGAACTAGCACTAGACGCCGCTCATAAAGCTAAAGCTCCATGGGCAGCGACCAGTGTCAGTGAACGTGCCAATTTACTACTCAAGATTGCTGATCGAATAGAAAACAATTTAGAAATGCTTGCAGTGGCTGAAACATGGGAAAATGGTAAGCCCATCCGCGAGACCTTAGCTGCAGACCTACCACTGGTTGTTGATCATTTTCGTTATTTTGCGGGCTGCATCCGCGCTCAAGAAGGTAGCGCAGCTGAACTTGACGTTAATACCGCAAGCTACCACTTCCCTGAGCCAGTTGGCGTGGTAGGGCAAATCATTCCGTGGAATTTTCCAATGTTGATGGCCGCTTGGAAACTGGCGCCGGCTCTAGCCGCTGGTTGCTGCGTGGTTCTCAAACCTGCCGAACAGACCCCAACATCGATTCTAGTTTTAATGGAAGTGATAGGCGATCTTATTCCAGCAGGTGTAGTCAACATAGTAAACGGATACGGTAGAGAAGCAGGCCAAGCATTAGCAACCAGTCATCGTATCGCTAAACTCGCCTTTACTGGTTCAACTGATGTCGGACAACACATCCTAAAATGTGCGGCAGACAGCTTGATCCCTTCAACCGTAGAGCTTGGAGGTAAATCACCCAATATCTATTTCCCTGATATCTTCGACCATGAAGATGAATACTTGGAAAAGTGTATTGAGGGAACATTGCTGGCCTTCTTCAACCAAGGTGAAGTCTGTACTTGCCCTTCCCGAGTGTTAGTGCATGAATCCATATACGACCGTTTTGTTGAAAAGGTCGCTGAGCGGGCGAAGAACATAGTTCAGGGTAACCCTCTTGATACTAATACCCAAGTTGGCGCTCAAGCTTCCCAAGAACAATTCGACAAAATATTGAGCTATCTAGATATTGGTCGTCAGGAAGGCGCTGAGGTTGTGTTTGGCGGTGAAGTCGCTCAACAGTCAGGCGACATTGGTTCAGGCTACTACATCCAGCCGACTTTGCTTACAGGCCACAACAAAATGCGTGTCTTCCAAGAAGAGATTTTTGGTCCAGTCATTGCTATCACCAAATTTAAAGATGAAGAAGATGCCTTAGCGATTGCCAACGATACTGAATATGGACTCGGCGCAGGTGTGTGGACTCGTGATACCAACCTTGCTTATCGCATGGGCAGAAAAATCGAGGCTGGTCGCATCTGGATCAATTGCTATCACGCCTACCCTGCGCATGCCGCATTTGGCGGGTATAAAAAGTCAGGCATTGGCCGTGAAACTCACAAGATGATGCTTGATCATTATCAGAACACTAAGAATTTGCTAGTAAGTTATGATGTAAGTCCCATGGGCTTTTTCTAAACTCTTCTAAGCGCCTGCGGGCGCTTTTTTATTTATGTATTTCAAGCGCGATATCTCGCCAATCCTTCAGCTCTTCCCGATAATGAGCCGTTTGCTTGTCTGAAATTGAATTGATGATTTTCACCAAATATTGATGAGCAGTAGCCCTATTATGAGCTATTTTCTGCTGCAGCTCTTTGCTGTAGAAACTGGTTGGATTAAACATCAATTGCTCAAAATGAGGATCAAAATAACTATCGTCTAAGCGGTTACTTAGTAACTGGTTTATCTCGATACGCATTTTGGTCTGGTGGTCTATCCAATCATAAGAGGTGACATAAAGCTCAGAGGTCCAGTCTGCTATCCATTGTTTTTGCTCTGAAGTTAATGGCCCTAACCAGTCCTGTATGTTATCGGTGAGCCTTTCTTGATAGTTTTCTCTAATTTCCGATTCTGACAGCTTCTGATATTTGCGTTTGTAGCGAGTATGGCGGACTCTGATACTGTCCATGAGTTCTTCTACTTGTTGATCGGAAAGCTGTTTAGCCAATATGGAAATATCTGATGCAATGTGACGCAGTAGTCTCTGTGTATGTGCCTTAAGTTCAGTTTCTTGCCGCTGTATGTCAGCCAAGGTTACTTTTTTGGGGTCAAGTGCTATCAGCTGATTTAAATGTCGAATATAACGCGGAAGTTCTTGCTGCTTATGCCACTTGGTCACGCTGTCGAGTTTGTCACTGATCAACGCTTCTTGCTCCGTGGTTAACTCAACAAAATCATCAAGATATTCTATCAATAGCCAGTCGAGATTGTTGTAAACAAACTTTGTACCACAACCTGTTAGAAGTAAGCTCAGTACAACTAATCCCCACTTTTTCATCGCCCATCCCTCGCTCTAGGTCATAAGGTATTATAGCCGTCTCGTTGCCGCTATTAATGTCCTCTTTCAGATACGAGCAAATTAAGTGCCAGGCTCAAACTTATCAGCAACTTTTTGACAGATATAGCTTCCAATAGGGATTGAGGAGGTCGCCGCTGGACTGGGCGCATTGCACACATGTAAGCTGCGAATACTTTCAGCAAACAGAAAATCATGGACTAAGGTGCCATCTTCTAGCACAGCTTGAGCGCGAATCCCTGCTGGATACAGTTTTAAATCCTTAAGCGATAATGAGGGGCAATACTTTTGAACTTGTTTAAGGTAAGCGGGCTTCCACCAAGAGTTATAGAGTTCGACTAATCCTGTTTTATAGTGTTTACGTGACACTCGCCAGAAGCCCTTGTAACTGAGCATTTGCATCGTGTCACGCACACTAAAGTTCACTCTAGAATAGCCTTCTCGTTTCCAACCTTGAACCGCATTAGGACCGACAGTAACACTACCATCAATCATCTTGGTCAAGTGAACGCCTAAGAAGGGTAAGTCTGGATCAGGCACCGGATAGATAAGGTGATTGACAATCTGGTTATGCGCTGCATCCAGTTGATAATATTCGCCACGATAAGGGATGATCTGAAAATTGGTTTCTATGCCCAGCATGGCTGTCAATCTGTCCGCCATTAGTCCAGAGCAAGTAATCAAATAACGAGTATTCAATTGCATGCTCTGACCTTGGCGCATACAAGTCAGTTGAATCTCATGCTCAAACTCCTGCCCAGATAATACTTCGGTCGATAAGCTGATTTCCCCGCCTAGGTCAGTAAAGTCTTTAACCATGGCACGAGTCACCTTAGTGTAATCAACAATACTGGTTTGCTTAACATGAAGAGCACCAAGGCCTGTGATATTAGGTTCTGCGAGTTTCAGTTGGTACTGATCAAGCCACTCAACATCAATGCCATTGTGTTGGCAGCGCTCATAAAGCGCCTCCATTCTTTCAAGCTCTATCTGAGAGGTCGCGACAATCAACTTACCGCAATTTTCGACAGGGATATGGTGTCGATGACAAAACGCGATAGTGTCTGCTGCACCTTGCTTACAAAACTTTGCCTTTAGGCTATTTGGTGGATAATAAACTCCTGCATGTATGACACCGCTATTATGCCCCGTTTGATGCTGTGCAAAGTCTTGTTCTTTTTCTAGCAACAAAATACGTTTATTGGGGTATTTCTTTTTGAGTTGCCACGCTGTTGATGCACCGATAATACCGCCACCAACGATAATGTAATCATGCATGATGTCCGTTTCCCACTACCACTATCAGAGTATTTATTTTATGAGGAAACCGTATTCAATTCGTGTATCGGGAACACACTCAGTGCAAGGTTTTATGACAAGCTGATATTAAATGATGGAATTGTGACTTAAAGCATTACAAAAAATGACAAAAACAAAAAAGAGGAGCGAATGCTCCTCTTTCTCTTAATCCTAATCACTGTCTCTGATTAAAGAGCAGCTTTCGCTTTTTCAACAAGTACTGTGAAAGCAGATTTGTCGAATACCGCGATATCAGCAAGGATCTTACGGTCGATCTCGATAGATGCTTTCTTAAGACCGTTGATGAAACGGCTGTAAGATAGACCATTTTGACGAGATGCCGCATTGATACGTGCAATCCATAGTTGACGGAATTGACGCTTCTTGTTGCGACGGTCACGGTAAGCGTATTGACCAGCTTTAGTAACTGCTTGGAAAGCTACGCGGTAAACACGTGAACGTGCACCGTAGTAACCTTTAGCTTGTTTTAGAACTTTCTTATGACGTGCACGAGCTTGTACACCACGTTTTACGCGAGGCATTATGCTTCTCCTAAACTAAACGATAAATAAACTAAAAAGAATTAAGCGTATGGCATCATACGAACAACTGCAGCCACTTCACATTTAGGAAGGATTGCGTTTGGACGTAGTTGACGCTTGTTCTTAGTAGTACGCTTAGTCAGGATGTGACGTTTAGTAGCGTGCTTGTACTTAATACCACCAGCAGTTTTCTTGAAACGCTTAGCAGCACCTTTGTTGGTTTTCATCTTAGGCATGATGAATAACTCCGCATTGTAGTAGTTTAAACAACATGTAATCAGGGCGAATAAAACCCTGTCACTAAAATCTAATCAGAGAAAGTGACAGGGTTTATTACTTGTAAGCCACTAATTACTTCTTCTTAGGGGCAAGCACCATGATCATCTGACGGCCTTCAATCTTCTTAGGGAAAGATTCAACAACAGCCAATTCGACTGTATCTTCCTTAAGACGATTTAGAACATCAACACCGATGTCTTGGTGTGCCATTTCTCGGCCACGGAAGCGAATAGTTACTTTCACTTTGTTGCCTTCTTCAAGGAAACGCGTCAGGTTGCGTAGTTTTACCTGATAGTCTCCAATATCAGTTCCAGGACGGAATTTCACTTCCTTAATCTGGATCTGCTTTTGCTTCTTCTTCTGCTCTTTTGCAGCTTTGCTCTTCTCAAAGAGGAATTTACCATAGTCCATCACACGACAGACAGGTGGCTCAGCATTTGGACTGATTTCTACAAGGTCCATACCAGCTTCTTCAGCTGCAGCAACCGCTTCTTGGATCGATACGATACCAACTGATTCGCCGTCAGCGCCTGTGAGTCGAACCTCACGTACGCCTCGGATTTCACCGTTTAAACGATGAGCATTTTGTTTGGCCGGTTGTTGGCCGCGTCTTCCGCCTTTAATAGCTTATTCCTCCAGATTGAGCTTACGGCTTGAGATCTCTTCTTGGATGTAGGAAACAAAGTCATCCACTTTAAATTTACCGAGATCTTTACCTTTACGAGTACGTACTGCGATTTCTCCGGCTTCCATTTCTTGGTCACCACAAACCAGCATATACGGCACACGCTTCAAAGTATGTTCGCGGATTTTAAAGCCAATCTTCTCATTTCTCAAGTCTGCTTTAGCTCTAATTCCACATTTTTGTAGTTTTTGGGCCACTTCCTGAGCATAATTCGACTGTTTGTCAGTAATATTCATAATTACGGCTTGCTCTGGAGATAGCCAAGTTGGGAAGAATCCGAAGTATTCTTCAATCAAAATTCCGATGAATCTTTCCAATGAACCCAATATCGCACGGTGAATCATCACTGGCACTTGTCGCTCATTATTCTCATCGACATAAGTGGCACCTAAACGACTTGGAAGATTGAAATCAAGTTGAACCGTACCACATTGCCAAGCACGATCTAGGCAGTCATGCAAAGTAAATTCAATTTTTGGTCCATAGAATGCGCCTTCACCTTCTTGAACTTCATATGGAATGTCCATAGCTTCAAGCGATTTTTGCAGCGCTCTCTCAGATTCATCCCAAATTTCATCTGAACCTACTCGTTTTTCTGGTCGAGTCGATAACTTAACTAGGATATTGTCAAAGCCAAATGTTTGATAAGTATCGTATACCATCTTAATACAAGAAGTGACTTCCTCTTGAATCTGACTTTCAGTACAGAAGATGTGTGCATCGTCCTGAGTGAAGCCTCGTACACGCATGATGCCATGTAGAGCACCAGATGGTTCGTTACGATGACAAGAGCCAAACTCGGCCATCCTTAATGGCAGATCTCGGTATGACTTAAGGCCTTGGTTAAAGATTTGTACATGGCCTGGGCAGTTCATTGGCTTAAGCGCATAATCACGGTTCTCTGACGCAGTCGTGAACATGGCTTCAGCATATTTGTCCCAGTGGCCAGAGCGTTCCCAAAGCACGCGGTCCATAATAAGGGGACCTTTTACTTCTTGGTAGCCGTATTCCGTTAGTTTTTCACGAACAAACACTTCCAAGTCACGGAAAATAGACCAGCCATTATGATGCCAGAACACCATTCCAGGTGCTTCTTGCTGCATGTGGAACAAATCAAGCTGCTTACCAATTTTACGGTGATCACGTTTCGCCGCTTCTTCAAGGCGAGTTAAGTGCGCTTTCAACGCCTTTTTGTCGTGGAAGGCTGTACCATAGATACGCTGTAACATCTTGTTATCACTGTTACCGCGCCAGTATGCACCGGCAACATTCAATAGCGTAAAGTGTTGGCAAAAGCCCATATGGGGTACGTGAGGACCACGACACATATCGATGTATTCTTCGTGATGGTATAATCCAGGACGATCGTCACGCGCGACATTTTCATCCAAAATTTCCATCTTATAAGTTTCGCGGCGCGTTTCAAACGCATCGCGAGCTTCCTGCCAGCTGACTTTTTTCTTGATAACTTGATACTTAGTTTTGGCTAGCTCTTTCATTCGCTTTTCGATCTTTTCTAGATCTTCTTGCGTCAAAGAGTGTTCCAAATCGATGTCATAATAGAAACCGTTATCAATCGTTGGTCCAATCGCCATTTTCGCTTCGGGGTAAAGCTGCTTGATCGCGTGCCCCAAAAGGTGCGCACACGAGTGACGAACGATTTCAAGACCATCAACTTCGTCTTTTACCGTAATAATTTCAAGGCTTGCATCTTGCTCAATAAGATCACAAGCATCAACGCGATTGCCATCAACACGACCAGCAATGGTTGCTTTCGCAAGACCTGGACCAATAGATTGAGCAACATCGAGAGTAGAGACTGGATTGTCAAATTGACGCTGACTGCCGTCAGGAAGAGTAATAATAGGCATTTAACTGTCCTTACAGTGGTGTTGCACACCAAGCAACACTTGATTGATTTATTTTTCTTTATATAACAGTTAGTTAATTTAAGAAAAGTAAGATTAAAAAAACGTTGGAGCACTTTTTAGGAACAAATACCGATGAACCTCTCAATGATCCGAGCTCGAATTCTAATGGATTCCGACTCAAAAATACACTGATAAAAAACCTACATTTGAGTAAAATACAGCGATAAAGAGGGTTTACTCGGTGATAGCTGGCTTAGCACCAGATACTGATCTTCGATTTATATATTTTGACAGCCTTAAGTACAAGGGATCAAAACTTAATCGGCGCGACATCTTTGAGAACCTGCCGAGCTTAAGTAGCCGCCGTGATTCCATTTCTTTTGGTGAAGCACCTGCTGGCATATCATCAAACTTTCTCAAAGCCTGCACAAAGTCAGGTTCATTGGTTATGTCTTTATCAAACAAACCACGCCGCGCGCTAGCTTTGTTAAAAAGTAAGATGTTTTCTTCAGACATGCCCATTTTTTCCAAACACACTTTAGTTTCTATTTCGAGTATTTCTGAGCTTCTTTGCATGCTGGATACCGTCGTTGCTCCTGCTGCGATACCATAGAGTAAAATTAACTTTAAGACTTGGTAAAACTCATTATCTTTCACCGTATCGGATAGACACTCTTCAATTAAAATAATAATTTCGCCAGTCAAAGTTAAAATCAGAATCCCTTCTAAAGTTTCCATCACCGTTGTGGTTTTATCATGGCTGTTGTAGAAGTTCTTAAGTCGTTTAAATAGGTTAATCTTGTTATCCACCACTACGCCATATCGGTTCAGAACATATTGCATATCGACACTTTGGCGGTTAATACTTGGTAACCCTTCTCCTTTTTTAGCCAAAAGCTTAGTCAGAGCTGGCATCTCTGGACGAGTTCTCATAGATTGCGCCATCTCTTCAATAACATCATCAGAGTAATCCTCTATCGTTTGCCTCGCCTTAATTAACTCTCCACCTCTGAGTTGCATTGAAGCACGTTTGAGAAGCAAACGCTTGACTGCTTTCGCTGTTAGCTGAGCCCCTGCTCCCCCCAAGGCCTCACCACCAATTGAGATGAAAGTCTTAACAATAATCCCATCCATAATTTTTTGTTTTTGAACTGGATTATCTTCAACTCCCAATAACCCAATATCGAGTGCAGTGTCGGTAATAAATGTGGTCGCAATTCCTGCTATGATGCCCGCAGATAAACCAGGGAACATCACTGCCAGAACAGACGCAATAGTGTAGCCTGCAATTCTTAAAGGCGTACGCCACCACTCGATGGTATCTTTCCACCATTCCTCACGATAAGAAACCACCTCATCGTCCCACTCAGTGAGGTAATAAGATTTAATGTCATCAAAGACCTTATTTGCAAAAGCATTATCGTCATCTGGTCGGAAATGTCTTTCTTCAGACTCTTCGCTTGAACTTCTCCAAGTAAACCCTTTATGTAACCTAAGAAGAGAGACAAAATCATTCATTCCAGCTTTAAAGTTAACTGCTCCTATGTACTGATTTACCTTGGTATCGTCTGAAATATGATCTTTGAAAAACCTGGTATAAGGTTGATGCAAATTTCTCAATCGAAATATTTCATTGAGTTTTGTTACTTCCATTTCCGTCGGGGTTTCAAAACCAAATGCGGTTCTCATGCAGTACTGAGCTACACGTCTAAGTGCCTCATCCAGATCTGGCATGGTAATATTGCTTCGACGTAATGATAACCGCTGCGCATAACCTGCTATGTCTCCCATTTCCCCCGTCCAACTGGGATCGGTAATGGGGATATTTCTTATTTCTTCGCGATTTTTCGAATAAAAGCCAAGAGAAAATGACAGCCTAAAATCAGGGGAGCTATAGAGTTTAAGTTTGTCGATAAAGTTTCTGGGAATCGGAATCACCATGGACAGTCTCAAATTTACCAATAAACCCTCTGTCTCTTCCGACTCCTGCTGTTCCACAGGAATAAAAATTAAGTCAGGGTTTGATACCGCCTCTGTTCCGATATAATCAGCGGTTCCAAAGCTCGCTTTCCTTTCACCGCGGGAGAAGTCATCTAGCCACTCTCGGATTTTGGTCTTTTGTCCATCTTCCACATCATTGCCACCCGTGGATATATTCATCAGTGGTAATAACTTCAGATGATCATTAGTTTTATTGACAATAAAAGCCTGATTATTAGTCAGTGTTTCATCTACTTTCTCTTCGTACTTATCATCAAGACCTAAGCTCAAAATACGCTCAATCGTAGACTGTTGCTCGTGCCTATATGGGAAGAACACACCATTATAATGACGACGTGCCAGATCACCGGCCAAAAGACGTTTCTTTTTCGGTAAGATGATGCCTGTTGTCGCCTGCTCGGAATACACCCTAACGGCTCGCTGCCTGTCGGGGAAAACAAATAAGCTTTGCAAGAGAGCGTCAACTTCCGGCGAGTCTCCTTTTTGGACAGTGATTGTATCGGCAGAAAATTGATATAGTCGGTCACCTTGCCTGGTATAAACAATGACTCTATCGTCCATCCCACGGTAGCAGTATGCCCGGATGACTCTGGTTGTATCGTCCGTATTGACCGACTTTCCAACCATGTACATAAATACTTCATCAAAATCGCGATCAGCCGTTGAAGCGTTTGGGTAAAGAGTAGCTAGCATAGATCGAAAGCGGCCAATGTCATTTGCCCAAGTAGAGCTTCGAGTGAGCGACGGCATCATATCTGCTGTTCTATGAAAATATGGTGTGATTTCTTCGTAACCTTCAAAGCTCATGTCAGGTTGCACTGGGGGCTCTAGCTTCGATAGGGCAGTAGTAATGAAATGGGACCGACTCAATCCTTTGTCTAGTAGCCTTGGACTCGAATTTTCAACAATCCTCGTGACTGGTACTGTGGGATAATCTATTTGTGAATACAATTTTTCAAACGGACCTTGCTCAAATCCTCCTGCTTGGACAAGAATAGAGTAGGCAGTTTTTAGATCATAACAAGGCTCTACCTGATTGTTGTTCATTGACACTATGTCATGAGTCCATATGTCACCAGTATTCAGTCGATCCATGGTATCCAGTACTTGATCGAAGACTTCACCAACACCTATGATTCTTTTTTTTGCCCTAGAGCTTTGTTGCAACAGCGCTTCATCCAGCTCTGTAAAGAACTTAACCATCACCTCCTCTTCCCCTGAATCAATACTGGGCACGGAAATCGAGGGTAAAAGCGATGAATGGGCAATAACGTAGTCAACAAATGCGGCCCATTTACTATGTTGTATTTTGGCCTTTTCACTAACCAAACGCTCGGTTCCCCACGATAATTTACCATCGATAGCAGCGACAACTTGCTCTTCAAAGGAGGCTATATCCTGCTCTTGGCTTATTTTATACAGTTGCCTGAACCTACCTCTAATCACAAGCTGTTCTGCATTAGCCAGCTTGAAGTCTTCACTTTCCGCCACCATTAGCGCTTTTCTCTGCTCCAATTCAGCGAGCGCTCTTTGGTACAGATCCGATGAATGCGACGTAAGACTGAGTAGTCGATTCTTGATTACTAATATCTTTTTTTCTGTTATATCAATTTGAGTATCAAGTACGCTTTCAATCGCTTCAAATAAGATCTTTCTTTTAAACTTATCATCGACTTCAATTTCGGGTGTATTGATCGATAAATACAAAAGTTCTTCTTTAAGTTGATTGCCTGAGAGAATGGAAGTTAATGGAGTATTAATAACTTCATGATTGATTTTTTCTTCTTGAAGTAAAATAAGTTCACTTGTTAATATATTCCGAGCTTTTATCGCTTCTTGTCGTTTTCTCCACTCATTATTCTCCGCTTCTGTATGCCCTAGACTCTCATAGCGTTCAAAGTCATCATCTTTGTCTGCGATTCTTAGATTTAGTTGATGAATTAATCCCTGTTTCTCTGAGATCCTTTCATCTAACAATTGGGCTTGCAGTGGAGAACTTACAGGTATTGCTGAATGCTCACTGTTTTTATGAAAATACTGAACATTGCTTGATTGCGTTTTTTGTTCAGCTTCATCAATAAGACCATCCCAAGATGAAACTAGCGGTGTTGACATGCTTATTTCACTGGGCTCTAGCGGCAACGAGACACTTTGAGGTTCTGTAAAAGGATCTGGATTCTGTAAGGGAGTGGGGATTATTTCCTTCGCCATAAATTTGAAATTATTATAATTTACATTTAGTAGTATTCTACCGTAAAGGAAAAGGATTACATTGTAATTTTATATGAAATTATTTCTATATTTTAAAAATAGACACGACTATCTAGTGTGAAAATTATTTAGACTTCCTATAAGCACTAAGAGTAAAAATAACGCATACTAGCAATAAGCTTATATGCGTCATTTTAGCTAAAACTTCATTAATCTAAATTTCGTAGCTTAGGCCAACAAACATTTTATAATCATCTTTTTCAGGTACTTTACCATCTGAATCAGCCGCCGGATCAGAGACATGCTCCCATATTCCGTCAATGCTAAGATCGAGATCGCCCACAAGATCAATATCAAACCCTATCTCATTGATATGCTGAACACCTCCTGATTCTGCACTTTCCCAAGTCATACTGTAGTCATAGTTAAAGTCGATATTTTTGGTTAGTTCATACTCGAAACTTGAATCAAGTTTGAATGCACCACTGTTTGCGGTTGATGAACTGCCTTCTTCTACAGTAATGAATTTCGTATGAGTGTATGCAGGACCAATAGTCACATCCCATTCTGTCGTTTCATTGGCGATAAAGAAGTAACCCACACCCATTGACGCTGTCACTTTGTAATCTAAGTTTTTGAATTCATCGCTTTCAGCCTCAAGATCTAATGGCCTAAAGAAAAGTTTGTTATCAATATAAATATCATAAGAACCTTTAACTTTAGAATTGTTGGCGGTTTTTTCATCATTGGATTCTTTGTTTTCATGGCTGGCGTTCAGTTTGGTTCTTGACTCTACTGTATTACGTTCTGCATCAATACCTCCCTTTAAGGTAAGCTCATCAGTGTTACCACTGCTCATATCCATGCTAAACGTAAATTCTGCATCCCACTGTTCAGAGTCTTTCTCTTTCCCACGGTATATGGATACAACCTCAGTGACTGGAAAAGATATCTCCTTATCCACATTGGTTAGGTAGAGCTGATCATTACGAATAGAAAGATAGCCATCATATATAGAACCATCAGATACGCGAATAGTGAAATACCCCGCAGTCTGAAGCTCTTGGATATCTCCTAGCTCGATTTCTTGATCGCCAAGGTCATCACTGTCGAACTCAATTTCCTGCTTGTAGGAATTAGAATCTTTTTTAATCGTGCCGTTGAGTTCTCCTTTGATCACTTCTCCTGATTTGAGTTTTACCCAATCATCATTTTTCTCAAAGTAAACGGTTTGGCTGTTAGGCTCTTCTATTACTTGATTTTCAGTTTGCTCCTTCGCAAAAGCACTGGACTGCATAGAACTGATAGCAATAAATAATGCCGTGGCTTGTAATTTCATATCAACTCAATCTGTATAGTTTTTCACCATCAAACCCGCTTAAGATAAAGATGTCGTCATTTCCCATTGTCATAAGTAAGAAAAACCAATGTCAATCTTACCCAACGACTTTTGTGAAACTTGCTAACAGAGCAAAGTAAAAACCTAACGACTCACTACTCATATCAAACAATTAGACCGATGAAATAATACGAACGAAATATTTTCCATCTCACAAAATTTGCTCCTATGATGAGAGAATAATCTATAAATTGTTTTATCTTTAAGGTTTGGCGAAAAATTTTAAGAGTTCTAGACCACTAAGGCACAAAAACTTTTTTGTTGTTAATGTCTTAAGCCGCGGTGCTCAAGTAAATGCAGCCACATTTTAGAAGGGATTAATCATGCCGATTTATCCAGCAGCGCTTTTGTTGATCAGTTCGTTTCTTTTGATGGGCAGTCACGGACTGAGCGGACTCTTATTGCCAGTGTCGCTCGCCGAAACTAACAGTAGTGTCGAAACTATCGGCTTTATCCTTTCCATGTATTCCGTCGGCTTTTTATTGGGTGCCATTCTGGGTAAGCGAATTTTACGTCGAATTGGATTAGTACGAACCTTTGCCATGTGCGGGAGCTTGGGAGCCACCGCTATCCTGACCATGGGACTCAATACAGATATGTGGATTTGGGTATTAATGCGCACTGTCATGGGCTTTTGCATTGCGTGTGCCACGGCAACCTTAGATGTGTGGTTTAACAGCGTATCAACCCAGTCTACAAGAGGAAAGCTCCTAGCCATCAATCAGATCATTATACTGGGCGCCATTACAATTGGTCAGTTCGGCCTTGTCATAGCACCGCCGAGTGAAATCACCCTGTTTCTGATCTGCGGCGTGCTATTTAGTATCTCCATCACACCTATCATCTTTATCGCACACTCTGAGCCAAGCATTGAATCGACACCGACCATACCACTTAAGACTATCTTCACGATTTCTCCACTAGGTTTCGTCACATGCTTTGTTTGCGGTGTTTTGTATTCCACATTGGTAAACCTGCTACCTATCTATGCCGGCGGTATGGGATTTCGTGGACTCGAACTGTCCCTATTTATGGGAGCGGCAGCCGCAGGAGGCATTTTTCTCCAAATACCAATAGGATACCTGTCTGATCGTTTCGAGCGCCGTAAGGTTATTTTGGGCAGCAGCTTTGTGCTTGCCATTGTCTGCTTCGCATTACCCGTTTCAATCCACTGGCAGTCGCCGTTTGCCCCCTTTGTCTTGGCAGCGGTAACCATGGGGTTAATTGCTTGTCTCTACCCCCTTAGTATCGCAGAAGCCTTTGACCATACATCAAGCATGCAGCTTGTCCCCGTCGTGTCAGGGTTACTATGTATTTATGCTATTGGCGCAATCATTGGACCCTATACAGCTTCAGTATTAATGGGCAGCCTTGACCAAAACGCTCTTTTTACTTTTGTGATCATGGTGGATCTTGGTTTGATGATTTACACCATTTATCGCATGTCTGAACGTGAGGCGCTGCCAGTAGAAGCGCAAGAAACCTTTGTTATGCACACTCCCAACTCGATACATGGAGAACTCGACCCTCGATCCGAAGAGCAAAATGAGCAAAATGAGCAAAATGAGCAAAATGAGCAAAATGAGCAAAATGATTTTGCAGTAACCTTGTCTCAAGTCGAACAACTTGCCAAATCAAGCCCGATAAATTCAATCACTTTTATTAGAAATGTAATTAACAAACAATCACCATGGGCAATCACTTTAATTGAGCGGGTTGCTGAAATAGACAATATTGATACTACCTTCTTATTCCGTTCACTCGCACAAACGCATCCGGAGTTATCAATAGATATCGTCAAACGACTTTCCACATCGGATAACCACCAAATTGAGGAACTGGTCACTTGGCTTGCTGAGCAACAGCCTGAAAATATTGCCGCCATTTTGACAGCGATGACAGAGTCGATACATCCACAACACCCTGCCAATCTTGAGCCTGTGACTCACCAAGAAATTGATACATTCACTGATGATCAGACTATCCTTCATCATAACACTCTCTTTGAAAAACAAAGCCTTCATCAATCCATCGAACAACTAGAGCTCTTTTTACCCGACGCTTCCCAGCACAATGCAAACTTCAGCGAAATTACTGAAACGCCCGGATTGCAACAGAACGACCTAAGTTCTGGTCCTCGTTAACCACAACTAACTTACAACCAGTTCTCAAAATAGTGAGACACCAAACAAAGCGAACATAAGTGTTGATTTAAAGCTGGGAACAGGCTGTGATTCGTGATTAAATCAGAGCAGAAAGTTTATAAAACACATACACTTAAAGCTAAAAGGAAGTTTGAATGGCACTCGATATCAAACCAGGTCAAGAGTTTATTAAGTCTAAGGCAGCAGTCGCATGGGCGGCAGGCGAGCCACTTAAGATGGAAGAAGTTGAGGTCCAGTTGCCCAAAAAAGGCGAGGTGCTAGTCCGCATTGTTGCAACAGGTGTGTGCCACACTGATGCCTTTACTCTATCTGGCGAAGATCCAGAAGGTATTTTCCCCGCCATTCTTGGTCATGAAGGGGGTGGAATTGTTGAAATGGTCGGCGAAGGTGTCACCAGTGTACAAGTTGGTGATCATGTCATCCCTCTGTATACCGCTGAATGTCGTGAGTGTAAGTTTTGTACATCAGGAAAAACAAACCTTTGCCAAGCGGTTCGTGAAACACAAGGTAAAGGCTTAATGCCTGATGGAACAACGCGATTCTCAATCAACGGACAACCTATTTTTCACTATATGGGTTGCTCAACATTCTCGGAATACACAGTACTTCCTGAAATTTCATTAGCCAAAGTCAATCCAGAGGCTCCTCTAGAGGAAGTGTGTTTATTGGGTTGTGGCGTTACAACTGGTATGGGCGCTGTACTCAATACCGCCAAAGTGGAAAAAGGTGACACTGTCGCTATATTTGGTCTCGGTGGAATCGGCCTTTCAGCTATCATTGGTGCTAGAATGGCAGGCGCTAGCCGTATCATAGGTATCGATATTAACGAAAGTAAGTTTGACCTCGCCAAACAACTCGGCGCAACAGACGTTATCAACCCTCAATCTATTGATGTTCCTATTCAAGAGTACATTGTCGAAATGACAGATGGTGGTGTCGATTATTCGTTTGAATGCATCGGCAACGTTAATGTTATGCGTCAAGCTCTTGAGTGTTGTCACAAAGGATGGGGAGAATCAGTCATTATAGGGGTGGCAGGCGCTGGACAAGAAATTTCCACCAGACCTTTCCAATTAGTGACAGGCCGCGTATGGCGTGGAAGTGCTTTTGGCGGTGTAAAGGGCCGCTCTGAATTGCCTGAAATTGTAGAACGATACATGGCAGGTGAATTTGGCCTTGAGGAATTTATTACCCATACAATGAGCCTAGAAGAAGTGAACCACGCCTTCGACCTCATGCATGAAGGAAAAAGCATCCGCTCTGTTATCCATATGGACAGATAACCCCTCCTTTTTTGAATACTCATAGCCATCATAACAAACGTTATGGTGGCTGTTTAGAGATGGTACTATGAACTTAACCAATATCAGTCAAAACAAAGTTGCTGGCGGCTGGCACAAACAAGTCACTCACGAGTCAACTGCCTTAAACTGCACAATGCGCTTTGCCCTATTTCTTCCACCAAATGCAAGCAAGGAGTCTCCTGTTCCTGTCATGTATTGGCTTTCTGGATTAACCTGCACCGATGAAAACTTTATGCAAAAAGCTGGGGCATTTAATACCGCAGCCAAGCTTGGTATCGCGATTGTCGCCCCTGATACTAGCCCGCGCGGTGATGATGTAGCGGACGATGATGCATACGATTTAGGCAAAGGCGCTGGATTCTACCTAAATGCGACCCAAGAGCCTTGGTCTAAGCATTACCACATGTACGACTACATAGTAAAAGAGCTACCCTCGTTAATAGAGGCTAACTTTCCTGTATCAAACATCAAAGCGATTTCAGGGCACAGTATGGGAGGACACGGAGCCTTGACCATTGGATTGAACAACCCCAATAGCTTCACATCCATCTCAGCCTTTAGCCCGATTTGTAACCCAACACAATGCCCATGGGGACAAAAAGCGTTTGGCGCTTACCTAGGACAAGATCTGGAGGCCTGGAAAGCTTGCGACGCTACAGAGTTACTCAAGCAAAATTCATCACCACTGCCTATTTTGGTCGACCAAGGTGATGCAGATAGTTTTTTACACGAACAATTGAAGCCAGAGTCTTTGGTCAATGCTGCAAAAACACACAACTCAAGCCTTGAGCTGCGTATGCAAGAAGGTTACGACCATAGCTACTATTTCATCTCAAGCTTTATTGAAGATCACCTGATGTTCCACGCGAAACATATGTTTAAATAAACTCGAGGAAGGAAATGAGGCTGGTATCACCATCACTTGAGTATCGCGCGGCGTTTTTTGCTCTCTATCAAGATTTTGAGGACAATGACAGTATCAATGCCGAATACTATCGTGAAGGCGTCGATGACTTTGATGCCTATCTTCAGCGATTAACTGACGAAGCGAATGGTACAAATCTGCGCCAAGACTATGTCCCCTGTAGTCATTTTTGGATGGTAGACACAAAGGGAAATATCCTTGGCGTGATCAGAGTTCGTCACACCATTGATAACCCATTTCTTTGCTTTGAAGGTGGCCATATCGGATACGATATTGCGCCTTCCTACCGCGCACTAGGCCATGGAAAAACCATGCTAAAGCTCGCTCTACCGATTGCAAAGTCGCTCGGTATATCGAAGGCTTTGATCACTGCCGATGAGAAAAATCACGCCTCCCGTGGAGTGATTGAAGCAAACGGAGGAGAGTTTATTGATATCGTGATGGGGAAAGTTTTCCCTTACCCAATTACTCGTTATTGGGTTATTTGCGAGGCAGACACATGCAGTTAAGAAAAGCCAAAGCCTGTGAGCTCGATACTATTTATGAAATGGGGTTTGACGTATGGGGAAGTGGCCTATCTTATGAGGAATATCTGTCCCTTTGCCGCCAAAGCAAAAAATATCAATTGGGTATTTGGTATGTGCTGGTTGATAAAGAAGTCCTTGTTTCATCTGCAATTGTTTACCGGGATGGATTTGGGCTTAAGACTGGTTGTTTTGGAATCGGCTCTTTGTCTACCCCTCCCAAACATAGGCAAAAAGGTTATGCGTCAAAACTAGTGACGCTACTAAAGGATGAGCTATTCGAGCAGCAAAACTGCCAAACTTTGTATTTGCATAGCGATATTAACCATGAGTTCTATACGAAATTGGGTTTTAAGCGCATTCTGGATACTGATTGCTTGTTGTACTCAAAAGACGAGCAGCCATTGCCAACCGCTCCCCCCAACTATTTTTAGTTAATACCTGATTCTTGCAGTGGATGAGTAACAACTCTCGGTTACTCATCTCAAAATTGTGACAGTATGCAATTGTTTTGTTATTTACTTACAATGTTACTTGTCAAATAAAAATAAAATGTTAAATTGAGTCATCACTTATTCACAACTGAGTGATGGGTATGCACTACCTTATGGCACACATCCTCTCTAGCCAGTCGCATTCCTAAAATAACAATGTTTATCAAGCATATAGCTTTACTTTTCAGTGAAGCCAGCTTGTGGTATCTAAAATATAATTCAGTTGGATTAACTATGTTCCCTATATCTCATCAAGGAAAGTGGTTTCGTTTTTTAATGGTGTTTATCTTTCTTGCAGCATCCATGGAGACCGATATTTATCTGCCTACTTTTCCAGACATCCTTAAGGATTTAAACACTAATGCAGTCATGGTTCAGAGAATTATTAGCTACAATTTTATTGGTATCTGCTTAGGCTCACTTATTTACGGGCCACTTTCAGACCACTTTGGTCGCCGACCTATTATGATGTTTGGCTTCTTGATATTTCTTGGCGCCAGCATTGGCTGTGTATTTGCTCAAACTATTGATCAGTTGCTCGCGTTTCGTCTAATTCAAGGTTTTGGCAGTTCAGCCTGTATCATTGTGGGAACCACAATGATCTTCGATCTTTTTGAAGAAGAGTCGGCAGCAAAATTAGTGGCGGACCTCAACGCACTCACAGTTAGTGTCATGGCTTTTGCTCCGCTGATTGGCGGGTGGATCAGTATTCACATGGGATACCATGCAAATTTTGAGTTTATCGCCATCTTGGTATTTATCTCAGCAGTTAAGTGCTTTTTGTTTGTTCCTGAGTCTCTACCTAGCAAAAAACGTAAGAAATTGATTCCCAAGCGAGTAATGAGTGACTATAAATGCATACTTTCATCCTACTCATTCTGGTATAGCACACTAATAACCAGTTTAATTCTCGCAGGCTACATGGTGTTTGTCTCAAATATGTCGCTTTTGTATGTTGATAACCTTGAGGTCAAGCCCGAGCATTTTCCATTTCACCAAATGGCCACACTAGGCACCTTTGCTCTGTTTAGCTTGAGCAACGGGCGCCTTATCGACCGCTTCGGTGTAGAAAAATTAAAAGGCTCTGGGCTCTGCCTGATGTTTCTCTCCATCGCCTCGTTTTGGCTGGTGCCAAATAAGATGCTAAGCTCACCGGACTTTCTGACCTTTATTGTGTGCGTATTTTCAGTGGGAGCCGCACTTTCTATAGGACTTTTCTTTGCAGACTCCATGCAGGTATTTCCAGAGATGACTGGCATTGCTGCATCTTTGGTTACCTCTATTAGACTTGTTTTGGTGGCGATTGCTATTGATGTAGCCAGCGGCTTTTACGATGGCTCTTCGCAGTCTGTAGTCAATGCAATGACAACCATTGTTATGGGCATTGCGGTCTTGGTCTTGTTTCGTAATATCAAACGATTCAAGCAGCTAAAGTTAGGGAGTAATCTAGAAGCCTAAGATCAGATTGAAGCCCACAGAAGATTGAGGCTAACCCAAGTAGGAGCCACTGGAAATTCATCGATAAATGAGTAAAATCTGGCTCCTATTTGGTCACTTTGGCAAATCATATGCATCACAGCCTCTCTCTTTTTACCCCTTTCAATGCTTGTATTGATGAATATAGCTTGCCTGAAAAATTCACTTTCCCGTTTTTCTATGAGCCACATCCATTGTGTAAGCTTGCTGCCAGCGAGCTTCAGCAATACCTGCTCACCCAAAGCGAATGGGTTCACAATTTTGGACTGAATAGTCATTCTGATGGAGTGGGAAAAATGTTCGGCGTGCTTATCGTCAAATCTACAAAAGGCGAAATTGGTTATCTATCGGCTTTTTCAGGGAAAGTCGCTGGGCAAAGTGAACTCACACACTTTGTCCCTCCCGTGTTTGATATGTTTGCTAAGCAAAGCTTTTTTCATGCCGACAATAAAGAGATCATGTCAATCAATGACCAGATAGATGCTCTTAATAGCGGTACTCAACTAACAGAGCTTGCCAGTCAGGTTGAAAAACTCGAATCAAACTATAAAAAAGAAGAAAGCACTCATCGAGCGAAAATGATCGCCAATCGGGCTGAAAGAAAATTGCAGCGCCAAGATGCTCAATCGCACCTCAACGGAGCCGAGCTTGAGCGTGTACTGGACAGCCTCGCAAAGCAAAGTGTCGATGATAAAAACACGCTTAAATACCTAAAACTAGAGTGGCAAGACAAGATTGATCAGGTGAAAAGCGAGTGGCAGAAGCTTGACCATGAGCTAAACCAGCTAAAAGATAAGCGCAAAACGCTATCGAATGCACTGCAGCACAAATTGTTTGAGCAGTACCGCTTTTTAAATATTCTCGCGGAAGAAAAATCACTAAACTCGATATTTAAAGGCATCACTCCCCCAGCGGGCGCAGGGGAATGCGCGGCGCCAAAACTTCTTCACTACGCATTTAAACATGGCTTTAAACCTCTGGCTATGGCTGAATTTTGGTGGGGTAACTCCCCTGCATCAGAAATCCGCCAACATAAGACGTTCTACCCTTCTTGTCACAGTAAATGTCAGCCTATACTCGGCCACATGCTTCAAGGTATGGATGTGGATGATAACCCTCTTGAGAAAGCATGGGCAGAACATAATACGATGGACATTGTATTTGAAGATGAAGCGCTCGTTGTGATTAATAAACCTGCCGGCCTTCTCTCTATTCCTGGTAAAACCATACAAGACTCAGCCATTACTCGACTCCAAAAACTCTACCCTAACGCGGAAGGTCCATTTGTTATACACAGGCTGGATATGGCGACATCAGGCCTACTCGTGTTCGCCTTAACTAAACGAGCGAATAAAAGTTTACAGAAACAGTTTATTACTAGAACCGTAGAAAAACGCTACGTAGCCATTGTAGAAGGAGAAGTGCAGGACCAAAGCGGCCAAATTAATTTACCCATGCGAGGCGATCCCGATGACAGGCCCCGTCAACTGGTCTGTTTTGAACATGGTAAACCGGCCGAGACCTACTGGGAGTGCGTCCAGGTCAAAGAAGGACAAAGTAGGTTATACCTCTACCCCAAAACTGGCAGAACTCATCAGCTAAGGGTTCACTGTGCTCATCATCTTGGGCTCAACATGCCCATGTATGGAGATGGCCTCTATGGACAAAGAGCAAAGCGATTACACCTTCACGCACAGCGCCTTATGATAGAACACCCATACACCAAAGAACGAATGACATTCGAGGCTGAAACTCCATTTTAAAAGTTTGCACGAAGAAGCATGCATTCATAGATTGACCCAACGGCTAAGTGCATTGCTAAAACCATCTCAAAGGGGCAATATGAAAAAACTTATTCCTAACCGAACTAGCATGACACTGTGTATTATCGGCTTACTGTGCTTGTTAACGTATGCTCTAATTGGGTCTCACATCGATGATGACGGGACTTTAATTGAGCCATTTGGTCTACTCCCTCTGTTTTGGGTATTTGAAATACTTGCCATCACTGCGTATGTAGTACAACTTATTAAGAGTTCAACAAGCGATACTAAGTAACACTTTATCCCTCTCATATTTATACTGTGATCCTCTCAAGATACATGACGTATCATCTAGTTTGACTGCGGAGATACCAATGAAAAACATACTACTTGCTGCCATGTTATTTGCTTTATCCGGCTGCTTAGGCATGCCTAAATCCGTTGAGCCCGTTGATAACTTCGAACTCTCCAAATACCTTGGTACTTGGTATGAGATAGCGCGGCTAGATCACTCCTTTGAACGTGGGTTATCCGACGTCACTGCGCAATACTCACTAAGAGATGATGGCGGAGTGTCCGTTCTCAATCGAGGATACGACGCAAGGAACGATGAATGGAGCGAGGCCCAAGGCAAAGCCTTCTTTGTTAACAGTGCCGATGAGGGGTATCTGAAAGTCTCCTTTTTCGGGCCTTTTTACGGCTCTTATGTCGTATTTGAACTAGATAAAGATAATTACAGCTATGCCTTCATTTCTGGGCCAAATCACGACTATTTATGGCTACTTTCTCGAACTCCAACCGTCAGTCATGAGGTCATAGAGAAATTTGAAAAAATGTCTAAACAGCGTGGTTTTAATACTGATGAACTGATTTACGTAAATCAAAAATTAAATACAAATTCGTAGCATCAGAAAGCAGGCGTAATGTTTTATCTATGTTACGAACCCTGAAATATGCGTGATTCTGTAAGAACTTCGTTTGATTACCCAGAAATGTTGCGTACCTATTAACCTACCCCTAAGTTTAAATGACTCAGTCATCAAAGAGGGGTAGCCTTATGCTTAATGTGTCCGCCAAATACAAAATAACCACTTTATTTATGATCATTGTGCTATCAGGATGTGGAGACAGTGGTAATGGCAGCGGAACTAGCACTAACTCGAACAGTAGCAGTAAAAATCAAGCACCATCTCGGTTTAATTTGGAAGAAATTGTTATCTCCACTGAAGGAGCCAAATTTAAATGGGGTGAGTCTACAGGTGCTAATAGCTACACTCTTTGTAGAAAAAACCAACAAATGAAAGATGATTGTGATGCCATAGACTCCACAAATACGACCCAGTCGAGCTTAGAGGATTTTGGTGTTTTAGAGAACCTATCAGCTCAGTTTTTTGTTATCGCCAAAAATGATTTTGGCCAGCAAATTTCGAACGAAAAATCTATATCACCACAAAGCCTTACACCAAGAATACAATATATAAAGCCATTTAATACAGGCAAAGGTGATGAGTTTGGTTTTAGTGTTTCTCTATCTAGGGACGGTAAGACACTCGCCATCGGAGCACCTGAAGAATCATCAAATGCAACTGGAATAAATAGTTCAGACTCAGACAATGATTCGCTTACTTATGCTGGTGCTGCGTACCTCTTTCGGTTTGATGGCAGTATATGGGATCAACAAGCTTATATTAAGGCTTCTAATACAGATGAGTATTCTTGGTTCGGCATGAGCGTCGATTTATCCGCAGACGGAAATACACTTGCTGTGGCTGCACCAACGGAGTCGACCAATGCAAAAGGCGTCAACAATTCAGGCCCCAGCTCAGCAACTAATTCTGGTGCTGTGTACATCTACAGCTATGACGGTAGTAATTGGGCTCAGCAAGCCTTCATAAAAGCTTCCAACACTGACAGTGGTGATCTATTTGGTAACTCTATCGACCTATCGGCAGACGGAAAAACGCTTGCCGTTGGCGCAACAGAAGAGGCCTCTACGTCAACAGGGATAAACCAAGATCAAGGCAACAGCCCATCCATTACAGATGCTGGCGCAGTCTACTTGTTTCGCTCTGATGGTATAAATTGGAGCCAAGAAGCCTATATAAAAGCTTCCAATACAGATGGTGATGATAGATTTGGCGAGTCTGTTGCCCTATCAGAAGATGGTAATACCCTAGCCGTCGGAGCCTCACAAGAAAGATCATCTTCAACAGAAATCAATGTTGGAGAAAGTAATAATGACTTAGTTGACGCTGGCGCTGTTTATGTATTTCAGTTCAGTAATAAAAATTGGACACAGCAGGCTTATATTAAACCTCTAAATACTGGTTCAAGAGATTTATTCGGGGTTTCAGTATCGTTATCACAGGACGGAAAGACCTTAGCGGTTGGCGCATCTAAAGAAAGCTCGAATTCAAACGAAATAAACATCGGAGCCAATAATAATAGTGCTCAGGGCTCGGGAGCTGCCTATATTTTCCGCTTAAGTGATTCAGGCTGGAGCCAGCAGGCTTATATTAAAGCCTCAAATGGTGGTGCGGGAGATTCATTTGGCGGCACAGTTATGTTATCCGAAGACGGAAAATCATTGGCAGTCGGAGCACGAGGAGAGGACTCTAACGCGATTGGTGCAAACGGAAACGACAATAATACTCTTGCCGAATCAGGGGCTGCCTATATATTTCGATTTGGTAGCCGATGGAGTCAAGAAGCTTATATCAAAGCCTCTAATAGTGGCAGAGATGATCTATTTGGCTCAATTTCTTTATCGGGTGATGGCAAGGCCCTCGCAGTTGGAGCTATAGAAGAAGACTCTGACGCTACCGGAATTAACAGCCAAGACAACGATCAAAGCGAGGATTCTGGTGCAGCATACATATTCTAAAGACAGTTATAGTTTGTCGGCATGTTCTCAGTTGTCATTTTTATCATTTGAGTAATGTCCTAAACAAGCATACTGTAACGCCAAATCTAGTCGAAAGAGAAACAAAGCTATGGTATCGAAGATGACAATTGCTCCCCAAGGGCCAGAATTATCTGAGTTGGTTCAAGGTTATTGGCGGCTTGCTGAATGGGGAATGACAGCGAAAAGTAGATTATCTTTTCTTAAGCAGCACATAGATTTAGGCATCACAACGGTTGATCATGCTGATATTTACGGGGGATATCAGTGTGAGTCATTATTTGGAGAAGCACTCAAACTTGACCCTTCAATCAGAGAACAGATTGAGATAGTGACTAAGTGTGACATTATGCTGTGTGACGCACAATTTCCTACCCGTAAAATTAACCATTACGATACAAGTGCCAAGCATATTCATCAGTCCGTCGACAACTCACTGAAAAGGCTCAGCATAGAACAGATTGATCTTTTGCTTATCCATAGACCAGACTTGTTAATGGATGCTGATGAAGTTGCTGATGCGTTTAGTGAACTCTACAAAGTAGGCAAAGTTAAACACTTCGGCGTTTCAAACTTTACCCCAAGTCAGTTCAATTTACTCCAATCTCGGTTATCCAAGCCTCTGGTCACTAACCAAGTTGAAATAAACCCTATCAATTTTGATGTTGCCCATGATGGAACTTTGGACTTGCTCCAGATGAATCGCATCAAACCAATGGCTTGGTCTTGCTTAGGTGGAGGCAGTATTTTTACTGGTTCAAGCGAGCAAGCCAAAAGGGTTAGAGACGAATTAGAAGCGATTCGATGTGAAGTAGGGGCAGAGAGTATCGAGCAAGTTATATACGCTTGGGTAAGAATGCTCCCATCGAAACCTATACCAATCATAGGTTCAGGCAAAATAGAGAGAGTTAAAATAGCCGCAGACTCCCTCAAACTAGAATTAACTCGTGAGCAATGGTATCGAGTATGGGTAGCATCTAAAGGTCATAATGTGCCTTAAGTCCAACACTATTTTATAAGTTATAAGCGCTCATTCAGGGCGCTTTTTTATTTTATAGGTTCTTACTAACAATACTGTTTGGGCTTTGCGAACTGCCAAGGCAGAGCGAGTCAATATCAAAAACATCTCCCTTTTACACCACAGATTGAAAAATGATCAGCCTTCCCAACTTGATGATAGTGAAGTATGGATATAACTTTTAAGTTGTGATTAAAAAATCAACTCGAGAAAGGTTTAAGGAAAATCGATGTCAATGCAAAAACATGTTTTGTTCAACTTTGCCAGTTTAAGCCTCAAGGCAAAACTCAGACTCCTGACCGTACTTTTTACTGTGATTCTTACCACAATCATTGGCTATACCATCACCTCTCTCGATAAACAAAAAAGTGATGGTTTGGTTATCAATATCGCGGGCAGGCAGCGAATGCTGACTCAGAAATTCACCAAAGAGTTTTTGCTTGCGATGGATATTGCACACCAAAAGAAGAGTAAGCCCGACATCTCTGCCAGCCGCAAAACACAGCAGTTGTTTGATATTACCCTCGAAGCGCTCACCCGTGGAGGAAAAACCTACAAAGACTTAGGCATGACCAAGCCTGTTGATATTCCTCCCGCACCTCCCCACATCCAGAAGCAGCTAAAGGTAGTCAAACAAATGTGGGAGCAACAAAAGAAAAATGTCGCCAGTATCTTAGAGGATGGCGATAACCCTCAAAACCTCGCAGCGCTCAGTGAATACAGTGTAAAAGTGCTGGCAAACATGAATAAAGCCGTACTCATGTTTAATGATGAATCCTTCGAGAAGATTCTTACAATGGAGCGCAATCAAATCATCATCGCAGTTTTCTCGGTGTTACTTACATTAATTCTCGCCGAACTAACATTGCGAAATGTGCTCGGGCCTATCGGACAAGCAATAAAAACCACCCAGCGCATAACCACAGGTGATCTAAAAGATTACAACGAAAAAGAGCATTTTAACAATGAGATGGGCAACCTAACCCAAAACATCGAGCAGATGCGTGTGTCTCTGCATGATGTGATTAATGTCGTCCAACAAAATAGTCGCCAAATGGCGCATTCCGCTCACCAAGTTTCAGCGGTTTCTTCTGAAATATCATCAAGCAGTCAGTTAGAGCAAGAAAACTCATCTCAGGTACTCGAAGCCATTACATCGCTGCTGGAGATTTCTGATGTAGTCAGCGAACACATTAAAAGCACCGAGAGCACATCTAAAACAACCATGGAAACCGCCCAATCAGGCATTGTTGTTGTCAATAACAGTATTCAAGAGCTTAACACGGCCGTGGACTCTGTTAACCATACCGCGGAACAAATCGAGGAGCTGAAAAACTTCACCCTTCAAATCAATGAAATCACAGAGTCTATTCACAATATTGCCGAGCAAACAAACTTACTCGCACTTAACGCTGCAATAGAAGCTGCACGCGCTGGCGATCAAGGTAGAGGCTTTGCCGTTGTAGCAGATGAGGTAAGAAATCTAGCTGCAAGAACATCAAGCTCAAGCCAAGAAATATCAGACCTTATCACTCAACTGATGGAAAAAGTGGAAAACTCGGTCAACTCAATGCAAGCCGTGGTTGGCGCTGTACATCAAACTCAGAAAACCTCTGCGAATACCGTCGAGTCTTTTACCACCATGTCTGATGGAATTAGTAAAACCACTGAGAGTGCCGAAGTGATTGCTAATTTCAACCGAGAGCAAGCTGACAATCTGCAATATCTAGACACCAAGTTGAAAGAGCTGTTTAAAGTGCTCTCAGAAAGTAGCAGTAAAGCCAAGACAACCTCGCTGGTTGCCAGTGACCTACATGAAATATCCGAGACACTCGACAGACAGCTAAGAGGCTTTGAAACAAATATCAATGAATCGATGGCAATGCCAGAAGATGAGCAACGTGCCGAGCCAAGAGCAGATAACAAAATTAGGGTAAAAATGTCACAGGGAAGTACTCATGCTGAAGGACTAACAAGTGACATTAGTATGGAAGGCGCCAAAGTCCGCTCCAATACCGAATTTAAGGGCGATAGCCTTGTCGATATAGAAGTTAAACTACCACAAGAAGTCGCAACACATGGCAGAACAAGCATAACGATTAAAGCCACCATTATGCACGTCGTCCCTGTCGAAGATTATTTCAGTTATGGCTTAAAATTTGATGGCGCATCCGTCACAGATAAAACCATATTAAAAGCGCTGTTTAACTATTTTAAAAAGTCTCACCGTTACGATCCACCATCCTCGACAAGCTAAATCTTGGTTGTCATCGGTAGAAGTGGCGATAAACGTTACGCTTAGTGAACTGGCTTGTCCGTTTTAGAATAGAACTTGCCAAAGTAACGTTCCAGTACTTCAGGGGTTAACTCCCCTGCTTCCTCAAGCTTTTTCAGCTCGGACACTATCATTTTCTGTTCTTCAAGTGACGGCAGAGCGACTTCTGGCTCATCGTTAATTTCGTTGGCCATCTGCTCTAATTCGTTTTCTATGTGACTCATATTTTCGGGGCTCAATTCATCGCAATGCCTTATTTTACCCTAACTGCTTAAGCTGAGCTAACCATGTTTTGTCTCTCGAATACTGGCGTGAGTAAACGCTGGTGTTTGCAAGTTTGTAAAACCCATTTTTCAATATTGATGACTTGTAAGATGAGCATTAATCCCCATAATGTAAGCAATTGAAATAATGATATTTATATCTGGTATCTGATTTGATTAACAATCATTCAATCGCTAGATCATAGAAGCAGACTAGATGAACTTTTTCGTCAATAAAACCACTAAGAGAAAAAGTTAGGAGATAAGTATTGATGAATTCTCAACCATTTAACGAGTTACAGCAGTATTTAAGCACACAAATCATTGGTCAGACTGAGTTAGTCAAACAACTTTTAGTCGCACTGCTTGCTGATGGGCACATATTAGTCGAGGGGCCGCCAGGCCTTGCGAAAACCCGAGCGGTTAAATCACTTGCCGATTGTATTGAAGGCGACTTTCACCGCATACAATTTACTCCTGATTTGTTACCCGCGGATCTGACAGGAACCGATATTTTCCGCCCAGAAACAGGGGAGTTTACCTTCCAAGCTGGACCTATATTTAACTCTTTAATCCTAGCCGATGAAATCAACCGAGCGCCAGCAAAAGTACAAGCTGCAATGCTAGAGGCTATGGCTGAGAAGCAAATTACCGCCGGCAGAAAAACCTATCCTTTGCCTGAGTTGTTCCTAGTCATGGCAACACAGAACCCTATTGAGCAAGAAGGGACCTATCCTCTGCCCGAAGCGCAGCTCGACCGATTTCTTCTGCACCTTAATGTTGACTATCCTGATGCACAGAGCGAACTCGAGATACTACGCCTAAATCGAGGAGAGGCCAAAGGTAAGCAAAACATTACGGCTCCTAAGATTAGTCAGCAAGACATATTTTCCGCACGACAAGAAGTATTGAATATTCACATGGCGGAAACTGTCGAGAGCTATATTATCCGACTTGTCATGGCGACGCGCCAGCCGACTCAATACGACGATACACTGAATAATTGGATAGAAATGGGAGTCAGCCCACGTGCAACGATTGCACTCGATAGGTGCGCGCGTGCTCACGCTTGGCTATCAGGCCGTGATTATGTTACCGCCGAAGATGTTCAAGTGATGGCTTTCCCTGTCCTTAGACATCGTATCCTACTTAGCTATCAAGCTCAGGCAGAAGGGATTAGCGCCAACCAAGTCGTCAATCGACTGCTCTCGCTCGTAGGCAGCGCGTAGGGCTTACCAATGGATAAACAGCTATCTCCATATTCTGATGGCGTAAATCTTTGTCTTGATGAACTGTTGTATTTTAAACAACACGCTATTCACTGGTTACCACCAGCAAAGAGTTTATGGTCTCAGGTACTTGGCCAACACCAAAGTAAGCAACTTGGCAGAGGGATGGACTTTGCAGAAGTCAGGCAATACCAAGCCGGCGATGACGTACGTAGCATAGACTGGCGAGTTACAGCTCGCACTGGCAAGCCTCATACAAAGTTATTCACGGAAGAACGCGAAAAACCGATTATTTTGTACATTGACCTGAGCGCCAGCATGCGCTTTGGCTCAAAGCTCATGTTTAAGTCAGTCCTTGCAGCCCATATGGCGAGCTTAATTGCCTGGCTCTCTGTGGCACAAAAAGACCGTGTGGGCGCCATTATCGATACAGGAAATCAGCTTACCGAGCTTAAGCCAAGCAGTCGTAACCAAGGTCCGTTGGCGATGATCCAAAATTTGGTAAAGCTGCATCAAAGCATATTGCTTGATCCCGCTGATATCCGCTCAAACGATATGAATGAGGGGTTTCATGCATTAAACCGTCTTTGCCCTAAAGGCAGCGAAGTTGTGATAATCAGCGACTTTTTACGCTTTTCCGAGCAAAATCAGTTGTTAATTTCTCGCCTGCGATCCCACAATCAAGTGAGATTAGTTCAAATATCCGACCCCTTGGAGTCTGGTATTACGGACTATCGGGGAGTTGAGCAGGTGTCTGATAAGCGCAGTACCATGTGGGTAGACTTTTCTTCTCGCAAAGTACGTAATCAGATTGCTGCAGCGTTTGAAAGCAAGCAGCATCAGCTAAAAAGCTTATCTCACAGTCATGGTTTGAGCTTTACTTGTCTCTCGACTCAAAAATCACTACTACAACAATTATCAGGACGTGATCAATGAGCACATTAAACAAGGATTCTCTGTTACCACTCAATCCGATGCATTTGCCTGAGCTCCCCTCTTGGTTTCCTATCGCTTGGGGTTGGTGGGCAAGCGCTGGTACCACTCTTCTATCTATTTTGGCCATATGGCTCATTTATCGCTGGAATAAAAAAAGGCTGGCGCCAAAGAAAACCGCTTTAAGGTTGATTCAAGCCGGTGAAAAGCCAGCAGAAGCGTTTGAATTGCTTCGCCAAGCCGCGTTGTGTTACTACCCAAGAGAAGAAGTCGCTAAATTGACTGGTAAGGAGTGGTACGCGTTTCTCGATACGCAGGTAAAAGCGCCCATATTTTTAGATAATTACGAAGTCTGGCAGGTCGCTCTTTATTCAAAAGAGCCCTTAGGTAATGCGTCAGAACTCGTCTCTCATTGCTCACAATGGGTCAATGAAGCACTTCCCCCCAAACGAAGGAGGACAAAAGTTGGCTAATATAGAGTTTGTATGGTGGTGGAACTTCCTTCTGCTGCCTTTGCCACTACTAATTTATTTTTTATTGCCCCCAGCTCAAACATCATCTCCTGTTTATATGCCCTACCTGCCCCAATCTCCGGCAGGTAACTCATCGTGGAGTTTAATGGCTAAAGGTTTAACCGCAGTGATCTGGATTACTCTGGTTACTGCATCTGCAAGACCAGTTTGGTACGGCGATCCTGTCATCACACAACCTAAGCACAGAGATATGATGCTAGTGGTCGATCTCTCGTACTCAATGAGCCAAGAAGACATGCAGTTAAATGGCGATTACATTGATCGCCTAACGGCGGTAAAACAGGTATTAGGCGACTTTATTAGTCGGCGCCAAGGGGATCGTTTGGGCTTAGTTCTATTCGCCGATCATGCTTATTTGCAAACCCCACTAACGCTAGACAGGAAAACAGTCAGTCAGCAGCTCAACCAGACTGTTCTTCGCCTGATTGGCGATAAGACAGCCATAGGTGAAGGGATAGGTTTAGCGACCAAAACTTTCATCGACGGAGATGCCCCTCAACGAGTGATGATATTACTCAGTGATGGCACCAATACCGCAGGCGTACTTGACCCGATTGAGGCGGCCAATATTGCCAAAAAATACAACGTCACCATTTACACTGTCGGTATCGGAGCGGGTGAGATGCTGGTGAAAGAGTTCTTTATGACTCGAAAAGTCAATACAGCAAAGGATTTAGATGAGAAATCTCTAAAGGAAATTGCTTCAATTACTGGTGGAAAATACTTCAGAGCCAGAGATAGCCAAGAACTTTCCAGCATCTACGATACCATCAATGAGCTTGAGCCTATTAGTCAAACAACGCAAACTTGGCGACCCCAGCAAGATTGGTTCTCTATCCCCTTAGCTATTGCACTTATCTGCTTCTTTTCATTGTTGATTATCAGGAGAAACCATGTCTGATTTTCGCTTTCTTTACCCAGAGTGGTTAGCAATGATGCTACCACTTGCTATCATGGTTATTTGGCTGATTAAGCGCAGTCGAAGTAAAACCTTGATTGCACCGCATTTAGCAAAGGCAATGGGCCTTAGTCATAACTCATCTCGTAACCTGAGCATCAGCATAGCAGCTGTCACAGGGGTTATTGCCATTGTTGCTTTAGCTGGTCCAAGCTTTACTGCATCAGAAAGGCCAAGCTTTTCCAACCAAAGTGGTCGAGTGCTTATCATGGATATGTCTATGTCCATGTATGCGACTGATATTAAACCGAATCGACTAACTCAAGCTAAGTATAAAGCCCGTGACTTACTAAAGCAGTGGAGTGAAGGTAGTACAGGTCTTATCGTCTATGCCGGAGATGCATATACCGTCAGTCCAATGACGTCAGATACCCATACCATTTTAAACTTAATCCCAAATCTCAGCCCAGATCTCATGCCATTTCAAGGTGCTAATGCTGCAATTGCTGTAGAGCAGGCCATTAGTATGATGAAAAATACTGGCTTGTCTCAAGGTGACTTAGTGCTCTTTACAGACGACATCGATGACCAAGAAGCAGATAACATTGAAACTCTGCTCAAGGGCACAAAGTGGCGACTGACGATTTTAGGTGTGGGCAGCCAAGCCGGGGCTCCTATCCAGCTCTCCGATGGTACATTGCTTAAATCTGAGTCTGGACACACTGTAGTGGCAAAATCAAATTTCGCCAACATGGCTAAACTTGCTCGCACATCTAAAAGCTTATTCACTCCTATCCAGCTTAACAACAGTGATATTGAAGCAATTAGTCGATTAACCAATGAAGTGGAAGCAACCAGTACGCTCAATCAAGCCAAACAAGTCATGGACCGAGTAAACAACGGCATCTGGTTAGTACCATTATTACTTATACCTGCTCTCATCACGTTTCGTCGTGGGGTGGTCTTCGCTCTACTCGTTGTCATTCTGCCTGCCATGAACATCAATAGTGTCGAGGCTTCACCTTGGCTTAATGACGATCAGCAAGCAAAAAGGCTGTTTGATTCTAAGGAATATAAACAAGCAGCAGAGCTATTTAAAAATAAAGAATGGCAAGGCATGGCACAATATGAAGCAGGTGATTTTGCTGCTGCCATTGAGTCATTAAAGGGCGTACAGACACCGAGAGGAAAGTATAACCTTGCCAATGCGTATGCTCAAAACAAAGATTTTGACCAAGCGATAAGCCTTTATGAACAAGTACTAGAGCAACAACCTGATAACTCAGATGCCAAACATAACCTAGAAATTGTTCGACAACAGCAACAGCAACAGCAACAGCAACAGCAACAGCAACAGCAACAGCAACAAGAGTCTGATAAGAATTCTTCATCAGAGCAACAACAAGGTTCTCAATCAGAGGAAAATTCTACAGCAGAGGAAAAGTCCCAAGATCAAGAGTCCAAGCAGAACCAGTCTGACGAACAAAAAATGGCAAACGATCAGCAAAAGCCACAATCAAAAGACAAAGATGAAACGGCCCAAGCCTCTTCTGAGCAGGAATCAACGCCAAAGGAAATAAAGACGTCCGATAAACCCTTAGAACAAGAATCACAACAACTCTCTCGACAGGAAGGGGCTGAACCTATCGATCCAGCGCTGCGAAAACTTGAACAAGTAGAGAGCGCTCGAGATCCCAGTCGTCTTCTCAAAGCACAACTGATATTACAAGCAAAATCAAAGCAACCACCAGAGAACACAGGTAAGAAGTGGTAATTATGAATCAAAGAGCATTTAAACTGATGAGCTTAGTCGCTCTAACAATGGCCTTTTTTAGCCCTGTTTCTATCGCTGCCAACATATGGGCAACCGTAAGCAAGAATAAAGTCGTCAAAAATGAAGTTTTCCAATTGCGTATTGTGGTCGACGAAAAAGCGTCCTCTGATGACCTAGATTTCAGTGCACTTGAAAAAGATTTCTACGTCAGCAGGCCGAGCTTTGGTTCATCAATAAATATTGTCAATGGCAATCGGAGCGTCAGAAGTGAATGGAATATCACCTTGGCAGCACAAAAGCTGGGGCTTGCCAAAATTCCTGCTTTTACCATTGATGGCAATAGCTCTAAACCCATTGCGATACAAGTAACACAAGACTCTGACGAGCCAAAAGTATCGGATTTGGTCGAGCTCAGAACTTCTTTAGATAAAACCCAACTCTACCCAAATGAAAGTGCTTCGCTAAGAACGCGATTGATCATTAAAGCGGATCCAAGACGCTTGCAAAATCCCCAAGTTGTGCCACCAAAAGTCGAGGGGCTTACCCTCACACAAATTGGTGAGCCTAATCAGTATCAAAGTGTACTTGATGGCGTTGAAGTCACCGTACTTGACCAAGATTATCGAGTGACAGCCGACAACTCAGGAAACTATACCTTGCACAGCGCAGCATTTAAAGGCTCGGTAATTTACGGGAACGATAGAGTGGGCACCACAAAGCTTGTCTCGGTCAATATCCCCGCAGAAATCTTTAACATAAATGTTGAACCAAAGCCTGAGGGATACTCTGGCGTATGGTTACCCACTTCGATGCTGTCTCTTAAACAGACATGGACAGCAGCCAATGGAGAGAAAATCACACCGAGCACCGAGCTTGCGACCAAAGTGGGCGATTCAATTACTCGTGAGATAACCTTGGATGTAGAAGGATTACCTCAAGAGCGTCTTCCTAAGCTCAATATCAACTACCCAGAAAACATTCGCGTTTATGCAGAAAAGCCCCAGTTTTCGCAGCTTGAAAGTGGCGTTACACGTATGACGCTTAAACAAGTATTGATCCCTAAACAGGCTGGTAGTATCGAGCTACCAAGTTTAGATCTGAACTGGTGGGATAGCCAAAACAAAAAACAAAGAACAGCACATTTAGAGGGGCTAACTCTTGCTGTTGAGCCAGGAGAGAATCTCAATAATTCAATTCCAGCGCCTCAGTATTCAGCACCTGTTGAGACAAACACCATTACCGTGCATGACGCGGGGTTTTGGCCATATCTCACCGCCCTATTTGCACTACTTTGGCTCATCACCAGTGTACTGCTAGTACGAAGTAAAGTTCAGGGCTCAGAACCAAAAACCAACCGAAAATTGGAGCCAAATTCAAGTTCAGCTCTTATCGATGCTCTAGAGTCCAAAGACTATTTTAAGGCTCAGCACTGCGCCTCACAGTGGCTAAATCAGGTGAGTATTGACGACAAAACCTTGATTGAGGAAGTAAGAAATGAGTTAGACCTGATGCAGAAATCCTATTTTTCTTCGCAAGAAACTGGCTGGAATGCAACAAACCTGCTTAAACTTATTAAAAAGGTGGACAAGATGCCTCGTTCAAATAATAGGCCTGAGGAGGAACTGGCTAAGCTGTAACCGAGATGAAGGCAAGAAAAAAGAGGCATTATTCAGGTCCTAGTACATTGAGAAATGGTAACTGGAGGAATGATGTCGGCAATTGAAAAGCCAGATCCCAGTACTCATTATGTCATCGTTTATTTTGATGGTTCCCATATGGCTTCCCTTGAAGTTGACGCCAAGAGTCGCGCGGAAGCAATCGAAGCATTAAAAAATCTGGGATTTACAGAGCGTGATATGTTCTCTATTTCGCCCTGATGAAATAATTTGTCACGAAAGGTAGCTAAAACGCTACCTTTCTATTTTAAGTGGAAGGGAAATGAAGCTTAAGATTGCTCAAATTGCTATCACAGCGTGCTGTCTTATTTTCACGTCTATCTCGGTGGCACAAGTTGATTTAGTCAAAGTCGATAAGTCGAAGCGCCGAATGTATTTGATTGATGATCATCAAATCATACGTGAGTTTCGCATTGCGTTAGGGAAATCACCAAAAGGCCACAAAAGACAAGAAGGTGATCAACGCACGCCAGAAGGGCGTTACTACTTAGACTTTATTATCGATGAATCAGAATTTTATCGTTCAATCCACATCAGCTACCCTAACCAAAGTGATATCGATTATGCAACCACACGGAGAATAAAGCCTGGTGGAAATATCAAAATCCATGGCCTACGAAATGGCGAAACTCGCCCAGCTAACTTTGTTCAAAGCTTTGACTGGACCAATGGCTGTATTGCTATCACCAACGAAGAGATGGATGAGTTACTCACTCTAGTCCAACCAGGCACCCCGATTGATATTCGATGGTAAATCAGCTGTCAAAAATTTTCCCTTCCTCAGTTCCAACCTTTTTCGACTCGCGTGTAGCCCACCAGCAAAGCAAAGAACCTAATGTCACTAAAACGACACCCTGTAAAAATGTATCAGTAAGTACTAACCCCAATATGAAAGATGAGATAACCGTGGAGAGTACAGGAGTAAAGTATGATAAGGTCGCTAAAAACACCATGTTGCCCCCTATGATTGCATAATTCCACAGCGCATAACCGCTTCCCATCGCCACTCCAGCGAGAATAAGCCAGGTAGCGGATTCGAGATCCAAACTCATATCTTGGTCTGCCGTAATCGCATAGTTGGCCCATAGCGCGATAGCCGTCATGATAAAAAATAGGGTAATAGCATTTTGCCCACCAGCCAAGCGTTTCGTCAGGTTACAGTAAATTGCCCACAAAAATGCCCCAACGAATGCCATGGAATAAGTAATTGGGTTCGTTTTCACATTCGCTACTATCTGATTGATAGATAAACCTTGTTCACCAGAAATGCTCCACGCGACTCCAAAAAACGCTAGTGCAATGGCAGGATAAATGAGTAGATTGGTCTTTTTAGGACTTGCCAGCACTGCCAATAAAACAGTGAGCGCTGGCCAGAGATAATTGATCACCAACATTTCAATAGCTTGCTGACGTGAGTGTGCTAATCCGATAGAAAGGACTAAACAAACTTCATAAGCAACAAACAACCCACCCCCTACTAAAACATACCTTATAGGGTAACGTTTTAGTGTAGGAAGCCCCATCACAAGTACCAGAAAACAAGCAGCGACTGTATAAATCGCTGCAGCGCCGCCCTCAGGTCCTAGTAATTCTGTGACCGCTCGCGCCATCCCAGTCACACTGCTCCAAAGCAGAATGGCTAAAACACCACAGCAAGTAAATCTATGCCTATTCAAATCCAACCCTTAATAACAACTTTATAGGACGCGTAAAACAGCGATAGGTTCATTGCAGTACTAAATCACTTCCCAGCTGTGGGTCATTTCGACACCAGCCCCCAGCATTAAGCACACTGAGCAATATTTTTGTAGTGAGTCTGCCGTGACCTTCTCAACAATGTCAGTGTCCAAGCCGTCTCCGGATATTTCAAAGTGAATATTTACCTTAGTAAATAGTCGAGGGGCAGTATCACGACGTTCAGTGGTCAACTTGGCGCTGCACGCAGAAACTCGTTGTCCATGTTGCTTCAATCCATCAACGACATCAACAGAGCTGCATCCACCTGCCGCCATAAGTACCATTTCCATTGGTGATACAAGTGCACTGTCACCTGCCCCAAAAATAATTTCTTGTTTTTTATCAGTTTTACCAACGAACTTAAGGTCTTCGAGCCACTTAACTTCTGCTTTCATCATTCTCATGTCCAATTTAAAGTGACAAAGCCACTTACTTGAGTGACTTTTAATTATCTACATAAAATTCATTAAAGAGCCTTGATTTAACCATTGCATGGTGAGACAAAGCTAAAACACTAATCATTGTTAACTTGATTGAATCATTGTTTATTAGGGTTCCTGAAAATGTGGGTTAATCCGAGACATTAGCAGCATATCAATGTAGCGACCATTCTTAAATGTACTGAGACGTTTAATACCTTCAGTTTCAAAACCGACTTTTTCATAGAGAGAAACCGCTGACAGGTTATCAGTATGAACTTCAAGCTCAACTCGAACTAAATTTAGCCAATTATCTGCCTGATTAATGGCTTCCTTCATAAGGGCTTTACCAACGCCTTTACCGTGGCTGTTTGGATGAACTGCAATAGCGATGCCCGCACAGTGTCTATCACGTATTTTATTGGTTAAAAACAGAGTTACATGCCCGACAAGGTCTCCATCAATCTCTGCAACTAATGTGTACTGTTCTGAACCTGAAAACAGCCCAGAGACATGGGAAGAGTTGAGGAAAGGTAGTTGAGATGTATTCTCGGATACAGATGTATAGCTATAAATTTGATGAAGTTCTTTGCAGTCAGAATCTTCCATACGTCTTATTTTCAAATGCTTTCCTTACTTAAAATTCATGAAACAACACAAGGTCTATATTGTTCAAAATCTCGCTTTCCACTTTTTATAATGCAAGGTTAACTATGTTAGTTCAACTGTTAATCAATAAGTTATATAGAGTTAATAGAGATTAGATTTCATAATATCTATTTCTGACAGCTTTACTTCCAAACTCATTAGAATAATTTTCACTCTCCATCAGTTGGAAACTTCACACCCGTTTGTCTGCGAATTTCTGTCAATAATTTAGCCACTATCAATGAGCGCTTCATGCACGCTTCATCAATTTGATTCTGAGCATATTGGTCAGCAAACGCCAGAGCTTCATAATACATGGGGTTAGGGTCTTGTTTGACCGTTAAATCAATGCCTATACTGCCTTTGGTAATCTTGGTTAACTTTTTACCGGTAGCAATCATTTCCATTAGCAGCGCACCTTCTTCACCTTGAATCTCGCTCGGTAGATAAGAATCACTAGTTTTTGAGTGCTGAAGAACCACTTCAAATCCATCATAACCTAAAATAATGCTACCGCTACCATCGACCCCTGAATCTAAAAGCTGGGCATGTGCTTTAACAGACAGCGGCTCGCCAAATAACTCCACCGCCGAGCCTACACAATAGTAGCCAATATCCATCACTGAGCCATTGGCAAATTTTGGGTTAAAAGTATTAGGCATCTCCCCAGCAAGATATCTAGGATAACGAGAAGAGTACTGGCAATAAGTGATAAAAGCTTTGCGAAGCTTACCAAGCTTGCTGCAATGCTGTTTAAGCAGTTTAAAGTTTGGAGTGTGAGGGGACATAAAAGCTTCAAATAAGACAACTTCATTATCCAAGGCCGTTCGATACATTTTTTTTGCTAACGTATCGTTGGCTGCCAAGGGCTTTTCGCAGATGACATGTTTACCCGATTCGAGTAATTTTATTGCTTGAGGTGCATGAAGTGAATTTGGGCTGGCAATATAGACAGCGTCAATCGACGAGCACTTTGCAAACGCATCAAAATCATCATACAAAGCCAAAGAGCCATACTTCTCAGAAAACTCTCTCGCTTTGTCAAGTGAACGAGAATACACACCAACGAGTTGGTACTTTTGGGTTTTCAACGCCGCTTCAATAAACTGGTCAGTAATCCAGTTAGTCCCCACTATGGCAAGTCTTATCATCACTTTTCTCCAACCATAACAAAAGGAGCAAACCGCTCCTTTTGTTAAATTACGCGAAAATTTGTCGTGCTATACAGTCATAACAACCCTTAATGCCAAAAGTATCAAAACAATACCTGACAAGCGATCTATTAATTGCACTTTGGACCGAATTTTATCTAACAGGCGCGGACTTGATAGTAAAAAAGTAATGATGGTGTACCACAAACCGTCAATTACTAGCGGAGTCAAAACAATCACTAACTTTGCAGTTAGGCTGTCTCCAACGGCAACGAATTGACTAAACAAAGCAATAAAGAATAGCGCGATCTTAGGGCTGAGAATCGAAATTAGAAAACCTTCCTTTGCGGATTGCCACAGCGAGGTCTCTTCACCAGATTCCAGCTTTGCTGCCACGCCTCCTTTAGAGCGCAATGCATTATAACCAAGATAGGCTAGATACCCGGCACCACAATAGCTAATCGCTTTGAAGATCAGAGGTGACTGCTGAAGGACCACAGCCAAACCAATCAAAGTCACGAACGCATAAACACCAATACCCAAAGCATGGGCCCAAGCTGTCGCTAACCCATTTCCCCGACCACCAGTTAGACTATGCTTCGCGACCATAGCAAGGCTAGGCCCCGGTGACATGGCTCCTAAAATACAGATTGTAAAAAGTGATAACCAAATTGTGATTGTCATACTATTTCTCTAAAAGATCCCATGCTTTTAGATTATCGAATCAGAGAGATGATTTGAAATCAAAACTAGCGATATCTGTTATGATTTTAAATCATAGCGACTGAGTGTTTGGATGTACGAATGCAACCGAGTATCAAGTCACGTATCCAAGAATGTGCCTTGTCTTGATCGTATTTTGGATGCCACATCAGCCAATATCGGTGAGGTTCAGGATCAAATGGCAGAGAAGAAAACATCAGTGGATGCTCTTGAGATAGATTTGCCGCTATATGCTCAGGAACTATCATAAGATAGTCACTTGAGAGCAACGCATTCACTGCTGCCGAGAAAAATGGAATTTGTAATGCGATACGACGATCCACTCCCATGGTTCGCAATGCCTGGTCTGCTATTGAGTCTTTATCTCCCCCACCCGTTACTTTAACGTGCGGGTAATAAGCTAAATCATTAACCGTTAGGTTTCTATTTTTTGATGCCGGGTGTCCTCTGCGCATTAGACATACAGATGTATCTTCGCCAATCTTAATACTCATCATATTTTCGGGCTTTTTAGGCTGCATAGTAGAAGCCAAATGTATCCCCATCTCAGAAAAATTCTGCATATAGTCTGGCTTCCATAAGCGATAAGCGAGATTCACATTAGGCGCTTGTTTTACCATCTCAGAAACCACATCAGGGACGATATACTGAGCCACATAGTCGCTGGAAGAAAACACGAACTCCTGTTGCCACGTTTTAGGGTCAAATGGCTTGTCTTGTAGCAGTTGTTCAAACTCTTCCAAAAGATACGTGAGCTGCTCTTTCATACCCACGGCTTTTGAAGTCGGCACTAAAGTGTTTCCCTGCCTTACTAGCAAGGGATCACTGCACAATTCTCTCAATTGAGCAAGTTGACGACTCATTGCTGATTGCGTGATATTAAGTCTAAATGCAGCTCTGCTTACATGACATTCTTCGAGTAATACTTGTAACGAGCGCAGCAAGTTAAGATTGATGTGGTTTAACGACATTGAATTGCCAAACTTCTAAATGGTATGCGAGGTTACAGTATCACCTTCAATGACTAGGATACTCTGCGCAGTAATTTTCTTCCAATCACGATTTCGCTCCAAAGGCTCAGATGCCAACGAAATATTAGATCCTTTCTTACGTATGAATACGGTCGGCGCCTCATTATCAGAGCTGTAGCGAGCCGCCCAAAGCTTCACACCATCGGAAATACATATTGATGCTTTCAGGGGTTCTTTGATGTTGCGGTTCTCCATTAACTGAGTAATATCCAGTAGAGTTTGTCTTATCGCGTTAACGGGCTGTTCTCGCAAACCATTTTTGAGCATAAGCAGAAAGATAAGCTCACTGTCTGTGGTTCCCATTCTCTTTAAGAACAGATCTTCAGGTAGCTGCTGATGCAAGTCATATTTTACCTGCTCAAACTCACCTATCTGCCCATTGTGAAGAAACATCCAATTATCAATAATAAATGGGTGGCAGTTGGACCGAGACACTTGAGTTCCTGTGGAAGAGCGCACATGCGCCATAAATCGGTGAGAGCGGATATGATGGGTGAGAGAGCGAAGGTTTTCATCCCCCCACGCTGGTAATACCTCGTGAAATTGACCAGGAGTCTCTCTTTCTGTATACCAACCAAGGCCAAAACCATCTGCATTTACTCGCGTAACCGCTTTTCTGGCATCGATACTCTGCTGCACTAATGAGTGCTCAGGCTCGTACACCAACTCATCGAGATAAATTGATTCACCCTGATAAGCTAACCAACGGCACATAAAAACTCCTTAAAACTATTGATAAGATTAGGCATAGAATCATGATTTAAACAACCTAGCAAGTAATTCTATATTAGGCCCTATCTCTTCTAGCGGCATGTTGCCAAAACCCAGCACTACCGCTTGCCACGATCGATTCACTACCCTGCTATGTTCATAGTAGCTCAATGCCTGTATGTTAATATGGTAACTCGCTGCCCTTTCTACCCATTCTTGCTCGCTTATCCCGCCTTCCCACTTGACGGTGACATGCAGACCTGCCGCTTGACTAATCACGATCACGTCTTTTCCTAAATGCAGTTCAAAACTATCAATCAGGGTTTGATACTTGAGTTTATACAGACGACGCATCTTTCGAATGTGGCGCAACAAGTGCCCCTCAGAGATAAAGTCTGCCAGCGCCGCCTGCGTATGGGAGGGAGAATCGCCGCTCAATGCATCTTTTATCTCAAGGCAGCGTTGAACATGAAACGGTGGAACAACTAGGTAACCTAACCTTAAGCCGTTAAACATCACTTTGCTCATTGAACCAGTGTACATGACATGCTTTGATAGACCTATCTGGGCAGCTAAGCCCTGTAAACAAGAATAAGGCCGATGAGCAAACTGAAATTCGCTGTCATAGTCATCTTCAATTATCCAGCTTTGCCGTTTTTGGGCCCACTTAACAAGCTGCAAACGGGCTTCCGTATCAAGCGTGGTCCCCATGGGGTACTGATTACTGGGTGTTATATATAATGCGCGCGCATGACTTCTAAATACATCTTGCAAGTCAAACCCTATTAACTCTCTCACTTGCAAGGGTTCCAATTGGTAGTGATTGAGTTCGATAATCTTAGCCATTTGCGTGTAACCAGGTTGTTCCATAAGGATAGTGTCATGGCTAGATAGGACACTCATGGCTGCAATCATTAGTGCTTGCTGAGCGCCAGCAGTGATAATGATATTATCGGCAGAACAACTGACTGAGCGGCTTGCTGACAGATATTCGGATAACGCTAATCTAAGTGCCATGCACCCTTGAATATCTTGACTCCCCAGTAAACTAACGCGCAAAGCATGCCTTTGTATTAGCCGGTGCCAAGTTTTCATGGGAAATTGCTTTAATTCTGGAACGCCGCGATCAAATGAAGTATTACGGCTGGCCGAAACCAAGGGTTGAACAATCAGGCAATCTGTATCCATTTCTGGTAAAAAGTTACCCGGTAGCTCCAACGAAACATAAAACCCTGAACCGGGCTTGCTTTCAACATAACCTTCAGCCACAAGCTGCTCATAAGCACCATTAACCGTATTGCGACTGATACCCAGTTCAAGCGAAAGTTTTCGACTGGAAGGCAGTCTTCCTTGCAACGGCCATAAACCACCAACAATTTTAGCTTTCACTGCATTAAATAGCTGCTGCTGAAGTGTTTCCTTACCACCGCTGAGAGTCAAGTCTCCGACATCAATCAAAGCCAAAATTGGTCCCATAAATATAATAAAACTGGTGCTTAATAGAATACCAGTTTAAGTCTAGATTAGTAACACAAAGTCAAGTGTTAAGGAAACCCTATGCTATCTAGCACACCACGTACTCAAATTAAAAAAGGCGCTCATAAAGCCGTGTTCGATAGAAACCAATTGGACAAAATCATTGATGAGAGCCTTATCGCTCACATCGCAATCGATGATGGACAAGGTCCGATTGTCATACCCATGCTTGCATGGAGGGTAGACAACTACGTCTATATTCACGGAGCAAACAACAGCCGCTTGATGCGCTACTTGGGTAAGTCATATCAAACCTGTTTAACCTTTACTCTATTTGATGGCTGGGTGCTAGCAAAGTCTGCATTTCATCATAGTGCTCATTACCGTTCAGCAGCCGTGCTAGGAAAATTTGAACTTGTCGGCGATAACGTTGAGAAAGACCGACTACTTAATCACTTCTTAGAACAAATAGCACCCGGTAGAAGCCATGATGTGCGACCCAGCAGTCAGCGAGAGCTTGCTGCAACCACGTTACTTAAAATGCCTTTAACAGAAGCCTCGGTTAAAATCAGTTGTCATGGAGTAAGAGATGAAGAGTATGACTTGGACCGGCCAGTATGGGCTGGAATACTGCCTTATAAAACGGTTGTCGGGCCTCTGCAATCCGCAGACTCTTCGAGCGATATAACAGAGCCAGATTACAGCACTGCGTATGGGGAGCGTTGGTTCAGTAATCAATAACAACCAAGGTAAAGCTTAAACAGCGTTAAGTGAAATAACGCTGTTTATATTGACTTGGTGTTAAGCCTCTCTGTTTCTTAAACATACGTGAAAAACTGCCTTGGTTTTGATATCCCAATTTAAAGCAAATATCCTCAGGAGACAGTCCACGGCGCATCATTTCTACTGCAATATTACTCATTACATAACCACTAACAGTAGTGAAATTCATTCCTAAGCTTCTCAAACGGCGCTGAAATTGCTGTATGGATAGCCCGAGTAGGCTAGAAACCAGTCCTATTGTTGGCAAGCCATGATGCCGACTGTAGTTTAGGATCTCATAAATCACTTTTATTTCATCTTCTGCATCTGGCATGTTCAATAGCTCATCAAGATCAGAATAATTCATTGCTAGCGGACCAATTTGTACTCTTGTTTTTTGCATAGTTGCCAAGCGCAGATCCGCATGAAACCATACTTGAGTCGTCGAGTGATTCCACTCAATGTCACAACCAAAGTAATTTTGATAACTCGCATTGTTCTTGCGGCTACCCTGCAGCTGTACCCGCAAGGGCGAAAAATCACTGCCAAGATATAAACGCAATACCTTGGTCAACACCAATGCAATACGAATACTATCATGAACTTTAGATTGAGAAGCGACAAACGGATTTTGATAGGTCCATTTAATCAGTGGACCACTAATAGACGCAGATAGAAACGCTCCGTTTTGAAGGCTTGTGAAACCATAATTGACCCTTCTAATCGTAGAAGCCAAATCACTACCAGAGAGTAGCCAACGGGACATCGCTCCAATATGGCTCAGATCAGCATCAAAGCTGATATCAAGGATCACATCTGGGTTGCTCGTCTCTTGCTCTAGTCTGTCGTACCAAAGGTTAATTTCTGACATGGGGATTAATGTCATGGGGTTTTGAAAGGCAGACTCTGGAATACCCAAACCATTATCTGGAATGCCGTATCTGAGCTTTGCTACTCGGTGGATATGTTCAATACCCAAAGCTCGCATAAATCTAATCCCTTTCATGTACAAATTACGTCATTTAAATGCCTATTTAAAATTAATCTGTCACATTAAAACTAGAATTTCAAATCTCGATCACAATACTTTTTCTATTTATTTGGGAGTGATTATGAGTTTATTCAGTGTTCCTTTTGTCGACACAGGTGTAGATACTGTTTTGCATGTCATCGCAACGGTTCTCTTGGTTGTTACCATTAGCGCGACTTTGTACGGTATATGGAGATTTCACGAGCTACCAATCAACAAAGCACACAGTAAAGAACATCATCAGATTGGGCTGATAACAGCATTAACATGGATAGGCTTTATCTGGCATTGGGTTTGGGTTGTTGCTGTGATGTTTGCATTTATTGACATGGAAAAAGCGATTGTGCACTTGAGAGATACATGGAAGCATGCCCCGCAATCAAATGATAAACGTGAGGAAGCATAATGTTAGAAGGTCTTGCTGTCTGGTCACTACTCATTTATCTTCTCAGGCTGATCGGAATGCCGTGGAATAAGTTTACCCAGTCGTTTTCCTATTTAGGCGGTGTCTCTTGGTTACTGTTTGTTTGGGTCGGACTACTCAATTATGCTCCGATGGATTTATCCGGTGGCTCACTTGTTCAATCACCACATATCCAACTTAGACCAGATTCACCGAATGTCGCAGGAAAAGTCGAACAAATCCATATTTCCCCCAATCAAAAAATTCACAAAGGGCAATTGGTTTATCAAATAGACCCAACTCAATACGAAATTAGCTATACTCAAGCAAAGGAAAAGCAAGCTTCAGCAAAGGCAGAATTAGATATCGCTTATCAAGATATTGCCATTTCTAAAAGCGCCTACCAGTCTGTTCTGCAAGAGTTAGATACCATCAAAAGTCAACTGGGCGCTGCAAAAGCAGACTATCGCTTGCAGCTTAAAATGCTAAGCCGTTATAAGAAACAAAATCAGCTCGTGAGTAATACGATAACCGCAAGTGATATCGACAAACAGCAAACATCGACAACGTTAGCCAAGCAAAACATGACAACTCTTGAATCACAGCTAAAGACTAAACAAGTTGACGTTGAAAAAGCAAAACTGGCCATCGAAAAATCGCAATTAAACACTCAAACGAAAAAGGCTCAGTTAAAAACAGCAGAACAACAACTCGCCAAGGCTAAATGGGACCTAGACAGTACCGAGGTATATGCTCCAGCTGATGGGTTTGTAACCAACTTTATACTTCGACAGGGTCAACTGGTATCTCGGCTACCCAGATTGCAAATGTACACCAATGAAAAGTATGTGTTAATGCGTGTTAATCACCAAGCAATACGTAATGTAAAACCTGGACAAGTTGCGGAGTTCTCTTCATCTGTTTATCCGGGAAAAATATTTTCCGCACATGTTGAAGGTATAGTTGAAGCCACAGGCGAATCACAAGGAAATTTACTTGGTTGGGATGACTCTGTTCGAGTGACTACAGGTAACAATCTCCAAAATAAGCATCATTTTGTGCGCTTAAAAATCGACGAGCCTGAGGGTTACGATATTCCTGTTGGCTCTGTCGGTCTAGCATGGATTAGTGCTGAAAAACCAATCAGTTTCATGGCTTTTCTTGATGTGCTCAGAGGAATAATTATCCGGATGAAATCACAGCTTTACTACTTTTATTCTATTTAGAGGCGCTGAGTAACAACGATTGGTTCATATGCTTGGTAGGCAGTTACCTTAAAAAACGAGCTAACGACACAGGTAGGACAGTGATTTTCAAGTGACACTAAAACATTACACTTACCATTAGCAATATGAACATATGTGCATTTTGCAATTGCAAAATGCACATGAAAACCTGAAATTCAGCATTTAATGGACGGAAACAATGCATTTACACGATATAAAACATGGCACATAAAATGCTTATCTAGATATGACCCTCTAAAATCAGAGAGTCACCTAGCCAACTGACGTTGTTAGTGAATGATGAATTGTTCACAGTTTTATAGCCAACCTCACCTATTGAGGTTGGCTTTTTTCATTTCTAGTAATCCTTCTTGGAGGATTAAAAAACAATCAAAACACAAAAGAAAACCCCACTAAGCTTTCGCTTAGTGGGGTTTATTCTTACTCGCAGCATTCCGGCTACTTACAGTGCTCCATGCATCTAGTCCGTGATAGTACGCTGATTCCTTCAGCACTTTCCTTAACGTCGCCTTCCTAGCGGTGTCCTCGGCAATCCAGCCCGTTAACTATCCTAGTTAACTCTCTTCGCTCTATCCTAAAGCGGTGTCCTTTGTGCTGTCTTCCTAACAGCTAATCCTCTGTCCCTTGAGTGTCCATTAACTTTCCTTGTTGTAACCGTCCTAGTTACCAGCGTCCAGCTAATGTCCTAATGCTCTCCATGCTGATTATTCATCCTAAATAATCAAATCTTCTTCCTGAAGATGACCTTTCCGTGGGTCTTTCCTGTTCCATGTCTGCTTCCCGCTGACAACTTAAGATTAAGATAACCAAGAAATTTAGCAATAGTGGTTTCGATCGCGTTTTCAGCCTAAGCTTAAAGAAATATCAAAAAAATCTTTATGTACAAAGACTTGAAAACAAAAAGTAGTGATAATGACATCCACAACTATCACTAAACTCACGACCTTGTGAGAAATATCGCACAAAAAAAAGGGCAATTTGGTTGTTTTCCATATTGTTTGGCAAATATTAAAATGTGGAAAAAATCACAAAAATCATACTGTGGGACCATAGCCATAATTGCTGAATGAATTTTTCTAGACTAAATCAGAACGAAACAGGATATTATCTTTGATATTTGCCACTCCACTTTCCCTGTTTAGGGTTTTCTTTCATAGAGGAATAACAACATGATATCTAAATGGGCACAGCGATTTTATCAGATGGCAGTCCTAGTAGGCTCTTGGAGCAAAGATCCTTCAACTCAAGTCGGCGCTGTTATTACCAAACAAAATCGTATCGTCTCGGTAGGATTTAATGGTTATCCGCACGGAATTTCGGATAGTGCAATGACAGACGACAGAGAAATGAAATATCTGAAAACCCTCCACGCAGAAGAAAATGCTATTCTCTTCGCTAAACGCGATCTCGATGGTTGCGAGATATGGGTTACCCATTTCCCCTGCCCTAACTGCGCTGCAAAAATCATCCAAACGGGAATTTCTTCGGTACACTGCCCTGAGCAAACTCAAGATTTTTTATCTCGCTGGGGGGAGAAGATTAAAATTAGCCAAGAAATGTTTCTTCAAGCTGGTGTTAAAGTCAATTGGCTGCCGATTGACGACCTAAACAGCGACATTTAATTGTTCGAGCGCATCAAAGAGCTGCTGAGATTTGTAGGGTTTGGATAAGTAGGCGTCCATTCCAGCATCAAAGCAGCGATCTATTTCTTCAGGCAAAACACTTGCTGTCAATGCGACGATAGGTGTTCGCTCTTTGCCTAATTCTGCTTCCCAAGCTCTAATATTTCTGGTAGCCGTAAGTCCATCCATCACAGGCATCATACAATCCATAAGAATTGCCATGAATGATTGACCAGATTGAACCATAGCCACTGCTTCTGCACCATTACTAGCAATCTGGTGCTCAATACCTATTTTTTCAAGAAAGAAACTAGCGATTTTCTGGTTCATTAAGTTGTCTTCAACAATCAAAATACACCCTATTTCACCACCAGCAACACTTGGAACTCTTTCTTTACTTGTATCAATCACATCAAGCTTAGTTTCACTGATTGCTTTTGAAATCGCAGACTCAAATCGGCGACCGAGAAAGGGTAATGTCAGATTCGAAGACACGAATGCGGCATAATCAGGCAACATATATAAATGATGCTGAAGCCCTATAATTTCAGCAAAATTAAAGTGCGCCTTTAATGCTGCAATATCTTTTCGTGAACTGCATTGGGGATGATAGTTGTAGAGTATTACATTAAATTGGTCATTTATAAGTACAGCCTGATGGGTATTAAGCACTGTAGTAAGCTCTAGCCCAAAACGTTTGGCTTCACTTTGAATTAACGCTCGATAATGACTGTCATTGGCAACCAGAAGTGCCTGACCTTTTATTTGATTTTGGCTTGATGTACCTATCTGTTTTTCCTGTATTGGTACTTTAAAACCAAAGCAGCTGCCAACGCCAAGAATAGAGCTTACTGATACTTCCCCGCCCATAAGCTCAGCAATTTGGCGGCAAATGGTTAAGCCTAATCCCGTACCACCGTATCGGCGGGTGATGCTATTATCTTGTTGAATGAAAGGTAGGAAAATTTCCTCTAACTTTTCACCTTGTATGCCAACTCCTGTATCTAAAATTCGGCAATTCAAAACAGTGTTTTCACCATCATCACAAAGCTCAACAACCACGGAAACACTACCATCTTGGGTAAATTTAACCGCATTACTGAGGAAATTCATGAGAATTTGCTTAAAGCGAAACTCATCCAAATACAGGCTATCGGGTATATTTGAAGAAAAATGTGCGTTCAATTCTACTTGCTGTTTTAGTGCTTTGGTACTGACCATACTCATAGCTTCGAACGTTGCTTCACGAATATCTGTATGGATGGGTGACAATTCGAGACTTCCAGACTCAATTTTAGACAAATCGAGAATATCGTTAATCAGTACAAGTAAAGCTTGGGAAGACACATCGATATCAGATAGCAACTCTCTCTGAGATGAATTAAGGTGACTTTCCGATAAAATCTCCGTCATACCTATAATGCCATTCAAAGGTGTTCTAATTTCATGAGACATGTTAGCCAAAAATACACTTTTAGCTTGGTTTGCAGATTCCGCCTTGTCTTTAGCTAGAAGCAAAGCTTTTTCATAGTCTTTTTGTATTTGGATAACGTAGTTCACTCCTTGAGCAAACTTAGTGAACTCATCCTTACCATCAACCTGGATCAGATCAATGTGTTTGCTACCGCGCAGGCTGCCAAGTGCAGAGAGAATATTGGCCAATTTAGAATTAATTCGATATAAAGTACTGGCTCCCCAAAAAAACATCATTGCCAAAACAACCATGCCGATTACGGCAAAAGCATAGAGTACGCGTTCATGGTATTTAATGTTTGCCAATAGCTCGCTGCGTAGCCCCGCCGATAATGCTTCTAAATGGCTCGCCACCAACTGATTACGGTTTTCAACCCAGAAAGAAAACTTTTTAGAATCATAGGTTTCTATCTGGCTTAACGAAATAATTTGCTCTGAATGTTGGCTTCGCTGCAAGTTTATTTCTGACAGCATTTCTATTAAAGGTTCAAATTGATGGAGATGATGGCCTCTAGTGATGATTCTATCCAAGTAGATTTGCTGTCGTTCATTTATCTTAAAGTATTCTTCCACAAACTGAATATAAGATAATTGATTAGCTTCTACTTCCTGAGCAAGCCATACCTCTTGTTCCATCCAAAAATACATCCAATTAAGGTCAGTCAGTGCTAATTCAAGTTGCTGAGTTCTCACATCTAAATCGTGCACGTCCATTGAAAGTACCGCGTTGTAAAGAGTTAACAACGCACTGTATATCTCTCTACCTTTATCTAGTCTTTCTCTACCATCAAGATCAACGATTCCTGATATAAGTTCATCAAGATTCTGAATATGGGAAAGTGTGTTATTGGAATCCGAAACGCCATGGTGTGTATTCGCTTCAGTATGGGCGACCTGATACAGAGTGTTAATGGAATTTTTCGCAAGAAGTTCCCCGTTAGCTCTAGTATGCATGTCATTACTTTGATCAAGAGCTTGATGCAAATGACTGGTCAACTGGGTTAAATACTTCAGTGATTCAACTTTTTCACTAACCACTAAATTACTGTGAAGCTTTACTTGCACCTGCCTGACCAGATGCACAGAGAGCGCGACAATCACTAACGTAGGGATTAGACACAAGGTCAATAATCGACTTCTAATCGAGATATTGGAGAGTAGCATCGAGACTCGTTCCTTCGAATCATTTTACAACCACTAAAGAGTTTATATTAGACCATAACTCAACAAAATCTTGTCTAAAACACGGAATTTATGAGATTTTTTGACAACGCCATAGGGCCTTTCACTAAGATTTAGCTTTAGTACTTATAGACTCGTGTAATATCCATAAATTTCTTCCATATTGACGTCATGCGTGTACAGAATTCTTCCACAGTCTACAGATACTAATTTATTTTTAGATAACACCACAAAAACGTGATTTAAAACACAATAAAAACACAATTACGCCTTTATTTATTAAAATAATGTGAACGTGGTATTTTTCGTTAAAAAATAAGTTCTAGTAACTTTCAACATCAACAAGCGTAATAGGTTGAAAAATGTGTTTTTAGCCAATAAGAAATCATCCAAACCATGAATTATTTTTTCTAGCAGAAAAAGACACTAGGTATTACAATCCGCGCCGTAAAAATAAAATAATATTTCCTCTACACTAGCTACCCTACATAGCAGTGTAGAGCCAGTCCAAAAAACGTGAAAGGTCCAAAAACACCATGAGTCCAGAGAAACATCTCTTAGAGTGGCAAATAAGCCAAACGATTGCGGAAACAATCTCTCCCCTACTTGGTCAACTTTACCGTGATAAAGGCGTTGAAGTTCTCCTGTTTGGTAAAACTTTGGTCAATGCCGCTACTATCGATATTATCAAGGCACATAAGCTTGCTCGAAGATACACTGGAACCCCATTATCTACCGAACAAACGCTCCCGCTTATTAAAGCCTTATCTGAGATGGAACTATCACCATGTCGAGTCGATATTGGGCAACTCGCTCATCAGTTTTGGAAAGGCCGAGATGATGACCACGGAGTGAAGGATTTTCTTCATACCTCTTTGCTTGGCGCAATGAATGGAGAGACAGTTACTGAGCCTCGTGATGTTGTTTTGTATGGATTTGGCCGTATTGGTCGACTCCTCACTCGCCTTCTCGTAGAAAAAAGTGGGCCGGGTTACCCTCTGCGTTTACGCGCTGTCGTTGTACGTGGTGGCAAAGAAGGTGATTTGGAAAAACGCGCAAGCTTACTGCGAAGAGACTCTGTCCACGGCCAATTCAACGGCAGTATAATCGTTGATGAAGAACGCAAGGCCATCATTGCCAATGGTAACTATATCCAATTCATTTATGCCAATAAGCCTCAAGACGTCAATTATACCGCTTACGGAATCAATAATGCTCTAGTGGTTGATAACACTGGGGTATGGAGAGATAGCGAAGGTCTCGCTCAACACCTTGACTGTGAAGGGGCGGAAAAAGTGCTTCTAACCGCACCTGGAAAAGGTGATATCAAAAACATAGTCTTTGGCGTCAATGATAATACGATCCTTCCTCAAGACACCATAATCTCTGCGGCCAGTTGTACAACGAATGCCATTACACCTGTTCTGAAAGCGGTCAATGATAAATATGGTGTCACTTCTGGTCATATAGAAACAGTTCATTCATTTACTAATGACCAAAATCTCATTGACAACTTCCATTCAGGAGAGCGAAGAGGCCGCAGCGCTTCTCTGAATATGGTCTTAACATCAACAGGCGCAGCAAAAGCAGTCGCAAAAGCACTGCCAGAACTCGCAGGCAAACTAACAGGCAACGCGATCAGAGTTCCAACTCCAAACGTTTCTATGGCTGTGGCCAACCTTAACCTTGGCGCAGAAACAAATAAAGATGAACTCAATGCCTACCTGCGAGAGATGGCGCTCAAATCTGAACTTTCTGCCCAGATCGACTACACAGAGTCCACCGAAGTTGTATCAACTGACTTAGTAGGATCGCGTTTTGCTGGTGTTGTAGACGGAGCTGCAACTATTGCACAAGACAGCCGATGTGTTCTTTACATCTGGTATGATAATGAGTTTGGATATAGCTGCCAAGTTGTACACTGTATGGAACAAATGATGGGGGTTCGTTACAAAACCTACCCCTTTGTATAAACGGACAAGCTTTTCCTAATGCAAATTAGGAACCTACCTCCACAACTACAATAACAATATCCTTCATCTTTGCCGCTTTCCAAGAAAGCGGCTTTTTTGTTTTCTTACCTTCTATTCATCTTTGGTTCATTTATGACGCTTTATTATAGAAACATCAAACAAGAGGTTTCATAGTATGAATAAAGTAATAGCAAGCGTATTAGCCTTATTTATAGGTATTTTTACATTATTTTTCAGCATGATAATGTTAGTTCCACTAACCATTTTCGCTCTTCTAACAGGAAGAAAAATAGAAAAGTCTTTACGCCAGAGCGGAATGCGCTTTCAACAGTCACCTCGCGGTTCTGTCTTGGAGGGAGAGTATGAAGACATCTCAAAGTAACATCGAAGACATTAAATACCATACTCAAAAAACCACTGCGTTTACTTTCTATCTGGCCGCTGTCGCCACCGCGGCCATTGTAAGTTCGATTCCGTACTAATTCAGTTACTCAACCAAACGCCTTTCAGCTCTCTTACACTAATACTCATTGAACAAAACCTTACATTTAGCCCCACTGTTTAAAATACACCCTATGAATGTCTCACCCCTCAATTCTGGGGCATATTGTGTTTTTAGACTAAGCTGGAATTAATGATTGCATTTAATTAACATTATTATTAAATAAGATAATGGGAATTATTAAGGAATTGACGAATGAGTAATGGCCAACGAGAAATAACACTCCGTTTTTTAGCCGAACCTGCAGATGTGAATTTTGGCGGGAAGGTCCACGGTGGAGCCGTAATGAAATGGATTGATTTGGCTGCGTACGCAAATGCGGCTGCATGGAGTGGTAAATATTGCATTACAGCTTACGCTGGCGGTATTCGCTTCGTTGCTCCGATACATGTCGGCAACCTTGTTGAAGTAAGCGCAAAAGTTATTTACACAGGAAAAACATCCATGCATATTGCTATTGATGTACAAGCCAGTGACCCTAAAGTACTGGAAAACCGGCTTACAACTCACTGCATTGTAATCATGGTAGCTGTAGATGAAGAAGGAAAGCCCTCTACCGTTCCAGAGTGGGTACCAGAAACAGAGGATGATATACAGTTAAGAGACTCCGCCATAAGATTGATGAACATGCGGACAAAAATTGGGGAAGAGATGGAAGCTCATGTTAAATATCTCAAATAGTGAAGCGATATAAACTAGTGAAAGTCACTGCCTTGTCATTTTTTCTTCACCTTAGTCTGATTTAATTAGCAAAGATTAATTTAGGCTAAGGAATCAGGTTGAAGTTGAACCAGATCACTCTCAGTGAAACAACCTTACTCAACAAGCAAGCTCTCGAATATCAGTGGGTAAGATGCTTATACGCTGAGGGATATACCAGTAAAGACATTAATCATTATATCCAAACTTGTTTCGGCGGAGACGATATCTTTGCCGATTTGTTTCGCAAAGTTGCTTTATCGCAAGAAAGTATTTACGTTCTGCTGAAATATCTAGGCTGCGCCCCTTCTAATCGAGAGTTGTAAAACTTCTCTTAGCCCCGCAAGAATAAGAAATAGTGACAAAGAACCCATGCGCGTACCACCTAAATAAAAACCCGATTTTACTCGGGTTATGGTTACAAAAACTGTTAGTAGTAACATCGTAAGGAATCTAAGCTAACAGCCAGCTATGCGTAACGCCAGAGCTGCTCTCTCCTCTACTGATCGGCGGCCAAACCAAAGTAGGTAGAGTCGAGAAGCAATGGGATAACCTCGCAGGTACCCTAGTTATTAGAATTAGCCCTTCACACCGCCAGCAGTAAGTCCTCCTACCAACCAACGCTGCGCCAATAAAAATACCACCGTTATTGGTAGTGCGGATAGAACCGCTGCTGCTGCAAAGTCTCCCCACAAATAATTTTGTGGGTATAAATACTGCTGCATCCCTACAGCCAACGTATATGAGTCTACATCAGAAAGCAACACCGACGCCACTGGAACTTCACCAATCACCATGATAAATGACAAAATGAACACAACCGCTAGAATCGGTACCGACAAAGGCAAAAGAACCAATCTAAACGCTTGCCACGGTGTAGCACCGTCAAGAGCTGCTGCTTCTTCAAGGGAGTTATCTATGGTTTCGAAATACCCTTTAATCGTCCATACATGCAAAGCTATCCCGCCAAGATAAGCGAAAATTAGGCCGCCATGAGTGTTTAAACCCAAAAATGGAATGTACTGACCGAGCTTATCAAACAAGGCATAAATAGCCACCAATGCAAGTACAGGCGGAAACATTTGAAAGATCATCATCGCCTTAAGAATGGTATTTTTCCCCTTAAACTTCATTCGGGCGAAAGCATAAGCGGATGTTGTTGAAAGTACGACAATCATAATTGATGAGATACCGGCAACTTTAATCGAGTTCCACAGCCAAGTCAGAACTGGAAACGGTGGAGAAGTGATAGAGCCGTCGTCATTTGTCACCGAAAATCCCAACGCCAATTTCCAGTGTTCCAAAGAAGGGTTATCAGGAATAATATTTCCAATTGCAAAATTACCTTCACGCAAGGAAATTGCAATAACCATCAATAAAGGAAATAGAATCAAAGCAAGAAAACACCACAACAAGATGTGTGTCGCCCAAACTCGGTATTTCAGTGACCGACCTTGTACCATTGCCATTACAACTCTCCTTATTCCTGAGCGACTTTAGTTACACGAAGGTTAAGCAATGCTAATGCCCCGACGAGAAGAAAAATCAAAGTCGCAATTGCACTTGCCAAACCAAAGTTTTGTCCACCTGCACCTTCAAACGCAATTCGATAGGTATAATTTACCAATAAATCCGTATGACCGGCTCGCTCTGTTGTGCCTATCATGTTAGGGCCACCTTTAGTAAGAATTTGAATCAATACGAAATTATTGAAGTTAAATGCGAAGCTGGCGATAAGAAGAGGTGTTAACGGCTTAATCATTAACGGTAAAGTAATTCGACGAAAGTTATCAATGAAATTTGCTCCGTCAATCGCTGATGCTTCGTAGAGATCATCAGGAATGGCTTTTAAAAGTCCCATACATAAGATCATGATGTAAGGAAAACCAAGCCAAGTGTTAACAATAATGATCATGACCTTAGCCATCAAAGGATCGGAAAACCAGCTAGGGCTAATTCCAAAAAGAGCCTCTAATACCATATTGATCTCGCCAAAACTTTGGTTAAATAAGCCCTTAAAGATCAATATTGAAATAAATGCAGGAACGGCATAAGGCAGAATCAAAAGGACTCGATAAATGGCGCGACCTTTTAACGCTTCCCACTGAACGATATTCGCTAGAACTAAGCCTAGGATGAGAGTGAGCCCAACACTCAAAGCGGAAAAAACCACAGTCCAGACGAAAATACTGACAAATGGCTGTTTAATACCATCTTCTTTCCAAACGCGTTCAAAGTTGTATGTCCCAACCGTCACTATGTAGCCAGGTGAGACCGGAGAACCTATAAACTGTCCCTCGTTATTGATTGGTTGGTAGAAGCCAATTTCGTTATTGGGACGCAGATACTGCTGGGTCTCATTGTTATATAAAGTTTCACCATCAGCTTGCAGTGTATAGAGTGGTCCAACGGAAGCAAACTTACGCAGTCCGCTCATTCTTACCACTTCACCTGACGGTAAGTGAAGTGCAAGTCCACCGAGCAAAGACTTGTTTTTTATGATGGTTTTTATTGCTTCTTTTTTCCCCTCAACTTGTTTTGCAGACGATAAATACAGCTCGGAGTTCAAAGCCTCCAAATCTAACTCATCAGTTACAAACAAACTGTCCGCTTTAGTGATTGCAATACGATACCCTGTCGATGTACGAAATAGCGAGAACGGATAGCTTTCACCACTTTGGTAAGTGCGTTCAAGTAAAACAGATTGAGCACGCTCAAAAGAGAGTTGATTTTTAGCACTGTAGTTAGTGAAAGAAAGGCTTACCGTATAGGCTAGAGGAAAAAGAATAAATAATATCATTCCGGCAATACCCGGATAGATATAACGGTGTGCATAGGTTTTAGCACTGCCAAAAATGAACAAGGCTAGTGCTGTGAGGGTAAGGGTAAGTAGCGCAAACGCGAACTCGCCTCTTGAGTACATCAATATACTAGCGTAGCCGTTGATAACGCCTAACACGCCCAAAAAGGCCCATTTGATCAACACTTTTTTGTTAGAAAGCAAGCTGACTCTTGGCGATGGCATGGTAACCGTGCCCTGAACTGACTGCATATAATATCCTGCTCACGATGATAGAAAAACGAAGGAGGGCTATCCCCCCTTCTCGATACCAAGTTAGTTATTGCGTCATTCTTTTTTCAGCTGTTTTCAATGCTTCAGTTACGCTTTGACGTCCATCAACCACATTATCCAGTGCATCTTTCATACTATACCAAAAGGTCGTAAACTGGGGGACATTTGGCATTACCTCTCCATTCATCGCATTGTCCATTGTTGCGGCAATACGAGCATCAGAGTTAACCAGCTTCTGGAATGATTTTAAAGCGACAGCACCAAGTGGTTTATCATCATTAAGACTCTTAAGCCCCTGGTCAGTGAGCAAATAGTTCTCAAGAAACTCAACGGCTAGCTCTTTGTTTGGAGAAACCGAGCTTATTCCTCCAACCCAAACACCGACAAACGGTTTTGAAGCATGCCCATTGAATTTAGGTAATGTCGTTACTCCATAGTCAATTCCTGCTTTATCTATGTTCGCCCAACCCCAAGGACCATTAATGGTCATTGCAACATTACCAGCCGCAAATTCCGACTCAGAAACGGAGTAGTTCATATCAGCAGAAATAACCTTGTTTTTAATCATGTTATTAATAAAGGTTAAAGAGGCTTGGACTCCATCTTTAGCCACTCCTACATCGTTAATATCGTAGCCATCTTTGACTTGCTTAAACGCGTACCCACCATCAGCTGATAGAAGCGGCCAAGTGAAATAAGCACCATCTCGCAGTGGCCACATAATGGCTTTTTTACCTGACTTTTGAAGTTTTGCATTTAAGGCTGGGATCTCTTCCCACGTTTTTGGCGGTGTCGGTAATAGTGCTTTGTTATAGATTAAAGAGACCGACTCGACAGCAACAGGATAGGCTATTTTTTTACCTTTATATGTAGCGGCATCCCACGCAAAATCAACAATTCCTTGCTCAATTTCTTTCGAGGGCTTGACTTCAGCAAGTAATCCACCTTCTGCATAACCACCAAAGCGATCATGAGCAAAAAATATAATATCAGGCCCTTCTCCGGAAGCGGCAACTTTAGGGAATTTTTCCTCTAATTTTTCAGGGAAAGCCACTGTGACTTTAATACCTGTATCTTCTTCGAAACGCTGACCTATTTGAGCCATTCCTTCATAAGCTTTATCCCCTCCTACCCAGATGGTCAACTGCCCCTCTTCGATAGCCGCATTCACACTTATGGAAGTAAACACCGACAGTGCGGCCAGGGTTACTTTAGTCAGGGGGTTTCTCATGTTCACATCCTTTTTTGTCTTTGAATTATGAGCTCAAGCTATTTCAGGGGTTATTACCCACTGGGGTAACTAATTCTCGCCAAATTATCAATTAGCTCATCATCCCATCTTCTACGCCTCGCCTATTATGGCGTATTTTCGTGATCCGCATCGATGAACAAAAACGACATAATTCACATAAAATACGCATGCCGTGATCAAATTCACCAATAAGCTCTGTATTTCTTTGAATTTGATCTAGACACACCATCAAACAATAGATGCATCTACTCCCTAACTACTCCCCCCAGATAGACAAGGACTAGGAGGATGTATAACAATAGTCAAAAAAGCAAACTAGCTTGGTCCAAGAGCGGATAAGTAGGAACCTTTCCAGTTTTTATCAGACTTTTCTAGCTAAGTCTAAAGACTGGATTACATGGCCAGGAGTCGCCGTAATAGACAATAATTGTGTAACATCACAGACACAAAATAGCGATTTCGTTAGCGGGTCTGATACGGTTATTTTCACGTAGGGGAACAGACTCTGTATTGGCGATGGCGGGTGGTGTGAGCTCCACCACCCTAATTTCTTACATTGAACCCAGCATGTCGAGCAAGCACTAGCTTTCGTAACAACTTGATAGTTACCTGTGACCATATTTTACGCCCAGTGGTGATTTCCATCGGTGCAGCTTAATATAACCACACATAGATAATTGATATGCAACCCAATAAAAAGATAGAATTTTGATCAAGGACAAGCGAGATGGCAAGTGTCACATTAAAGAATGTATCAAAGGCTTATGGCGACGTATTAATCTCAAAGAATGTTGACCTAGACATAAAAGAAGGCGAGTTTGTTGTTTTTGTTGGTCCGTCAGGATGCGGTAAATCAACCTTACTGCGCTGTATTGCTGGTCTCGAAGATATTACATCAGGAGAGCTTTATATTGACTCTAAATTGATGAATCATATCGAGCCATCTAAACGTGGCGTCGGTATGGTTTTTCAATCCTATGCTCTATATCCGCATTTAAATCTGTATGAGAATATGTCATTTGGTCTCAAACTCAGTAAAGCAGATAAGAGTGAAATTGATAAACGTGTAGAACACGCAGCGGATGTACTCCAACTCAGTCATCTGCTCGACCGACAGCCCAAAGCTTTATCTGGCGGCCAGAGACAAAGAGTTGCTATCGGGCGAACTCTGGTATCACAGCCTAAGGTGTTTCTACTCGATGAACCTTTATCCAACTTAGATGCAGCCTTGCGGGTACAAATGCGTTCAGAAATCACCAAGCTGCAACGAAAGCTAGGGTGTACCATGATCTATGTAACACATGATCAAGTGGAAGCGATGACAATGGCGGATAAAATTGTCGTTCTCGATGCCGGTTATGTTGCACAAGTTGGCAAGCCATTAGAGCTTTATCATTATCCAAGTAATCGTTTCGTTGCTGGTTTTATTGGTTCACCTAAGATGAACTTTATTAGTGTTTTCATTGAAGCGGTAGAAGACGATAAAGTCATGGTTCAGCTTGCCAATGGCACCGCATTTTGGATCCCAGTTGACGGAACAAGCGTCACGCGAGGTTCACGAATGTCACTGGGAGTTAGACCCGAACATTTGCTGCCATGTGGTCAAGGTGATGCTTCAATTGAGGGACAAGTTAACATAGTCGAAAAACTCGGAAATGAAACTCAAGTCTACCTGCATATTGGCGCAGCCGACGCAGATGTTATATATCGCGAGCCAGATACCTTAGACATCGAGGTAGGTAATAATTTCATTGTTGATATACCCGCCAATCGCTGTCATCTATTCCACAGTGATGGAAAAGCGTGCCAGAGACTCTTTCGGGAAGCAGGGGTCAACTTTCCAGATTAATCTCGTTCATTGCAAACGAGAATATGTCGATATAAAAGCCCAGAAACAAAAAAGGAGCCTCATGTGCTCCTTTGGGCTAAGACTGCTGCACTTTTTTATGTCCCTGCTCCAAATGAACAAAGTCAACGAGATCATCACAAGACACTTGATAAGCCTGACCAAAACCCTTCACAAACAATCCCTTGTTAGGTTGCATTTTAAATAAAATAAAGTCCTGTAATTGACTTAAGTTATCAATAATGTCGCCAAATCGTTGGTTCATTTGCATAATAACATCATTCCATAAAGGTGTGTCTCTTTCTACTACCTCTGCAGTAGCATCAAACGTCAGACGTTTACGAGCAAAAAGTTGCTTGGAATGTCCTTCATCTTCGATCATCATAATCGAAACATTAGGGCTCACAAGAAGGTTACGAGCGTGGCGGGCAATGTCAGATATTAATACAAAATACCCATATTCATTTTGTACAAACGGCGCATAACTGGCATTAGGCTGACCTTGTTCGTCAACAGTAGCAAGTTGAAGAGTGAGACAATTTTGACGAAACTCTTGGATCTCTGGCCCCAAGCGCCCTTGTAAGCGCTCTTGTTTAACATGATCATCCATATATTACCTCCTTCTTATTATGATGGTTAATTTGTCGGGTTTTTATTTTCCTACGATTAATATTACTTTAAGTCTTTTTGCCACTGTCTAAACGCGATTACCTGTTCAGGAATTAACTCTCTTTGATCATTTCTACCTAGATAAACTTTGAATATGTTGTTCCCCTTTTCACAGAAGAAACCAAAGTAATGACTCTCACGACCTCTAAAGGGTTTACTAACCAAAGCTATATTAACCACATTACTTAGCTTTAAGTGGCCATGTAACTCTCCACTTTTTCCCATCAAGTTATAATAGCCTCTTGCGATTTTACCTTTTGGGAAAGGTGCCTTTACTTCAAAAATTGAACCAAAGGAGTGCACAATAGTCGTCACAGGGCCAAATCCAACCAGTTTTTCAAGATAGAATTGGGCTTGCTCCCCACCAGCCAGGCCCACCATGTCATCCGGTAAAGCGCTGACAACCTCAAATTCAGAAACATTTAATACCTCAGCAATTTCTGCGGGTAATAACGCTGGCTCTTCAAAGACCAATTCGGCCACTTTTTCCTTCAATATCTGCATATATGTTCCTCATAGCGCCAAGCCACTAACAACAGTGAGATACATTCCTCGAACATCGATGAGAAACTCTTTTTGCCGTAGTAAGAGCCGAGCGTGACAAAATTCACGCAATCATAGAAGCACAGAAATGATAATGCAATTGATAATTGATATTATTTGCATCTTGTTAGATACTTTACCTCTTGATGATTTTTGTCATAACACTAATATGCATTTGAACAGGTATGTGATTGCGGGTAGTCTATCCATCGCTATCCACAGCATGATTTTTGGAGTGAAATTTGAGCCTAAAGCCTATGTCATACCTGTAGGAAATGCACCTTCTTCAGTCTCTATTCATTTCACGTCTCCTTCTGCAGAAAGCCAAAAGAGTGAGAATGCTAGGCCCAAAACAGAGCAAAACTCATCAGCAACCTCACAAGTCACTGATGAAGTCAAAAGTCGGTTCGCTGCGGCCACTTCTATCAATAAAAAAGAGAGCGCTAAGCTTGCAGCAAAAAAAAAGGTCAGCGAACAGTCAGACAAACCGCAAAAGCAACAAGAGCCAGACAAGGCAGTTCATAAGCCTATTGAAGAAAAAATGACCCAACCTCAACTTGCAAGTTCTCATCAGGGCGCGACCACAAAACCCGTGTTGGTGAACAAACCAAGTTTTATATCCAAGCCAGTCCAACCCATTTACCCTAGGTTAGCGAGGAAGAGAGGATTAACAGGCGTGGTGACTTATGAAGTTTGGTTAGACGAAGATGGCCAGCAAGTATCTCAACAACTCATCTCCTCTTCAGGCCAAACTATCTTAGATAAATCCGCGCTAAAGGCGATAAAGAAGTGGAAGTTCTCTCCACACAGTATTAACGGCCAGAAAATCGCTCATAGAGTAAGAATTCCCGTACGTTTCAATATGGATTAACAATGGAACATATAAATTACCTCCAGCAACAACTGGGCCTAATGACATGGCCACTCATCTTATGCTCATTCGTAACAGTAATGATTGTACTCGAACGCCTCATGCAGCTTTGTATCTGCTCTGGTAGAGGAAGAAAAGCCATTCATGCAGAGCTTAAGCAAATCTCCCCTTCAAATGTTCAACAAATTATTAGCCTTGCTACAAAGTTTTCTCACCATCGACCACCTCTCTATCAGGGCGTTTCCATCTTGCTCCAACATCATTGTTATCCGAAAAATTTACGCGAAGATACCGCTGGTATGTGGTTGGAAGAAAAACGTCTGCAACTCAACTCAGGCCTTCGTCTTCTTGGCTTAATTGGCGTGATAAGCCCTCTAATTGGGCTACTCGGAACTGTACTTGGTCTAATAGAGATGTTTAAAGGTGTTGCAACATCATCAGGTAACATTACTCCAAATGACTTAGCCGATGGCCTAGGTATCGCAATGCGAACAACGGCGGCAGGCTTAATCATTGCCTTGCCAGCGATCGCAAGTGCTCAACTACTTGGCCTTTGGGCAGACAAGGTAATGGCTAAGCTGGCGCATACTCTCAATTTTACTAACCTCTGGCTAGAGGGGGTCGAGTTTCAACAAGCAAACACTCAACCATCTCCAGCCTCTCATGAGGCGATGCCATGATCAAAGTAAATCGACAATCGAATCCCGTGAGCTTAACACCGGATTTAACACCTTTATTAGACATTATTTTTATTGTTATGGTTTTTTTGATGCTAACCGCTGCCGTCAAACTTGATTCTCTGGAGGTAAAGTTACCCACCATAGACTCGCCAATGACAACGAGTGTGGAAAACCAAGTAATAACACTGAACATTTTACCAACAGAGCCTTACTGGGCATTAAATAGTCAAGAGTATTCAGATTGGGACTCTTTCTCCCATGCAGTGAAGCAGGCATATCAATATAATCAAAAATCTATCGTTATAGGAGCGGAAAAAACGGCAGATGTGCAGCATTTAGTAAAGTTACTTGCCTTTCTGCAAGAAAATAATATTCAAGCCACCCAGTTACTTACCCAAGACACAAAACACTAAGGTCAAGCTATGCTCAAACCTATCATTGCTAAAGGCGTCTCTACGCTTTCCCTATTTCTTGTTGCAGCATCAACATCAGCAAGTGACAGAATCATTAGTGCCGGTAGCGCTGTCACCGAATTGCTGATCGCACTTGATAAGCAAGACCAAATCGTAGCAGTAGATATCACGAGTGAAGTGCCATCAAAAACTGAGCTCCCCAAAATCGGCTATCACAGAAACCTTTCGGCAGAAGGCCTACTTGCTCTTAATCCAACCCTTGTTATTGGCTCAGAAGAAATGGGGCCCAAAAATGTGTTAGACCAAATATCCAATGCAGGAGTCAGTGTTGATGTGATCAATTCATCACCCACACCTGAAGGCCTATTAGAACGCATCGATGACATTGCCTCGATCACTCATAGTGAAAAGAAAGCACAAGCTCTAAAGGCCAACATACAACAAACCATTCAAGCGCTAGAGACAAATCGCTCAACATTGCAACGAAAGCAAAAAGTGTTGTTTCTTCTCGTACATGAGGGTCGGCCCGCAAATGTTGCAGGCGCAAACACGGTGCCAGACGCAATCATTCAGTTAGCTGGTGGTTTAAACCCAGCAGCGCAAAAAGTTGATTCGTATAAGCCGCTCTCTACAGAGTCAATGTTAGAGATGCAGCCTGACATCATACTAGTCAGCGGCCGAAGCCTAGATAAGATCGGCGGGATAGAGACAATTTTTGACAAAATGCCTCTCCTTGCTGCGACACCAGCCGGAAAAGCCAAAAACATTATTCCAATCGATGGACACGCAATCGTTGGTGGTTTGGGTTTAAAAAGCCTTTCAGAGGCCCAGCGCTTAAACAAAATACTTAATACAATGAAGTAGAGCTCTTTACTATGCTACGTCATACCTCCCTTTCTTCAATACTCATTGTTTTAAGCTCATTTATTTTACTTACCGCTGTCGGATCGATTAGTGTCGGTCCCATGAATATCAGCTTCATGGATAGTCTAATGAGTGTCGCTACATATTCAAATCAGCTTCCAGATCATATTCATATGGTCATCCATGAAATTCGTCTACCACGAACCTTGCTGTGTATTCTTGTCGGCGCGATATTGGCAATTTGTGGCACAGTAACCCAAGGGTTGTTTCGCAACCCTCTCGCTGAACCAGGCATTATAGGGGTTTCTGCAGGCGCATCTCTCAGCGGAGCCATCGCGATAGTCCTGTTTTCTGAATACAACACTGACTACCCGAATGTTATTAATATCATTGCTGTTCCCTTATTCGCATTCTTGGGTGCCATAGTGGCCACTGGTTTTGTATATCGATTAGGTACTAACAAATTAGGTACGTCTGTGACCATCATGCTATTAGCGGGTGTAGCAATGACTACTCTATCTTTTGCCGGCCTTGGGTACATGAATTTTATTGCCAACGACCAGATGTTGCGAGACATTTCATTGTGGCAGATGGGCTCGCTAGCCGGCGCGAGTTGGACCAGTATTTTACTTTGCACCGCCACTCTTTTCCTATTGCTAGTCTGCTTCACACGCAATGCAATGCCTTTAAACGCTTTACTCTTGGGTGAAGCGGAAGCTGCTCATCTGGGGATCCCAGTACAAAAGCTCAAGCGTTTGTTGATGTTATTAACTGCGATCGGGGTTGGCGTGGCCGTTAGTGTGTCTGGCATGATAGGTTTTATCGGTTTAATTATTCCTCATTTAGGCCGCATGTTGTGTGGCCCCGATCATCGCTCCCTGATACCAATATCAGCCTGCCTAGGCGCGTTGCTTCTTACCGTAACCGATATGATTTCACGCACAGTGCTTGCGCCGGCCGAACTTCCGGTAGGAATCGTCACCGCAATGATTGGCGCTCCATTTTTTATTTACCTCCTATTTAAGCAAAGAGGAAAGATTTTTTAATGAATAGTCATGCACTTTGCGCAAACAATATCTCCATACGCGTAGACTCACGTCTGATCCTCAACAATGTGAGTCTCGAAATACGTTCTGGCGAAGTTACCGCCCTGTTAGGGCCAAATGGTGCAGGTAAAAGCACGCTACTAAAAGTACTTTGTGGTGAGAGACAATCCAACGCCGACATAGCCTATTTTGGTAAAGAAAAAAGCTTCTGGAATGCTAAAGAATTAGCCAAACATGTAGGCATGTTACCGCAGCAAAATACGCTCACTTTTCCTTTCTCTGTGCAAGAGGTCGTCGAGCTAGGCGCAATTCCCTTAACATTAGCCAATAGTGAAGTACGAGATCTTGCCCATCACTATATGAGGGTGACTGACGTCCTCCATCTTGCCGAACGGCTCTACCCATCTTTGTCAGGAGGTGAAAAACAGCGAGTGCACTTAGCTCGTGTTCTCGTGCAATTAGCACAATCGGGGGAGCGTAAAATATTAATGCTTGATGAACCGACTTCAGCCTTAGATCTCACACATCAGCACAATACGTTATCCAAAATGAAACAGCTAGCAGATGAGCAAAATACGGCAGTAGTGGTGGTGTTACACGACCTAAATCTCGCGGCACAATATTCTGATCGTCTTGTCATACTCAACGAAGGTATCATAGCCTGCGATGCATCCCCCGAAGACGCTTTGTCCGCAGAGATGATTATGTCGGTGTATGGTTATCGCTGCATGATAGGAAAACACCCTATGCTAGAATTCCCTATGGTTTATCCAGCTCCTTAACGTTGCGTTAGCCTACGGGGGAAACAAATATTGCCGCCCTAGCCAAACCATTCCTTTCCGCATTGACAATACAATGCAAAAAGAAAAGAGCTTAAGGTATGATAAATAAAGTGAATAGCTTGGTTCAACCTATCTTGGCACGAGTTTTGTTTTGTAGTCTAGACCATGGATTGTCTGCGTGCTTAGCGGGCATCGGAGCAATAAATAACTTTCGTTCTCACACAAGATGGTTATCTAGGGTATATACTCTAGTGATAATTATCTAATAAAATAATGTTTTATTTCTAAGTAACTGATAAACAAAAACAATACAGTAGTCAGAAAACATGTGTACGCCCGAAAGTCGTTGCGCACAATTGTGAAGTGATTCAAAATTAACAAGTTGACGTATATTAATATCAGATTTCTGAGGTTTTATGAAAGTCGCAGACCTATTCAAACATCGTGGTGAAAAGTCGCAATCCGAATTTATGCAGTGGATGTCTCCTGCCGTGCGTGAATATTGGGATGAGTTTATACAAAAGACAAATAACCACCGCTATTTATTTGCACGTTTTTGGGACATGCAAAGACCAGCGGTCAATGATGAGGTCCAAGCACCCAACGCATCAAATGATGTTGAGAATAAGCCCGTTGAATTAAAACCTGAAGCACAGGTACTTTACGATCAGCTTAAAGAGAAGCTTGGCGAAGTGATTCATACAGGTGAGTGGCTGAAGATCTCGCAGCAACGTATTAATCAATTTGGTGAAGTCACTGAAGATATGCAGTGGATACATACCAATCCAGAGCGTGCCGAACTTGAGTCACCTTTCAAGACAACGATTGCACATGGCTTTTTAACTCTGGCTATGCTTCCAAAACTCACAGACAGTGTGAACCCAGATCATTCCCTTTTCCCAACAGCCAAAATGGTGGTCAACATTGGTCTGAACCAAGTACGTTTTCCATATCCAGTCAAAGCCAATAGCCGCGTTCGCGCTGTCAGCAAGCTATCTAAAGTAACACCTATCAAAAAAGGATTGGAGATAGAACGTGAAATCAAGGTTGAGATCGAAGGGGTTAGACGCCCTGGAGCCGTTGTTGTCTCAGTAATACAGCTTCATTTTTGAAGAGGGGCCAGCGTCCCCTCTCCCGTAACTTATCTATTTGCTAATGGGTGTATATCCGTATTCTCGGATTAGGCCTTTAGCTTGCTTTCCTTGCAAATATTCAACAAACGATTTTGCTTGTTCGCCTAATTCAGAGCGTTTATACAACACCAAAAAAGGTCGAGATAGGCCATATTTATTTGTTGCTATAGTTTGAGTACTCGCTTCTATTCCATCGAACTTAATCGCTTTTACCGAGCTATCTACAGAGCCAGTTGAGATAAAGCCTATCGCTTGTTTGTTATGGCTAACTAAGGTTTTCACCATACTATTACTGTTAACCACCAAATTATTTTGACTGATTGAGGAAACTTGTCGACCATTGACTATCTTAGTTAGCCCAAGAAGATTCTCGAAGCTGTACCTTGAACCAGATGAAGCCTCACGAGTCACCACTGCAATTTTTTGATCAAGCCCACCCACTGAGTTCCAATTGACTATCTTGCCCTTATATATGTCAAAAAGCTGCTCTCGGCTGATATTACTGATCGGATTGGATTTATTAACAACAACAGCAAGGCCGTCATAAGCCAATGGAGTGACAGTGAGAGACTCGTCTTGCTCGCTCTCTGTCAAGTAACGAGAGCTCATACCTATGTCGGCGACTCCTTTTTTCAATAAGGTAATGCCTGCTGTTGAACCAATCCCCTGTACTGCGATATAGGTTTCAGGGTGGCTTTGATGAAAGTCTTCAGCCAATACATCCATCACACGCGCTACTGAGGTCGATCCTGATACATTGACCTCACTGGCTACCGCTAGGTTAAAACTAAAACATGCGCTTAATAAAACAGTGAAAACGGTGCGAATCATAACTATCTCCGATTCAAATAAAGGATATACACTGGTGGCATAATATGTAGGTAAGGTTACATTTTTGTGAAAAATGTTGATTTAACGGTGAATAAGCGAGAAGTTGGTAAAGGTCTGAAACCAGTGTTCGGATAAACTCAGTGATACGGAGAAGTGGATAAGTAAGTCATGATCCCTTACTTATCCGTCTCTTTTTAATCGGCTTCTTTTGCCTCAACAAATACTTCAACAGGTTTAGCAACAATGCTACGAGTTTCTTGATTTACCTCATTTAACACTAGCTTAATGACATCACCTGCACGGTAAACAATCTCATCGTCAATAGACAATAATCCAAGCTCTGAATTACATTTTAAACGCTCTTTATTGGCCAATATTAGAGTACCAGGTATAAATGCAACCGCACCATTTTCGAGTAAACGAACGCGTAACCCTGCTCGAGAAACATCAAAAATTTCACCATGAAATTGGGTACCTTTAGCTGGTTCTTCCGCTAAAGTGCGCACATATAGCCAATCAGAGACATTACGCTCCGCCGTTTTATGGTGTTTACGGTGCAGGGCTAATTCATCGCCAAGATCACCATCAGCAGTTTGAACCGGTGCTTTGCCCATAATATGAGCTTTCAACATTCTATGGTTGACCATGTCACCATATTTACGAATCGGTGAGGTCCAAGTAGCATACAATTCAAGCCCCATTGCATAATGAGGTAGAGCTTGATTACCAATTTCACTATACGCTTGATACTTGCGAATACGGTGTTCGAGATAACTGGTATCTTGCTTAGCTAGCCAACGGCGAAGCTCAGAGAAGCCAGCCAATGTAGCAATACCCTCTATGGTAAAGGTCTGCTCGCTGTTTTCGCTGTTGATAAGATCGATAACGTCAGCTAGCTTATCCTGCTTAAAGCCAGAATGAGTATTGAACACGCCTGAATCGAAACTGGATTGAAGAACTTTACCTGCGCAAATATTTGCAGTAATCATGCATTCTTCTACTATTTTGTTTGCACTACGACGAATGTCTGCGTGAATAGCAATAACGTCGTTATCTTCGCTAAGTTCAAAACGGTAGTCTGGGCGATCTGGGAAAACAACGGCATTTTTCTCGCGCCACTGAATTCGAGCCTGCGAACACTCATAAAGGGCGTTTATCACTGAAGCCGTGCTGCTATCAGGTTGCCACGACTTTAACTCGCTATTTTCCAGCCAATCTGAAACATGTTCGTAAACCAAACGTGCGTGGGATTTCACAGTGGCCGCAAAAAACTTAACGTCATCGCCTAGTTCACCGTCAGCTCCAATGTGAACAGAACAGCAAAGCGCGGGTCTTAACTCGTTTTCTACCAAAGAGCATAGGTCATCAGCTAAGTCTCTTGGCAACATAGGAATATTGCGCCCTGGTAAATAAATAGTAAATCCACGTTGACGTGCGGTTCTATCCATTTCAGAGCTTGGAGTAATATAGGCAGTAGGATCGGCAATCGCGATCGTTAGCTCATAGCTTCCATCATCTAACTTCTGAGCATACAGAGCATCGTCCATATCCCGTGTCGACGCACCATCAATAGTGACAAAAGGCAAGTGCGTCATGTCTAGACGCTCTAGATCAGCGTCATCCTCAATCTGCCAGTTTTCTATGCCCGGAGGCTCGGTATTGGGTAATTCATTTTGTGCTAGTGTCACCCACCAAGGCGCTATTTTGTCATCGGCATCCGTAATCTTTTCTGATATTTCGACCAAAAAACCATTATCGTCAGCCAATGGGTGTTGGATTAGATGGGCAACAACCCAGTCCCCTTCCTTCAAATCGTCCCGCTTTAAGCCCTTTGTGACCTTAGCTTTAAGCGATAATTTTTTAAGTTGTGGATGATCAGGATTAACGTTTAACTTGCCTTTAAACCACTTAACTCGACCGATAAAACGGTTAATGCCCTGTTCCAATAAGGCTTCTGGCTCTGCAACTTCTCGCTCTTTTTCGGTACGAATAATGGCTCTTACCTTATCTCCATGCATACATTTTTTCATGTATGGTGGCGGAATAAAGACACTCGTTTTGTTATCAACCTCCAAAAAGCCATAGCCTTTCTCGGTCGCTTTAATCGTACCTTCTTTCTTGGGAAGGTTTTCTTGTATCTGCTGCTTCAGTTGAGCCAGTAGGGGATTATCTTGGAACATGCAAACTTCTTAACTAATTCGTTTTATTTTCTGGATGTATGGCATCAACTAGTACATTTACAGCTGATTAAACCAATTGCGGGGGTTCAACCCATCACAACCACATCCAGTCGAGCCAATTTGTGTATAACATTTTACTAGGTAATGCCCCTAATGTATATCGCAGAAATTGACCACCTAATTCATATAAACTTTATTAATTTATTATGTATATCAATGACAAACACTGAGTAGCCCTGTATCTATCTAATGAACAAAGCGCTGGAGTCTTCTGTTCTTAATCACTTAAAGCTAGGAAAAAATTGTGATGTATTTCAATTTTTTCTGGATTTTTTTGTGGTTTTAAGGAATAATTCGCCCCCCTTAGATATGTCCCTAGCGGCTTGATGCGATTTACGACTTATCCGCATCTGAACGGATTCAGCACTCACTGGATTGGTAATGGAATTGGTAGAGCTCGTGGGACCTTTTGTTGACATTTACTTTAGTAGGATCCCAATGACAGATTCTGTAATTCAGTTTAGCGATTTAGCGCTAAATGACGCTATCCTTTCTTCTCTAGACGGAATGGGCTTTGTATCACCAACCCCAATTCAAGCTGCTGCTATCCCTCACCTGATGGAAGGCACCGATGCACTAGGCAAAGCTCAGACTGGTACTGGCAAAACCGCGGCATTTTCACTTCCACTATTGAACAAGCTAGATCTAGCTCAGCGTAAACCTCAGGCTATTGTTCTTGCACCAACTCGCGAACTAGCGATCCAAGTTGCAGCAGAAATGAAAAACCTAGGCCAGAACATATCCGGTCTAAAAGTTCTTGAGATCTATGGTGGTGCATCCATCGTTGATCAAATGCGAGCGCTCAAAAATGGTGCGCACATTGTTGTTGGTACACCAGGGCGTGTTCAAGACTTGATCAACCGCGAACGCTTGCATCTAGACGAAGTACATACATTTGTTCTCGACGAAGCAGATGAAATGCTAAACATGGGCTTCGTCGACGACGTTACAGAAATCATGGAGCATGCTCCTGAGTCTGCTCAGCGTGTTTTGTTCTCTGCAACTATGCCTCCAATGCTAAAAAACATTGTTGAGCGCTTTTTGCGTGAGCCAGTGACAATTGATGTCGCAGGTAAAAATCACACTGTAGATAAAGTTGAGCAGCAATTCTGGGTTGTAAAAGGTGTCGAGAAAGATGAAGCAATGTCTCGCCTGTTGGAAACCGAAGAAACTGACGCGTCTATTGTATTCGTTCGCACTCGTCAAGATACAGAGCGCCTAGCAGACTGGCTATGTGCTCGCGGCTTTAAAGCTTCAGCGCTGCATGGTGATATTCCACAGTCTCTACGTGAGCGTACTGTTGATCATATCAAACAGGGTGTGATCGATATTCTTGTTGCAACAGATGTTGTTGCTCGTGGCCTAGACGTTCCAAGAATCACTCACGTATTTAACTACGATATTCCTTTTGATGTAGAGTCTTACATTCACAGGATTGGCCGTACAGGTCGTGCAGGACGTAAAGGTAAAGCGATCCTTTTAGTTCGCACCAATCAGATCCGCATGCTTCGTACTATCGAACGTGTGACTAAATCATCGATGGAAGAGATCCAACTTCCACTGCGCGATAAAGTAGCAGAAGCTCGCTTAGTTAAGCTAGGTGCTGAACTTGAGCAAGATAAAGAACATAAATCTCTAGAAAAATTCACTGAGCTGGTAGAAAAGCTTCAGGAGACTCTAGAGCTAGACGCGACCACACTGGCGTCAATCTTACTTAAGCGTCAGCAAGGTAAGCGTCCATTGTTTTACATTGGCGAAGATCCGATGATCCAAGCAATCGAACGCGACAAACAACGCCGTAAAGAGCGCCGTGAAGGCGGTAGAGATGGCCGTGGTAGAGATCGTAGCTTCAACAATCAAGATTGGGATACATACCAACTTCAAGTTGGCCGTGAGCAAGGTGTTCAGGTTAAAGACATCGTTGGTGCATTAGCCAATGAGCTTGGCCTGACTAAAGGCTCAATCGGCGCTATCAAACTTGCACAAGGTGAGACTTACGTTCAGCTACCTAAAGCAATGCCTTCTGAAACGGCAGGTAAACTGCGTAAACTACGTATCCGCCAAAAGCAGGTAGATGCTGTCGTGTGTGACTTTGACGATTTCCGTGAGCCTCGTGGACGTCGTGACTCAGGTCGCGGTCGTGATGGCGGACGTCGCGAGGGTGGTTTCCGTGGCAATCGCGAAGGTGGTCGTCGTGAAGGTAACTTCCGTGGTAACCGCGAAGGTGGACGCCGTGACGGAGAGCGCCGATTCGATCGTAATCGTGGTGGCGACAATCGCGGAAATTATCGCGGTGAGCGTGGTCATAATCGTGACCGCCGAGCAGAAGCATAAGATATTCAATATATCACAGCCTATAATTGCTTAAATCTAAGGTGAACCAATTGGTTCACCTTTTTGCTTTTATTAAGCCAAAATCAAATAAACAGAGCAGCTAAGCTGCTCTGTTAGGACTGACATCTGCCAGCGAAGCTGGAATTCAGGTTTAGATTATTCGGCAGGGGTAATGCTTAGGTGAGCATCACTAAAGCCAAGCTCTGCTAGTTCTTGTGCGTCAAAGTTGGTTGTGATTTCGACATCACCAACTTGTTCACTGACCAGAGGCTCCGCTGAGCGCTTAACGCGATTACTTATCGGTGTGGCTTGACCAATTTCTATCGTACCAGCAAATTGTGATTCCGCATTAAAGTCACCAGAAACACGAGAGTAAAAGGGACGTAGACTCTCTCCTGTCACAGTTTGCATATTTTTTAAGCCATTTTCGGTGATAGCCCAGCTCCAGTCCCACCATTTGACTTCACCCGGAATATAACGGTGGTCCCATTGATAACGAATATCTGCTGATTTATCGCTGACACGTCCCATAGTAAAAGTGTGTTTTACGTTAGGACGGTCATCTGGGTGAGAATGCCAAGCGTTGCCACTCCAACGTAAAAATCCATCAAATGTGACATCATAACTTATATCCGCACCAAAGCTGTATGGATAAGAAATACTCGAGCGATAAAGTTCGACACGAATTGGGATCTCAGAATTAGCAGGAACGGTTGGTCTTGCTTGGAGCGTCACCTGCTGGCTAGTTGAGCCGCCATTGGTTTTGGCGAAACTTTGATTAGCTTCAAGTGAAATCGACAGCTTAGTCTTACCAACCAAAGGCCACATAAATTCATTTTCTGTGGATACCGACTGAGCAAAACCATAAGTGTCAGTTTTAGACCAATTGGTTGACTCGTTCAATGACAGATCCACCACCACCTGCTGTGGAATGTCACTTCTATTGCGAGCAATCGCAGTCACCGTTTTTACCAGCTGGCGCTCAGATTCGGTTATGTCACCGTGGGAGAAGTCGCTATCGTTGAGAGTATACGCAAAATTATTGATTGTGATTTTGCTTTTCTCATCACAGCGGTAGCCGTCGCATGAGCCATCCTCATTGCCTTGAATCACCCAAGCGTCGCCTTCACGTCTAACATACATATCTTCGCCGACAAATTGGCTATGATTGCCACTTACCCAAGCATAACCAAGGTAATGAGCGAGATAACTCAATGGACGCACAAAGTTAGCGTGATCAGTTACCAGCGCATACTGAATGTCTACCTCATCGCCTTCAGGAATGGATGCCTTAGGCATAGTGGTAATTTCAGACACCGCATTAACAGGGTAACACCAAGTGGTACTATTGGGAATATCCTGCTTGATTCGACCGTGATAGCCAGGCCCCATGATCACCCAGTCATCTTTTAACCCAGTAATTTGCCACTGACCCATGCGAGAAACAATGTAGTCCTTTTGTGCATTTGCTTCGAAGCGATCTATCGGGCGGTAACCCGTACGGCAGCGGTCTTCACCCAATTGATCAGTGACCAACTGGTCAGGATAAATCTTAGCCTGTGCGTTTGCAGACAGAACGGAAATAAGCACGGATGGAATCAAAACTTTAAAAGTATTGGATGTTCTCATAGCTCACACTCCTACTGTTAATTAAGTCAATAGTGATCACATAAGTCGAATCAATAGTAAACAAATAAATTAACAATATTAACAACAGTGTGGCATAGGTATCATTTTTTGGCTAATTATTCATCCAAAATATATAAATAGTCAGTTAATTTGTATCAAGTGGGGAGTTAAAGCCGCACTGATTGGCCTTTTTGAAGCGTTCAAGCCTTTCCCAGCCTGAAACACATAGTTATAAAAGGGGTATTTTAGAGGTTGCGTTACAAGGATGTTTCAAATGTAAAGCATTGATTTTACGAAGAGGATTAAACGGCGCCAAAAATTAAAGATTGGCGCCAGAGTGTTTTGTTAGGATTGTAAACGCTCGATTTTTCCGTTTATGTCTTCACGATACTTATCGAAGTTCTTAACCTTGGTGAGTTTACCCCCACAATTAAGAGCCACAAGATATGCTATTAGAGACATCAAGCTAATAAAAATAGACGATATATCCTCCCCATCCGAAGCGATATTCATAAGCTGGTAAACCTGTGCAATAGCAATCAAAGCAAGTACCATAAGAATAGACTGACCAATGTAAATCATCAGATACTTGTTATCACTGTGCAGTTTTTCTATTTGCTCAAGTCGCTGTTCCAAAGATGAAACCTTTTTGGCCTTGCCCCAAACCCAAATTTTAATTACCCAACCTTGATAGACAGGTATCGTTGCAATCAAACCAACAATTGCTACAAATTTTTCGAAAGTCATTTTTTTCCTGTTATGTAAGCCTAACATCCCGCCAAAGAACTACAATGCATTCCACCCAATTTGATTTATTGTTCCATAAACACAAACTATTATCTGAAGACGCCAAGCTTTATGAACCGCTGTTGAAAAGCTTGTTAGCTGCAATGTTTGCGGCATTGTTAACCAAGAGTTCTCGAACGTCTATGAGCTGGTTAATTTGAAGTATTTCCCTAATTCTTTTTTTGATCTCAACTATTGTTGATTCTGCATTTTTTATATTTGGCTCACCAATATTCATAAGGTTACTGAACTCATTAAACATTTGTTCAATTGCTTTTGAGCGAGTGTCACAATGTTGTTCGGAACCGGATAATGCTTCGGCCAAACCTGAATTCGCACCAATATTTCTAACAGCTTGCTCAAAAGGCATGAGCTTTTCTTCAATTTGGGGGGTTATCCAAGCGGTATACTCAATGCGAAGCTCGTAGAGCTTTCCCGAATGTTCTAAAGCCTCTCTTGTCGGACCTTCTTTAGTTAGAGTAGTAACTAATTGGTGGACTTCCGCCAAGTATTTTTCACAGAACTCAACGTGTTTATCAAAAACTGTGTTTGCCATATGGGAGGTGGCACCTAGATTGAATACTTGTTGTCCCTGCTGCATCTCAAGGTTTCTCTGATGATGAGTGTTATCTCTAACTAGCTGAAACAGAGCTACCGCCAAGCCTCCCACACCTGGAATAGAAGCTATACCCTTGTAAATGTCAGTAATTGGGGCAAAAAATACTACGCAGAATGATATACAAACTATGAGAGTAATTCCTATCCAAAACTCTTGTTTCAATTTATACAATCTCCTAGTGAAGCTAACGCATTGATAAGTGGCAAGCAAAACTGCCTTCGAGTTAGCCATATGCCCAAACGAGATCACATCATTTAGGATGAGAACATAGCCAAAAATTAGCGATTAACGACAAAGCCGTTTGTTGAAAGGCTTTATTTAAGCCCAATAGCCGCCGCTATAGCTGCTATGAAAACACCAACTAAGATTTTGCCCCACCCTGTATTATGCCAAGCTGGATCATCATTTTTAGCCGAATCTATAATAATATCTACAGATGCATTTTCTGGAACAGTCTCTATATCAGCATCTTTTCGCATTTCGCGTAAGTAGATATCTTCTTGAATTTGAGCTCTTAACTCGTGATATTTGCTCTTTAGTGCTTTATGATCACTGATGAAAAAAGCAGATACGATAATAAAAACTGAAGGTATCGCAAAAATGGAGTACATCTCAATGAGGTCTGGCTTACCCTCAAAACGAATATATCTAGCACTCTCCCACACAATATCGACTGGAAAAACATAGGTAATAGAAATTGCTCGTGCTGAAAGCAGATGTATATGTTGAAAAAAGGAAAAATCAACGCCTTTACTAGCTAAGTAAACAGTTTTAACGAACACCATTAATAAATAAATCACAGCTAGTAAGATACAAACTCTGGCAACCATTGCCCTACGTCTGGTTTTACGCAATTTATCTTTTAACTTCATCAATATCCCTATATCGCTAACAAAAAAATATGAACAAAGGTTACTATTTATGCATACAGTGTCAATTGATATTTTTACGAAGGCCCCAAGAAAAGATTTAACTCCCTATTAATTAGTGCCTGAAGGTTTTGGGCATTCACCGCCTTACCTCATTAACCCACATGTCTGCCCTCAGGCACCTATGAGATATTTTTCTTCTTGGGTTCAAAATTAAGACTAATATGACCCAATACCAAGCCGAGAGAGGTTCTGTCTGCTCTGGGCGTTACAAAACTATGTTCAGCTCAATGAGCTGTGCCAATTACTGTATTGCCGTTTGTACAGAGTAATTGACCAGCTCATATGAGAACTCAACGGCGCTTTAATCAGTACTTGCTGCTGGATGGGTTGATTGATAAAGCTTATCTATCATCAGCTTATCTAAATCTGAAAAAGCATCATTGTTCTGGTACGATATCAGGCCACCATTCGGCAGACTCTTATAGTTCATTATCGACTGAACCTGATTACTTTGGTGTCGCAGACCAAATGCGTGTAATGCTTCATGTATCACCACATGGTAACTGTGGTTCCAAGTAAATAGCCTACCGGTATTGGTGATAAACTCATTTCTCCCATTCTGGAAGATGGTGTATGCACCTTGTGATGCTTGGTTAGGATCTCGTTTGAAAACCAGCTTAGCCTTGCTTAAATCACTCGTGTACTCAAAGCTTGTACCCTCATATCCTGCATCGACTAACGCTTTAGCCAATAGGTTAAGCTGAGTGGTTACCTCTGTCGTTTCAAGATTGATATCATTTTGCGTCCAACCGCTGAGATTGGTAAAAGAAGGATCGAACCCATAATAATTTTTCTGACCTAGCTGAAGTCTTCCTGACTGGTTTGGGCCTCTTGTATACGTTTCAAGCTCTTTTGAAAAAACGACAAAGTTCTGATTTGTGATCACGTCTCTCTGATTACTAGCGCTTACTTCTTTGTTATCGTGGTCGTTATAAAAGAAGTGGATAGGCTCTATGTGTTCTGCCGAGAAGAAATTATTGGCTATCGCCTCCATGGTGAACCAAATAGGTTTGGCTGTCGAAAGGCTGCTACCTATCTCAAACTTATGGTCAGGCTGCGCAGAAATATCGAAAGAAAGGTTATAGTGGTAATCTCGACCGTGACCACCTTGTCTCTCTTCACTAACCACTTCGTTTGAAACAATATCGCTAAATGCTGCTGGCGAGGTTGACGATCTATGTGTACGACTAAAGTCTATCTTTCCTGTGTCATTTTCTAGAGTGTAGTTATCAGCGACGACACTACACTCACCATAGTGAACGCGTAAAGTTAGATGATTCTTGATGTAATCAATAACAGTACTACCTGCTTTGACTATCTGCTCCTTTCCAGCTTTGGAGATATGAATTCTTAACTTATACTTCAGCCTTAACTTGCTGACCTTATAATACCCATCACTATTCAGTGCCCCGACATTATCGTCAGTACTAATGGTCAAAGGGGAGTCTTGCCAACCATTTGAACTGTAATCATAAAATGACAGTCCAACTTTCTCAGAATGTAATTCTACAGCTGGTTGTTCAGATTCTCTGGTTTCTACTGCATCGGTTACCATGGTCGATTTCCTTTATTCAACGTTTTTGTGGAACTCATTATTACGTGGCTAACTAACGAAAACCTGCCCCAAATAAAGTCATCGCCAGTACAACAATTTCTACCACTGGCAGTCATCATACTCCCCACAAATAACAACCTAAATGCATATAAGTACATGTGAGTTGATCAAGAACATGGAATACGATAAAAAGCAAATCACTGATAATATTGACTTTAGATGATACTATTAGCCGTAAAGTGACGGATTTTAAACAAAGCACAGACTTGCATAGTGAGTCCCACCAACACATCAGTGAATAAAGTTAAGATTCATGGGAAAACATAAACATACATCCCATATAGAGTTTTACTCCATACCAATACATGCTAAATTTTTATTGATTATTAACTCAATTAATGTAGTTTGGAATATTATCAACACATTGTTATTAGTTGTTTCGCAAACATTGAACATTAGTTGAGTGGCAAAAAGTCGGCGAACTAGGTAGGTGGTAAACTATGAAAATCAGTCAATTTCTTACTTTGCTATGGGCACCCTTGATGCTCGCCCCTTCTATCGCGATTTCCAGTGAAAATGAATCACTGAGCCTTGAAGAACAACAAGCATCGGAAGTTTCTCAAACGTCTACGCGTCTTTCGTGCAATTCATGGAGTACGCCAGGCAATTTTACCTGTGACTTCTTGGATAAAAAGCCAGAAATTGGCTGCGACGATTGCTATATGGGCACTTTCTCTAAAGGCTGGACGATTAAAGGAAGTTGGAGCGGTGATTTTAATTGGTTTGGAAAATGCGCTGCCGTAGATAACTCGACAACTACGCATATCAAACAGATCAGTGTCGCTGGATTACCCATGCCACATGTCGAAGTTACCCATACTGTTAACAAAGCCTGTACCGACGAAACCGGTAAGTCATGGGCCCAAGGTGATAAAATTGGCTCCATGATAGATTATGATGCCTATATCCCACCATCGGATTACTTTTCGGAAACATGGTCCACTAACTCATATTCTAATGTGAAGAAGAAGCAATGCTCGCAAATCAATTCTCACGGTTCTTTAGTATGGGTATGTAGCGAGTACTTTCTCCTTAATGGAGCCTACGAGTATTACGTAGATTGGGAGGATTTTTCTAAAGCATCTGGGCGCTGTGCCAATAGCGGTTGGGAGCTTCCACCCTATCAAATAATCATTGATTATCTTAATGACAAAAACACCAAGCCTTCAAATCAAGAGCCCATGCATGAAAGATATGTATGGAGTGCAGAAAGCAACGAACCTGGAAGCCGATATGCTGTATACAATAATTGGTCTTATGATTGGGTAAAAGGCACTCGTGCAGAAACAGATGGCGCTTATACCTTCTGCGTACCCCATGATCCTTATATGGAATCCTGTCCGATTGAAAATACCGCGAATTCGGAAAGTTGTTTTTATAAAAACTAAAACTCACAACTTACAATTGTTAGGTAACAGCAAGAACACTGCTGGCACATTACTTTAACTACGAACTGCTGTTACCGTTACTTCAATTAAAACTTGCCCTTCAAGAGCAACACCTAAACAGGCTCTTTGCGGCCAATGTTCGGGATTAGTACCTAACCAATTTGTCCAAACAGAGTCCATAATAGGCTTGTCATCCATATTGGTAATATAAACTTGAGCTGACACAATTTGAGTTTTATCAGAACCTAGTTCAAGCAAATTACTTTGTATGGTTTCGAGGGTTAATTGGGTTTGTTGCTCAATACCTACTGATGTATCAGAAGAGGTTGCTACCGTCCAAACTAAATCTTTATATGCTGATGATTTATTACGCCCATCGTAAATTCCACGCTTTCTCTCTATCATCGATAATACCTTATAGTGCTTGAAGCTAATGCCCGATTTATATTTTAAATATAAGTCGGCTAGGATAAGTGACGAAGAAACAAAAGCCAACTGTATTACGTCCTAATTGGTTGTGATTGTTACACAGCTATTAACATTGAACCCATTTACGTTTACTACCTTCAGAACGTTGAATTTATTATTATGTAAGTGCTCCCTCTGGCACGATTATAGGTAGATCTGTACAACCAAAATCTATTCCAAACTGGCTTAACAAGCAGGTTAGCTGACCTCTATGGTGAGTTTGATGATTGAAAACATGTTGGAAAAACTCACCAACTATTCGTTCAATCATCTGTCCTTCTGTTGTCGTGTAACTAACTATTTGGTTACAACTTTCAGCGGTAAGCTGATCAGTGATTTCAAGGTAGATTGAGTCTACTAGTTCTCGTAATTCAGAAAGTTCCTCTAAGTTCGAAGCGAAAGTATCAGAAACAGACTTGGGAACGGGTAACATCTCTAAAACTGTGGCATCAACTGCTACCAGCTCATTGGCTACAAGGCGCTGTAGCATAATCAAATCGCCGAACAATATATGATTCCAGTGAGCCATGATTGTAGAGAAAAATGAACGGGTGTTATGATGCAGCTGCTCATGAGTCAGCTTGCTGCAAGCACCAAGTAATTGTTTATTCATACGCTGGTTATACAGCGCCAACATTCTGAAATTTGAGGATAAGTCCATTTGCTCTCCAACGTATATAACGCTTTTAAAACGATAGATTGTCGTCTTTCGTACCACACAATGCAGGCTTTTATATTGATCGCTTGATCATTAATGCCAGCCCTTCTGGGTTTTCCCACGCCATTGAGTGCCCTGCATCGGGTACGACTACCACATTAATATTTTTTCCTATTAATTCATCATAATCGGGGTCGGGTAAAGTATTGCTACCATAAATATATGTTTTAGGCATCTCTAATGAATAATATATTTCTCTCCAGCTTGGTATATGACCTTTAATAAGTGACGCAGCATTTCTATAAATTGCTATCGGAGAGCTATTCGATAATCCCGTGGCCCACTCTGTATTACCAGAAAATATACTTTCATTGATAAGGTCTTTATAGCCAGATTCTATGAAATCCTTCTCACTGTAATTGGCGATTTTTTTACTAAAAAACCCACCGCCAGAATCTAGATTAGCTTCACTTAAAATAAGCGACTTAACTCTAGAGCTGACTAAATTGGCTAAGGTGATAGATACAGCACCTCCCATACTATGACCGAAAATCACAAACTCATCTATATGCAAAAAATCCAGCAATGCTTCAAGATAGTTAGCATGATTTTCTATTGTATAGTCAAATGATTTAGGTTTATCGCTATATCCTGAGCCAACTAAATCAATAAGAATACATCTGTGATTAGACAAACAAGCCATTGAGGCGACTTGTGGATAATCAAATGAAGATGTACAACCAAGACCATGAATAAAAATAATCGGTATTTCATGACCAGGAAGATCCTGATAACGAAGAATCACATCATTACTCAGTTTAAACTCTTTCATTTTTCTCTCTAATTAATATGTAAGGGCTAAATAGTAATACAAATACTGTATATAAAGACAGTCATTTAATCTAACATAAGACACAAAAAGCATAATCTTCATATTTTTCACTCTGCCAGCATATAAATATGAGTGGGCGATTTGCCATTTTAGAGCTACTTGAGGATACACTCTAAAGGAACCAAATTAGGGCACATTAAAAGAGCTATAAACATTAAAACTCGACGTTTACCAGTAGAGTCTTGGAGACAAACAACCAAAACTTGGTCGATAAATTCGGTAGTCAAACACGATCTAGAGCGTCCTCGATCGTGTTTTAGGTCTCGTGATATCTAGCTTTAGTCCATATTAGCTCCAATAAATTCAATTGGAGCTAATATCATGAAATGGACATATTTACTGTTCGCATCCTTATATTTTCTTTGTGCTTCCGTCAGCGCTTCCGGTGTTGGATTCACACAAATCACCTTAACCGATGATCCTCATCGACCACTAAACACCGCTATTTGGTATCCTACACAAGATGTTTCAGCAAAAGCCTTGATTGGTGACAACCCAGTTTTCGTTGGAACACAAGTTATAAAGGGTGCCCATATCAAATCCGGCATATTTCCTGTGGTGTTGTTATCACACGGCTACCGAGGAAACTGGCGAAACCAGAACTGGTTGGCAACCGAGCTTGCTCAGCGCGGCTACATAGTAGCGGCCACTGATCATCCGGGAACTACCTCTTTCGACCAATCATCCGTCCAGGCGGTAAAATGGTGGGAAAGACCGAGAGATGTGTCACGCGTTCTGGATTACTTATTAACCGCAACCAAATGGAAGCCCTCTACAAACCCTAACGATGTTACTGCGATCGGACATTCATTGGGCGGCTGGACAGTGATGTTATTAGCTGGAGCGAAAGTAAATAGAGCAAGGTTTGAGGCTGATTGTCTACTATACCCTAACCCAAGAACCTGTGGACTGTCTCAAGAGCTTGGGTTATCAAGGGTCCAAACTTCAGAGCCATACAATAAAGCGCTGCGAGATCCGCGAATCAAGCGTATCGTAAGTCTGGATTTAGGTCTTGCTCGAAGCTTTTCTATTAAGAGTCTAAGAGACATCAATGTACCAAGCTTAATACTCGCGGCTGGCGTCGATATAGGCGATCTGCCTCAGGCATTAGAGTCTGGTTATATTGCTGAGCACATGCCTCTGAATTTAAGACGCTACAAAGTCTATGAAAAAGCGGCCCATTTCAGTTTTATGCAAGACTGTAAACTCGGAGCAGAGGTTATGCTCGAAAATGAGGTATCAGGCGATGGCATTATTTGCAAAGATGGCTTAGGTGCATCGCGCCGCGAGCTACATCAATTGATGTTAAATGACATCCTTAACTTTCTGAACCGATAAACAGCAAGCAAACCCTATTCAATCTAATCCTTGTGGCGAGCTTCGATACTCACTCGGAGTTTGCCCAGTTATCCTTGAAAATTCACGATTAAAATTGGATTTGGTTTGAAAGCCCGAGCTAAGAAAGATATCCGTTATTGACTCATCACTTTGCTTAAGCAGAGTCTTCGCATGCTCAATTCGATAAGCATTGATGACCTTCGAGATGTTTTGCTTGTGAGTTTGATTAACCGCTGCCGATATTTTTCGGGCCGGAATACCTAACTTTCGCGCTAACCGATTAAGAGACAGATCTGGGTCTTTAAATACTTGTTGCTCTCTCATCAATACATCAAACCTAGTCATGATCTGCGTAGTTTCTTCAGCTTTGTCCTCATCTAAACTTTTCACTGAGTTGGCTGGCATAACCGCTTGTTCAGGAGAGCCATATAATATGGAAGGCTCAACTTGAGGCTGCTTGTATTCGCTCGTAGAGGTTGTACTTAGGCTAACAACCACCACTGCCGCAACAATAGCAGGAATAAACACAAGATAACCAGCCGATAGTATCCAACTCGTGTGCTGCGCATTAAGTAGCAAGATATCATAAGAGAGCACGCCATCAACCAAAGCAGAAAACAGCAGAAGTCCACCCGCAACCCACTGGGCAACGACCACTTTCGATATGTCAGTTAGCCGAACATTTTCCGGCACACTAAACGACGACTTTAGCAACACACTACCATAGCCGAGATAGAGTAAGATCAGCAAAACATCGACGGTACCAACCCAGATATGGTGATAAAAAAATGAGCCAACCAAAACCGAAAACGGACCTAACCAATGTAACTGAGTATTAGATATACTCCGATGAGCTCCTGCAAAACAGAGCCAAGCCGCGACTGGCACATTTGCGCTAAGAACAGGCTGTAGGAAGCGAACCAAGGCAATATCTAGCGTCCATCTCAGCCCTACTACCATCATTATTAATACACACAGCATGATAAACCGGAATGGTTTTTGACTCGTTTGTGGGTAACGGCATCGAAGCACCACACCGGCTATAAATAACAGCAAGGATGCGACAAATGGTAAGGGAATAGCGAGCATCAAAAGTCCGTTTAAATTCGAGAAAAGATCATTGAAATGTTTTTAACACTCATACCAAGTCCAAAAAGCGCAGCGTAGGGGTGTTTACAAGGATTTATCTTAATAAGATTGGTCACGCAATACGACTTTTTCAGGCGCAAAGCATACAAAGACATTCTCAGAGTTAGACTGAAAGTCGATAAAACGTGCATTCCATTTTGATTTGTCGTTACCAAGATACTTATTCAATAAACGTTCAGCACGCGAAGAGTCAAACTCGTGAACATTTGCAATGCCTCTAAAACCCGCATGGATAGATTTACCCGATGCCCTATCCCAATCAACAATACTGATGGCGCTTTTGGGTTGCTGCGCCACTCTTTTAGAGAAGGAGTCACCTTTTACGGAGATGATCCAAATTTTCCCATCTTCCCACAAAAACCAGACAGGAGAACAACAAGGTCCATCCTGTGACTCACTTGCTAAAAAAGCATATAAGGGCTGAGATAAAAACTCATCTAGATCTAGGTTTCTACTTTTCTCGATAATTTGCATTTAGTATCCATTAATAAGCTGGCGCTCTGTTCATAGCAGAATATAATTGGCTAGACTAAACAGCGAAGGAGAAAGGCCCAACTGTATTTTGTCTGTTCTTGAGCCCTACACTAACCTTGTAGCTCTAGCCAATCTTGTTCACTTGGCATGGTCTCAAATTGTGGGAGCCCATCGTTTATGAACCCGTTGTCCCAACTTGCATGAGAACCGACGTAAACATGAGCAGCAACCTTTGTATCAACAGGCTCGGACAACAAACCAGCAGGTACCCAATATGAATTACCATCAGAACTTATATTTGGTACTGGGCTACCGCATTGAGAACAAAACTCAGATTTAAAACCCGATTTAGTAGAGAAAGACTTAATTTTATGCTCGCCACCACACCATTTAAAATTGGGTACTTTGACTATCAAAGCTGAGTTTGATGAAGAACCCGAGACTTTGCGACATAATGAGCAATGACATTGATAAATGAATGGTAATTCACCTGATAGCTCAAACCAAACTTCTCCACACAAACAGTTTCCTTTCAATCAAATTATTCCTTATCGATTAGTGCGCATAGAGTCATACTTAACTGTCTTCCAACCTACCATAAATAAATTATTTAACAATAATTTATTAATTTACCTTATTGAAATGTCAATTTTTCATACGTAAGTCTGATTCAACCTCAATGAACTTTATAGTAAGGACAGAACACCAGAAAACAGGATAATTTATCTTTTTCGGTACGAGAATGTCTAATACTTACATAAGAGCGAAAACCAACTCTTATTTACTAGCACTTACGATTCTCATTTTCTCTGTTTAAATCTCTAATGTCTGGTGCATTTTTAAGCAGCGATTCACTTAGTTCCAGGGGCAATTCTATGAATAGTGTTGCGCTGCTATCCCAGCAAACAATTTCAAAAAGTGAGTCACTCAATTGCTTTTTAGGAATACCCTCCCAGAACTCAGAGTTACCATCTGCGAAGGGCTTTTCGCTAGTGAAAGGCTTCGTGCCCTTGGGATACACAGACACTACAGACCAAACAAACTGATAATTATATTCCGTTATTTTTTTTGATAACTCTTCACCCAGCACCCATGCCGGATCACTTAGCTCTTCCCAACCACCATCTACATCCGAAAAGTGCCAATCATAATCTTCTGGGCGAATACCCAGCCATTTACAAACATCGACAAGGCTTGTATACCATGGAACATTTCTGCTTCTTTCTTGTATATAGTTCATTCTCATTGATTATTAACGCCTCGCTTAAACCACACAAAGTAGCCGTTTAAAAAATTAGCAACCAAGGTGCGTAGCCCACTATGTTAAGGTGAGATGATCGAATGGTTTTAATCTTTACACCAAACACTTCGTGTGCCAGCGCTGGTAAAGCCCACAGATTTACAATTTTTGCTACTAATACTGTTTGGCATAACATCGGTCAGGATTACCTTAACGCCGAAACCTATTGCCTCTTCTATGCGAGCTCTCAATAAAGCGGTTTGACAGCCATTCGAGCGATAAGCCTCTTGCGTATAGGCATTGGCTAATATTGCATACTCGTTTTCAATAAAGCTTGTTGCCCAAGCGCAAGGCTTACCATTTATTTTTGCTACATAACAACGAAACGTCTCCGTACAATACAGCGAGCGTTTCTTTGCCCATATGTTATCGGTACACTCTAAACCTGACGTTTTAAGTAAAGCTAAGAATTCATCGACTTGATTATGGTCCCAGCGCTCGACGGATACGTGCTTTGACATCACAGCAGGCTTGGTGTATTTGGATGCCTCTAATTCGAGAAATTCATGTTCATAATCGAGTTTAAATTCATGACTGGACAACCATGTTTTCAGATCGTGTGTCATTGCCTGCGGCTCAACAGAAATCTCCGGCGAAAAACCACCTTCAAACAGATTGAGTTGGGCGTCTAACCTTTCATGACTGCAAATATCATGAACAATTATTTGATTGTCATACTTGCGCGTTATATCTACAAAAACAGAATATTCTTGCGTCTTGGTAGTAAATAATTTACTCGCCAAATCGGTTGAAAGAGTTCGCTCATTATTAAAATAAAAATACGAGCTATATACGTCTTGTACTCTTTTATCTTGCATCATTCCCTCGAGGTTTTTAAAAACTAACCCTTTACAAAGATGAACTTTGGGTTAACCTTTATAATAAAAAGCCAAATGATATCAATAGATTCAATTGTTTATCATACTCAACGATGTTTTTGAGGCATTTATCAGAAAAATAATTATTTTGATTAACGAAATGCTAAGTATTGCGAATCTCTGTTGAATAGTTTGTTATATTTTTTTGACTAAACAGTATGTCGTGTGCCCTGTAGTGCGCATTTATCTTGTTGATTCAGTCAAAACGCGCAAAACTCTTCACTATTTAAAAATTAACGCAGCCCAGCGAGCTAGTCCTGATGTCACAGAACCAAAATAGTCCTTTCCAACCACTGGAGTATTCGGAACTATGGATTCGATCGCCTTGGTAATAATTGGCGAGCGCGCCGAGCCTCCGGTCAAATATATAACATCCGGATTTGTGCTGCCTTGTTTAATCGCTTCGGTAACTAAAGCCGTCATTTTTTCGATTGGAGTTGATAAGGCTTGCTCGACTTGTCCGCGTGTAATATCACAACAAAGTATTTCTTTAATTAACTGTATTTCGGCGCGGCAGGACGTCTGATTCGATAAAGATATCTTTGCTTGTTCAGCTTCACGCACAATGGCGTAGCCAAGTGTTCCTTGATGAACCTCTAACAAACGTAGCAAGTTATGATTCTCAGATACTTGCTTTGACAGCAACTTAAGTTGTTTGTAGTTCTCTTGAGAATAAAACTGCCTTTGAGCTTGAACGTCATTAATGGCGATAGGGTTCCAAAATTGGGTGATAGGCACATCCAAACCCATAGTATTGGGCGATCCCATACCAAATTCATGCATAAAACATTTAAACGCAGTGTAGATGTCAAGATCATTGCCCCCTACTCTCTGCCCTGTGTGAGCAATGAGTGAGTCACTTCTGTCTTGTTTGTCACGCCAACTCGGCCCCATTTGAACAAAAGAGCAGTCTGTTGTCCCACCCCCGATATCGACTACCAGTACGTTTTTGTCATGGGTTAAATTTGCTTCGTAATCAATTCCCGCCGCAAGTGGCTCAAATTGGAATTCAACTTCTTTAAATCCAGCACGACCAGCGGCTCTGCGCAAAATACCTTCAGCTTGTCTGTTAGAGTCCTGCCCACCTCGGCCAAGAAAGTTCACAGGTCGGCCAATGACCGCTTGAGTGACGCTTTTTTGCAAGTGATTCTCTGTCTGATTTTTAATGTTGACCATCATGGCGCACACTAAGTCTTCAAAAAAAGCCAGCTGGCCATCACGCAGGCCCATGACGCCAAGAAAGGATTTGGGTGATTTTACAAAGTAGGTATCTCTTGGATCGGCAAGATATGAATCGAAGGCTTGATCTCCAAACTGAAGATCATCAGGATGAATAACTAAACCCTCTTCTTTATTGTGCTTAATTGCTCTTCTGAGCAGCGCTTCTCCTACTTCACCTTCGGGCTTAATGCCTTTGCATTTAAAAAGGTATTCAGATACCGACTCAGTATTGGGTGCCGATAAGGTTGAAGGAAGATAGCACCCTTCCTTTGTGAGAGGCACTTGAATAATTTCTGAATTGATAAACTCTGATACTGAGCAGTTTGCTGTTCCATAATCAAATCCTACCGCCATACACAAGCTCCAAAGCATCAAATAAAATGGGGCACGCATTAAACACTATGCGTAGTAGATGTTCAAGCTAAGTGAAGCGCTATTTGTATTAATGACTCAGGAGTAAGACATTAACTTATTGGGCTTTTCTAGGTTTCGGTTGTTAATGTTTGAGTTTCACTGCGCTGAAAGGGCAAAGTAATGATAAAGGCAAGACCCGGATGCTGCGCTTGTACTGTGATAGTGCCATTGTGCAAGGCAATAACTCGCTCTACAATCGCCATGCCTAATCCGGCTCCTTGTACCTTATTTTGCGTTTCTCTGGCTCGGAAAAAACGGTCAAAAATACGTTCTATATCTTGTTCACTCATCCCGCGGCCACTATCAGATATGATGATTTGCACGCTATCATGGCTTGGAACAATTTCTGCCCATATGCTAGTGCCATCTCCTGAATAGCGAATCGCGTTATCAATCAAGTTTCGAAAAAGGCAATTTAAAAAGATATCATTTCCTTGTATGACGCAAGATTCGAACTCAGCATCCAGCATCATCTCCTGATTTTGTTTAAGTGCCAGCGGCACCAGCTCGGCAATAACACTGCGTAACAAAGAGACCACATCAACGGGCTTGTCGAGATCTACTGTTAACCCACTCTCTACCTTGGCTAAAGTGAGAAGCTGTTCAATTGTCCTTTCTGAACGAACAATACTCTCTTCTATTTGGGCGAGATCGTGGTTTTTTTCTTCTGCATTATCGGTTTTAAGCGCATTCTGGGCGTTGAGCTTTATGACCGCAAGTGGTGTTCTTAGCTCATGCGCTGCATCTTGGTTGAAACGTTTTTCTCTTTGCCAAGCCGCATCGACCTGATCAAATAAGAAATTTAATCGCTTTACTAAGCCGTCAATCTCGGTAGGGACATCAGAGATGTTGACGTGAGACAGATTATCTATCGACTTTTCAGATATTTCCTTTTCAAGACGGCTGATAGGAGCAAACAAATGGTAGGTAAACAGCACTAATAGCACACATAAAAGTGGAGTGGTCACCAGCAAAGGAACAATGGCTGGCATCGCGATTTTATTTTCAATCTTACCGCGTAGCTGCTTGTCCTCTCCGAGCCATAACCAGAGTAATTCACCACTTTTGGGTTGGGTCAACACCATAGTAACCCCGCGCCATGTATTGCCCTTTTGATAATCTTTTATGTCGTTGAGACCAGGTCGACGCATCAAGTCTAAATCAATAAGTGGCGCGTTAGCCGAATTAGCCAATACGCTACCCTGTCGGTTTAGCAACAAATATGCAAAATCATCTTTAAGCAGCTTTTCTGATGACCACTGCTCAAGCTTGTCCTCTGGTGACGTTTTACTTGTGATTTGAGCTAACAGGTCTTCTGGCGCCATGTCTTGATTCTCGCCCAAAACCGAAGGGTCAGTCATGACCAGCACCTTCAAAAAACTCTCGCTCAAATCTTCAAGGCGCGCGTCATTAACATCATTGATTGCTTTTGAGGTGTCAAAGTAAACCCAGATGATGGAGACAGTGATCACCGCCAAGCACAGCTCAACACTAACGGTTGCAACGCGGCGCTTTATTGATTTTAACTTCATGCTTTTACTGAACAATATAACCAACGCCACGAATATTTTTTATCGTATCTTTAGGCATTTTTTTTCTTAAATTATGAATATGAACTTCGATAGAATTAAGCCCTGCACTTTCATCCCAGCCATGCATGTTCTGTAATATCTGGGTTTTACTTAGCACCCGACCTGAATTAGTGACGAGATACAGCAGTATTTTAAACTCATTAGGTGTTAGATTGATCCCCTTCCCCGCCACCGCAACCTTGTGAGAATTGACAGACACAGATACGTCTCCCACCACAATAGTATCATCTGCAATCCCTGCAGAACGTCTGATCAGAGCGCCCATTCTAGCCAGTAACTCTTCAAGCTGAAAGGGTTTGACCAAATAGTCATCTGCACCATGATTAAGTCCATAAACACGATCGTTTAACTCATCTCGGGCACTGAGAATCAAAACCGGCGTCTTATCCCCTTTGTCTCTGAGCTCTTTTAGTACCTGTAATCCACTGATACCTGGTAGACCAATATCAAGAATGATCAGAAGAAAATCATCGGCTTTAAGTGCATGCAAAGCACTTTCTCCAGAAGTGACCCAATCAGCGGTGTAATGATGTCTAGCAAGGGAGGCCGTAATTGCGTTACCCAGCATAGGATCATCTTCAACAAGTAATATACGCATTTCATCTCCCTACTTATCTAGAGTCACAGTCAACACAAAAAGGCCGACACATGCCACCAACTTAATCTATCAGACTTAAAAAAGGTTTAAGTTTTTGCAAATTTCAGCGAGTATCAACGGTTACAACCGCCGATAAACCGTTGTCGATCTCAACAGGGTGGTCAAAGATTATCTTAACAGGCACTCGTTGAACCACCTTGGTGAAGTTGCCTGTGGCATTATCAGGTGGCAGCAGAGCAAAGGTCGCGCCTGTAGCCGGAGCAAGACTATCAATGGTTGCTGCAAATGTCTTTCCGGGGTAAGCATCAATAGTGACGTTGACTGGTTGCCCTTTATGCATGCGAGCTTTCTGAGTTTCTTTGAAATTTGCTAACACCCATGGAATGCGATCAGACACTATGCTGACCATGGACTGCCCTTGCTGAACCATCATACCGACTTGTAAATTTCGATTACTAATGACGCCATCAATGGGAGCAAGGATACGTGTATAGCCCAGTTCTAACTTGGCTTGTGAGAGACTAGCTTCAGCTTGAATCACCATCGCATTGGCTTGTTCAATTTCACTTTTTAGCACAGAAAGTTTGTCTTGCTGCGTTTTTAAACTGGCTTGCGCTTCATAGTAAGCCGCTTCGTCCACTTTGTAGGCAGAAGCGCTATTGTCTCGCTCCCCTTTAGAGATGTAATTTTGTTTCTCTAACGCTTGGAAACGTTTGTATTGTTCCAGTGAGTATTGGTATTTTGCTTTGGCAGAAATGACCTTGCTTTGATATTCTTCAATGGTACTTTTCTGCATTTGGAAGGCGGCATCCGCATTAGATTGCTCTGCCCGACTTTGAGCTAAATTGGCCTCTGCTAACTGTTTTTTTATGATTAGTTCTCTGTCGTCAAGCAGTGCCAATACATCGCCTTTTTTAACTCGTTGGTTATCATGAATAAAGATTTTTACTACCTCAGCGTCAATCCGCGAGCTAACGTGAGTAATGTCGGTTTGTACATAGGCGTTATCTGTGGTTTGAAAAAAACGCCCATAGTAATACCAATAAGCGCTACCAATCATCACTAACGTCATTAGCGGAATAACTATCTTGAGTATTTTTTTCATAACATGACCAACTCATTAAAAAAGGCGAAAGAACTAAATCCTAACTAATGGTTTGCCGAAATGATTCCCTTCCAGCAAATCAACAAAGGCTTGGGGCGTATTTTCCAGTCCATCGGTTATGGTTTCACGAAACTTAATTTGACCAGCTTCAGCCGCATCGGTTAGCCATCGAACCGCGCTTGCAGCATCATTCATCCACTCTGTCACTAGGAAAAAACGATTTTCAGGGGCGGTAGGTAACGAAGAATAAAAACGCGATAGTGTGTTTGAGTCCACATCTTTACCTTTGTTGTATAAAGCAGCACTTCCGCAAATAGGGACACGTGACCCTTCATTGAGGTGCCTAGCTACGATCGAAGACGTTCGGCCGCCCACGTTTTCAAAGTAGACATCCACCCCATCAGGGCAAGCCTTGGCAATCGCGTCACTAAAATTGTCATCTTTGTAGTTTACGCACTCATCAAATCCAAGCTCATCGACAACATAACGACACTTTTCTTCACTCCCCGCAATGCCAACCACTCGACAGCCAAGCATTTTTCCTATTTGCCCAGCAACAGAACCGACCGCGCCTGATGCCGCAGAGACGACCATGGTTTCACCTGCTTTAGGTTTGCCGATTTTAAACAGACCAAAATATGCGGCGCGGCCAGGTGTGCCTGATACGCCAAGAAAGAGAGTGGGTGATAAATGTGTATCAGGAAGACGGTTAACCATGAGCTCATCTTCGTGAGCGATATAATATTTCTGCCAGCCCGAAAAAGTCCCCACTAGGTCTCCTACCAGATACTCTGAACTTTTGCTTTCAACCACCTTACCAATCGTCTCACCCTGAATGACATTGCCTAAACCAATGGGTTCAACATAAGCCGTGGTTTTATTCAGGCGAGGACGAGTGTATGGATCCAGCGATAACCATAAATTTTCAACCAAGAATTCACCATCCTTTAGCTCTCCGAGCGGATTGTTTGATAAACGAAAGTTATCCGTAGCAATAGCACCTTGTGGATAGCTATCAAGAACAATTGCCGGATTGACTAATTTATTCATATTGTTTCCCTTTGAGTTTTTGGTTATCAATGATGTGCAAAGCCTGCCCATAACGATCAATCTTCTAAGGTGATGAGTCGCCTGTTGAAGATTTGATTGACTTTTCTGATGCCAAGCGAAAGCTAGGCCAATAAAAACTAAAACAAATCATGGCGATGGTCAGAGGCCACGCGCCAACAAAAACAAAATAGTCCGCATAATTAGGTAGATCGCTTGCAAGCATAACCACAAGCAGTGCTTTAACTGCATAAGCAAACATCCACGCAAGAGACACCTCTTGCCATACCCGAGCGTATTTAGGCGTGCCGTATACAGACATCTGAGTCAAACGAGGAAGCGCATTTTCCGCTTGCGTTCGCACCACAGGGCGGCCAATAAAGGAGTAGAAACCAAACACAAGAATAACCGAGAGAGAACCGCCCACAGACAGTAAAACGCTCTCTTCGCCAATTCCCAAAAAACGGTAGCCATGCAAATATAAATAGTGAACGCAACCTGACGTTAAAATAAGCGCAATAATAGCCAAGGAGCCAGTGCGTCGACTAAACATCTCTAGCGCCGCTGAATAGCATGCCGTGATGATTAAAGCTAAACCAGCACCCAACACCCAAAAAGCAATATTGTATATAAGGATAGGGATAATAATCGTCATGCGAGCTTCACGAGATAACAAATAGCTGCTGATCCCCATGGACTTTTTATCACTCATATTGCTTCCTCCTGCTTGAGTTGAAGCCGAAAATCACGGTTTGAACACAACACCATAATTGCCGTTGCCAGCATCATGACACCCATGATCATAAATAGATCGTTAAATGCCATGATTTGTGACTGCACAACCATTCTTTCTCCAAGAATGTTGACGGCAGTTTGCTGCAAGTGTTCGTTACCCGTTGGTAGCCCCTGATTTAAAAGAACATTTTTCACATCGCCCAGATAGTGGTAAAACTCTTGGCTACCAATTGAGACTCTGGATTTAACCGCATCGAGGTGAAAATCAATCCGAGTGATGAAATAGGTCGACAATATTGCGGTGCCCATCGAGCCGCCAATACTGCGAAATACGTTAATCAAAACCGCAGAAGATGCGGCATCTTCTGCTTTGATGTTTTGCGTCGCGAGCATAGAAAGTGGCACCATGATAAAAGGTTGACCCAATGCTCTCACCAACATGGAAGCAATCATCTGCGGCCCTGCAAAATCAGCGCTCATGAAACAATCCATAAATGAGCTGATGGCTAATCCCATAAAGCCGATGAAGATTAGGTACTTAGGATTATATCGACGAATCAGATAGGGAATGAATGGTAAAATCACCAGCTGCGGTAGCCCCATCCAAATCACCACATGACCTATTTCTGTTGCGTTGTAATCATGAATCATGGTGAGGTAATAAGGCACCAGAAATAAGGTGCCGTAAATCGCCGACCCCAACATGGCAAAAATCAATAGGGCATGAGTATATTGCTGATCCCTAAACAAACGAATATTGATTAGTGGATGACGACATACTATCTGATCGTACACAAAGACAATAAAACTGATGGCCGAAATAAGGGTTAAAATACAAATCATCCTTGAATCGAACCAGTTTTCATCTCCGCCTTTTTCTAGGATTACTTCTAAGGTGCCAAGAAAAACCATCACAGTCACGACGCCCAAATAGTCACCTTGGCGAATAATTTTCCAATTAATGATGGGGTGTTTCATAGAGCGCTGAATCAACACCCAAGCCAATACTGCGGGGAAGACATTGACGTAAAAAATCGCATGCCATGAGAAGTGCTCTGTAAGCCAGCCACCGACGGCAGGTCCAATCGCTGGCGCAAACGTCGCAATAATACTAAACAGCGACATCCCCATCGGCCTTTTCTCTTGCGGCAGAATTTCAATAATGAGCCGAAACGATAAAGGAATAAGCGCCCCGCCGCAAAAACCTTGCATAGCCCGAAATACAATCATGGATTCAAGATTCCACGCCATAGAGCAAAGTAGCGAGGAGAAAAGAAACCCACCAATACACCATAGAGAGTATCGCCCTGTTCCCAGAGCTTGAGATAACCACCCACACAGTGGAATCGCTACGATTTCGGCCGTAAAGTATGAAGTCATCAACCAAGAAGCATCATCCAAGGAGGCAGACAACGCCCCCTGTATGACTTTCATCGACGAGTTGGTGATCTGAATATCCAATATGGCCATAAAGCCACCGATAAGACCGCCAACTATCGCCCACCATTCCTTGTTTGAAACAACGACTTCATTCTCCTGCGTCGCCGTAGCAATACTGGTCAAATTAGGGTCTCCTGTAGGCCATGTGCCAATTGAGTCACCAATGGAGCATTCATCATAGAGATATGATCGCCCAAGGCTGGAATGACACTCACAGGCTGCTGGCTAAAGGCTTGCCAGCCCAGCCCCCTTTCATTCAAACGGATACGGCCGGGTAATATCTCTTGCGCCTCTGCAACGATCACTTTTCCACCATACACACGTCCTTGATATTGGTCGGTCGCTGTCATGTGCGCTTGTAAGATAGTCAGAAAATATTGAAAGTCTTCCGCGCTGATATTATCTGGTACCATTTGGGCACGGCGAAAGCCATCGAGAAACACATGGCTTCTCTCAATATTAGACATGGCAGCTAATTGGGGACCTGAAGTATTAAATGATACTCCAGTAAACCGCTCTACTTTGTGCGCAAAATAAGCCAGCCTTTCATGCTCTTGCATTGTTGCACTATCATCAACATTCACTTGAGGCGCCGGCTGATCAAACACTAAAACTTTGGGTTGATTACCCGTAAGCTGCTCAATCTGACAAGCCATTTCAAACGCGATCGTTGCACCTAAAGACCATCCACCAATAATAAGATCAGAATGCTGAGAAAGCGTGCCCAATTGCTCTACGTAATGTTCAGCCAAACGAGACAATTCATGATTGTATTCAGCCACAGTGCTAAAGTCTGACACTTGAATACCATAAACAGGGTAACGCCTATCTAAGCCGTGAGTAAACTCGTCATAGCACAGCACATTTCCACCAGCCGGATGGACTAAAACCAAGCTCGGATGGGTCTCTGAATTGCCTTTGTTGAGAAGCACTAAAGATTGACGCCCGCCAGTACTTTCTGAATATTGCTCGATGTACATGGCTAGCTCGACTATGCTGCTGTGTGCAAAAAATTCGCCTAAGGTCATTGCCATGGAAAATGCTTTATTCACTTCAATCAGAAGTTTCAAAGCACTGATAGAGTTGCCGCCAAGATCAAGAAATTTGGTTTCCGTGCTCATAATATCGCGGCTTAACACCCTGTGGTAAATTGCCTGTAAACGCACCTCCAAGTCATTTTTGGGCTCTACTGCATTGTTACCTTGATTACTTATCGACTCTTCAGGCAACTGTCGGTAGTTTATCTTTCCACTGGCTGTCATGGGCATAGACTCAAGCCAAACCCAGCTCTCAGGATGCATATAAGCAGGCAAACTTTTTTCAACTTGCTGCTTAATGATTGATTGAGTTTCGCTATTGATTTGCTCTGAAGAACAGCTCACATAGGCGATCAATTGACTTAGCTGATCTTGATGCTTTTGAATCACGGCGGCACTCTCAACACAATCTTGCTCACCAATGGTTTTTTCAATTTCGCCAAGTTCGACTCTAAAGCCTCTGACCTTTACTTGCCTATCCAACCGGCCAAGATACTCAAGATCGCCATGGCTGTTGAATCGAACTTTATCTCCTGTGCGGTACAAGCGCTCTCCCGCTAGATATGGGTGGTCGATAAACTGACGTTGACTGATATTCGATTCACCTATGTACCCGCTTGCAATTTGTCGGCCCCCGATACAAATTTCACCCGCTAAACCCGATGGCACAAGCTGCTGGTTTGCATCCAAAATCAATACATGATTGCCGTTTAAAGGCTGACCAATTGGAACAAACTTTGCGTCCAATTGGGTTAGATCATTTGGTAATAAATATGTGGTCACCCCAACAGTACATTCTGTTGGTCCGTAGTGGTTCACAAGGCGGCAGTCCGGCCTTAAGGTTTTGACTTTTTTCACCAAGGAAGCAGGTAAGGCTTCTCCTCCAAGCACTAAAGTGCTTTTGGGTAACAGATCCCTTGCATTGGCAACATTCAACAAGGCAGCAAGATGCGTGGGGGTTATTTTAGCGCAATCAATCGGATGGTCTTTTAGGTGAGCTGCTAGTGTTTCAGGGCTTTCTAACATTTCTTTAGTGATAATAACCAGCTCTCCTCGCCCAACAAGAGCAGGAAATAGCATGGTATGAGCGAGATCAGTTGAGAATGAAGAAAACATTCCATAGCGAGCCTGTTCAGATTGAGCCAATACTGGTGCAACCGATTGACAATAGGCACTGATCTGCGAGTGGTAAACGCACACACCCTTAGGGTTGCCCGTGCTGCCTGAAGTGTAAATAATATAAGCTGGACGCTCACTGTTAGGGTCAGTAAACAGGTTTTCCTGCGATAATTCATCGCCTTCTCGTTCATCCTGTAGATCGATCCAGCTTAATGATGTTCGCTGCGCAAGGTCTTGTAAGTGTTGTGGGATCTTTCCTGCGTATACAAGGTTGTTCACTTTTGCATCGTTTAGGATGTACTCGACTTTTGACTCCGGCAAATTGATATCGATAGGAAGATAACAGCCGCCCGCCTTGAGAATCCCCAAAATAGCAACCACACTGAGTTCACTTTTATCCATCGCGATAGCAACAGGTTCACCTAGGCTGACTCCCTCTAACAGTAGCCTTTGCGCAAGCTGGTTAGCTGACTGGTTTAATTCTTGATAACTAAGCGTGCGATTAGCGCAACACAGCGCAATATCATCGGGGAAATGTTCTGCATTATGCTCAAAGTTAAGGTGGATCGGCTGTAGTGACGTCTGCTCTCTAGCAGAGCAGTTTTCAAGCAGTTGCTGCTCTTGACTCTGAGTCAGCAAAGACAAATCAGCAATTGTCTTATCTGGCGTTTCTACAATAGCAGCAAGAATTGTATTTAGACCATCGAGCATTTTTTCTATTGTTGCGCGTTCAAATAGAGCCGTATCATAATTAATGGTGCAAACTAAACCTTCTCCGTCTTCCTCTACCCATAGGTTTAGATCCAGTTTGGCGACACCATAATCGACCTTTAATGGCGTATAGCTAAATCCTTTTTGTCCACGTGAATGTGGGTAGACTTGGTAACTTAACACGGCTTGATACAGTGGGTTGATTGCTAAGTCACGTGGATGATCAATAGCCTCAAGGATACGATTAAAGGGCACATCCTGATGTGTCATGGCCTGCGAGCTTTCTTTTTTCGCAGCTTCAACAACAGATGCTAAGCTCGAGTGACTATCTAATTGAAAACGCAGTGGCAGGGTATTCATGAAAAGCCCCAACATATCTTGCGTTTTAGCATCCAGACGATTAGCGAAAGGAACGCCAACAATGATGTCTTGTTGACCACTGTATTTGTGTAAGAGCAGTTGGTAGGCTGCCAGCATTACATGAAAAGTGGTCGCACCTTGCTTAGCAGCAGCCGATTGAAGCTTTTGGCAAACGTCTCCACTAAGAAACTTGCTGACATAGCTGCCTGCAAAGCTCATGGTATCGGGGCGAGGATGATCCGTGGCAATATCTAGAATCCCTTCTGCTCCGCTTAGCTTATCACTCCAGTATTCAATACCCTTTTGGTATTTTCCTTGCTCAAAATAGAGGCTTTGGTCTAGCGCATATTCCGTAAATTGAGGCGCTTTTTCATTACCGTGCCCAAAATAGGTTTTCATGAACTCCAAAAAGCATAAACTGACCGTCCAGCCATCAGAAATAATGTGATGAAAGGTCAGCATGACGACATATTCACCAGGCTGTGTCTTCACCATTCTCCAACGAAATAATGGCCCATTTTCTAGGTCAAAAGATTTACATCCTTCTTCTTTTGCCACTTGGATGATCCAATGGTGTTTTTCTTCTTCAGGCATAGACGAAATATCATCAAAGCCAGCATCCATCGTCACTTTGTCATCAACATATTGGCACGGCTCGTTGTCAACAATGCGGATCTTAGTTCGAAATATATTATGGCGCTCGGCCATTTTGTTTAATGTGTCTTGAAGACGATCGGGGCTAAATTCATGGTCAACGTGACAAGTAACCGCAAGCGGATTGTTATAAGCTTTATTACCTTTTTGGTACTGCTCTAACGCCCAAATACTCTTTTGTGCATCAGTCAAAGGAAAGATCTTTCGATTGTTATCCGATGTTGGATTCGTTTCCGTGAGCTGTGCTTTGCTATTTTTTTTCTCTCTAGCAAGTCTTTTGAGCTCTTCAATCCCCATTGATTGCAAAATTTTATGTGTTTTAGTCGTCACAGCCATGCCCCTATCATATTTGGTCGATTAGGCTGCTCGCGAAAGCAGCCAAAAATTCATGTGATGCCCAAGCTTTACCCGGGCATCATTTTTACTCACTTTCTAATAGTGACTCGAAAGCTTGAATGACTAATCCAGCAAGCCCTCTTACGGTTTGATCTTGATAGAAAAGATCCACTCGGATATCGACTTCGAACTTGGCCGATACTTTGGAGACAATTTGCACCGCAAGCAGAGAGTTGCCTCCAAGTTCAACAAAGTTATCATCGATTCCTATCCCTGAAATTCCCAAAACGGACTGCCAGACAGCAATGACCTCTTTCTCAATATCATTTTCCGGCGCCACATACTCAACGGAAAGCTCAGGGCGAGCATGACCTTGGTTTGCCTCTGAGTTGGTCGCGATGGTTTCTACCTCTTCTCGCTCAGGAATCGCTTCGTGAATAAGCTGGCCCAAGTCGCTCGTCACAACCACCATTTGCTCAAACTCTAAGTGAGCTAACTGACGCTTGAGAGCATCCAGTCCTTCGTAGAACATGATGTCTTTGTCAGACACATTGACATCAAACCTTGCCTTGCTTGACGTTGAGACGGAGTCTTGCACTTGGTTATCTGCTTTCATGCGAACCAAGGTGTAATTCTCTATCACCATTAATGGCTGACTATCTGCGCCCAAGAAAGTGATATCCATGATGATGGTGTTATCTTCTTGTTTGTAGGCTTGCTTTAGCTTGATATGGGCATAGCAATCCACGTCAAGCGGCGCTAAGTAGCTGACCTTACCGTAACTAATCGGCAAGAAGTTTTCTTTTGAGATCAGGTTGATACAACGAATCGACACAGAATCTATTACCGCTGGGTGATAGGGGTACTGCTCGAAATCACCCTGATACTGAGCATCAAGTTCTTTGTGGATCAGCCACTCATTATCCCCTTGCCATGCTGTCTTAGTAGTACTCCAGCGGTCACTAAGAGAGAGGAAAACCTCGCCAGTTATCGCATTGATGTACTCTTTGCCAACATCTTCTTCGTCTAAACGCTCACTACAACGCGCTTGAATGACTTCGAGTGGCTCAATATAAGCGGCAAGACTTTCTGTAGTCTCAACACCAGAACCAAGATTACCGATGGCATGCTCTTCCCAATCAATCTCTCGAATACCTCGACTACGCAGGCTAAAACTATAGCCAGTGCCTTCTGCGCGAACAAATAAGCGCATTTCACGTGGCCAAGCATTGTGATAAATAGCCGGTTTGGTCAACAGCAGATTTTTCACCTGCAGCGGCTCTTGCGGTTTAAAGTAATTGACGAAGTTATGCAGCATAGACAGTATGGTGGTTCCGACCATGGTTGGCTGCTCAGACAAACAATGTTCGTTCAATACCCAGTCTTTATGGACATCGAGATTCACTCGATACACTTCTTCTAGACCTTTACGATCAACCAGTGTCAATAGCCCCGAATCTTCAGGTTGAGCCAGCTGCGCTTTTTTCTCATCCAATTCACGGCCATATTGAACCGCCATGCCGACATCGCCCCATTTACCCCAGTTTATTGAAATAGTGCGGCCATTACGGTTCTGGTTACGATAGCTGGCGTAGGTATCTAAAAAGGCATTACCCGCGCAGTAATCGATACGTGCTTCATCTGCTTGTATCGATGTGATGGAAGAGAACAGCACCATAAAATCAGGTTGATTGTCTTTGGTTAATTCATCGAGGATAAGGCTTCCCGTCAATTTGGGATCAATAACGCTCGCGCAGTCTTGATCAGATTTAAGCGGAATAATTCCTCCACCCGCAATACCCGCAGTATGGAAAATGCCGTCAAATCTTGGGTAGCGCTGACACATTTTCTCCATTTCAGCGTAATCACACACATCGACTTGAACCAAGTCTATGGTGTTACCCATTTCCTCAAGACGAAGAATGCTCACCAGCTTCTCACTCATGGCATCATCAACGGGATGTTGCTCGATCCAAGCTTGCCACTCTTCCCTTGCAGGTAAACGACTGCGGTAAGTTAATACCAGTGTCGCATTACACAATTCACTGATATGGCCTGCGACTAACATACCAAGGCCACCGAGCCCTCCGGTAATGAGATACACGCCCTCATCTTTGAACTCAGCGCTAATACCAGACACTTGTTCATGCAAACGAACCGCTTGATATTCTTCTTCCCAGCGGCAACCGCTTCGATACGCCACTAATTTACCATCTGTCGCAAGGTCAGTTTCAGCAATTAAGTAATTGGCGACTTGCTGGTTATATTGGTCAATCTCACCCTGTTCATTAAGTGGGAAATCGATATCAACCAAATGACACTGTACATCGGGATACTCGTGATAGAAGACTCTAGCAGGGCCAACAAGCAAGGCTTTCTCTGGGCAAATAACCTTTTCACCTGACACGCTAAATGTGTTGTTGGTAACGAATAATAAACGCACCCTATCTAACACATTTTCACTCACCAAGGCTTGCTGTAGATACAATGGCGCATAGAAAGAAGTGTATTGGCCATTCTGACACTGCTCTAGATCCAAGCCTTTATGCTGAGGTGACAAGTTCCACATATCGACAATACGCACTGGCGCCATACCCTGTGCTTTGATTGCCTGTAGTAACTGAATGTAATCTTCACGCTCACGAGGGTTAATGATGAAGTTGAAGGTATGATCTTCAGGTACTGAATTATCAACATAACTGTCCCCTTGAAGCACGCTCACAATACGTGCACCAGTCTCACGTAGCTGAGTTTGCATTTGGGCAGCAACACCGTATTCGTCGGCAAATAGCACCCAGCAGTCCGCCTCGTTTTCAGCCTTCTCGTTTGGCATAAATGCCGCAGGCACAGTGCGTTTCCATGCTGGCATGTAAAACCAATCTGCAATATCTTGCTTTTTACGTTTTAGAGAAGATTCGTCAACCGCTAGGGATGGACTATCAGCATTACCGCCTTGAATGCTCGGCAGCTTAAACTCGTTTCGCTCAAACGGATAACCAGGTAAAGATACACGGCAACGACGCTCACCTGTGTACAATAGCGACCAATCCACTTTCAGACCGTGCGCCCACATAGAGCCGAGGGTTGAGACGAAATATTGACCAGATAACGCCACTTCTTTTGCCGTTGGGAGCGAAGAGAATATATCCGCTTCAATGTCTGTTTCTTCTTTAAAGTGCTGTTTTGCCGCTGATTCTAGCGAGCGACCTGGTCCCACTTCCAAAGCAATAAAGCCGTCTTGGTGTTCTTCCATCAAGGTCTTAAACGCATGTGAGAATAAAACTGGGTTTCTTACATGGCGCACCCAATAATCACTGTCTTTGGCTAATGCCTCAGAGATCCACTCACCTGTCACCGAAGAGACAAACGGAATTTGCGGAGCATGAAGCTCGATACCATCTATCACCTGTTTAAACTCAGGCAACATAGGATCCATCATGCTGGAATGGAAGCCGTGCGAAGTGTCTAAGTGTTTGCAGAATATGCCTTCTTCTTCCAACTCATATTGGAAGGCTTTCACCGCTTCTAATTCACCTGCAACGACAGACAACTCTGGATAGTTAACAGCAGCGATGTCCAAGTCCAGATTAGCGATTCTTTCACTTAATTCCGCTTCTTCCATCAATACCGCTAACATAGCACCTGGCGGCAGAGCTTGAACCAGCTTGCCGCGAATTGCGACCGCTTTTAACGCATCTTCTAGAGAGAAAACACCCGATAAACAAGCAGCAACATATTCACCGACACTGTGGCCGATCATCACATCTGGCTGAATGCCCCACGACATCCACAATTTGGCCAAGCTGTATTCGACAACAAACAGTGCTGGCTGAGTGAATTTTGTTTGGTTAATAAGTGCCGCGACTTCTTCGTCCTTTGGAAAGATAATCTCTCTCAGGTCTTGTTCAAGGATCGAAGTGAGGTAATCGCAACATTGATCCATTGCCTGCTTGAACACGGGATATGTCTGGTAAAGATCCAACGACATGTTTGCGTATTGGTTGCCTTGTCCTGGGAACATAAAGACCACAGGACGCTTAGACTTGTTTTTAACCGCAACTGGGGATGCCTTGCCCAAAGATTCCAGAAGGGACTCGCGGTCTTGGCCAACCACACTGGTTGAAAACTCAAACTGCTTGCGTCCAGTTTGCAGAGTGTACGCAACGTCAGCAAGATTTGCATCTGGGTTCGTTTCGAGATGCGCCGCCATTCGACGTTTCATTTCGCCAAGCGCATTGCGGCTTCTGGCTGAAAATGTCATCAATACCGGAGCTTGGTGCTCATCGCCAGAGGAAAGTTCCGGCGCCGCTTCCAAAATAACGCAGGCGTTAGTACCGCCTACCCCAAACGAATTGACGAGCGCATTGTTGGGCTTATCCGACTGCTTAAACGAGGTAAGCTCAGTATTCATCACAAATGGACTGCTTTCAAAGTCGATGTTTGGATTCGGCTTAGAATAATGCAAAGACGCTGGAAGCTGACCAGATTTGAGTGCTAACGAGGCTTTGATTAAGCTCGCGACACCAGATGCGGCATCTGTGTGACCAATATTGGTCTTAACCGAACCTAAACGGCAGAACTGCTTTTTGTCTGTGTACTGCTGAAAGGTCTGCGACAAAGAAGAAAACTCAATCGGATCGCCAAGCGCTGTCGCCGTGCCGTGCGCTTCAACAAAGCGAATATTCTCTACATCAATATCGGCATTCGCAATAGCTTGCTTGGCAACTTCTACTTGCCCTTCAATGCCCGGAGCGGTAAAGCCTGCTTTTAAGCCGCCGTCATTGTTGATTGCACCGCCCTTAATAATTGCGTAGATATGATCGCCATCTTTTATGGCATCTTTTGCTCGTTTCAGTAATACAGACCCCACTCCGCGGCTAAAGACAGTACCATTGGCTCGAGAGTCAAACGCATAGCAACGCCCATCTGCTGAATCCATGCCACCTTGCATATACGGATAGCCACGACGTTCAGGAGTATCTATGGACACACCGCCCGCCACCACAAGATCACTCTCACCGCTTAACAGGCTGTTAATGCCCATTACGACCGCCACCATAGCAGTAGAACAGGCAGTTTGTACGTTGACGCTTGGCCCTTTTAGGTCCAACTTATAGGACACTCGAGTGGTGACATAATCTTTATCATTGTTGGTAACAATCGATGCGCCACTTGCAAACTGAGTCACGCTTGGATGCGAGTGGACTTTGTTCAAATGCCATGCTGCACCGGTTCCGCCAAAGACCCCTACCTTGCCTGGATAACTTGCCGGAACATAGCCCGCATCTTCAAACGCATGCCAGCTACATTCCAGAAACGCACGGTGTTGAGGATCCATAATTTCCGCATCACGAGGCGTGATATCAAAGAAATGCGCATCGAAATGCTCGGCATTGCCTAAAATACCTCGACGAGGGATATAGTGAGGTGAAGCAATCAGTTCTTCATCAACGCCCGACTCCCTCAGCTCTTGCTCACTGAAAGTGGTAATGGTTTCTAGCCCCTCAGCAAGATTACTCCAAAACGTTGAGAGATCTTCGGCTCCAGGGAATCGGCCTGACATGCCAATAATAGCTATGTCTTTATCGCGCAATGTTGCTTGGTCTTTCATATGCTACCTCATGGTTCTATATCGTGATTTGGTAATAGGGTGTATTGGGTTTCTAAAATCAGGGCAAATGCGTCCCTGCCTCAAGGCGAGGGATCGGTATTTCCTGATGACTAAGGTTTAATTAAAAGTTTTGATGTTTAAACTTCATCTGATGTTTCACGTAAAACATTCGGATACTTTTTCAATATATTTTTGCTTAGAGACTCAACAGTAGGACATTGAAATAAATCAATAATATTAATCGGAATATCAAGTTGTTTTTTGATTTGACGATGCACTTTACTCATCAGTAATGAGTTTCCACCGGCATCAAAAAAGTTTTCATCTACCGCTATTTTCTTAACGTCTAATACTGATTTCCAAATCGCAATGATCTGCTTTTCGACTTCAGAATCCTGTCTGTTGTTTAGCATGTTGTCGCGCCTTCTCGTTACTTAGCACTAAGTGCTGATTTACTGATTTTTCCATTGGGGAGTGTGGGTAAACTGTCTACGGCATAGTAGCGCGAGGGTTGCATGTAATAAGGCAGCACTTGTGCCATTTCTCGCTTAATCGCCTGTATATCGGTATCCGTGTCTTGATAAGGGACATAAAACGCCGTTAGGTATTGGCTTTTTCCATCATCACTGCCATCGACTATAACTGCAGCATTTGATATCCAAGGCAATGCCTGAAGCTGCGCTTCGATCTCCGCCAGCTCAATCCGATGGCCTCTTAGCTTTATTTGTGAGTCGATTCGACCATGAAATAGCAGTACGCCATCATCTCTAACACTGACAAGATCGCCAGTCCGATACATTTTCGATGTCTTGCTGGATGCATAAGGATTTATTAAGAAACGTTCATCGGTAAGGTCTTCACGCTTTAAATACCCCAAAGCCAATATGTCTCCGGCCAAGTAAAGTTCACCATTGTGATTGGGTGGCACCAGCTCTAAATTCTCATCCAATACCAGAACTTTCGCATGTGGAATGGGGCGGCCTATCGGCACTATGGTGTCGGCTGAATTAGGCTGACATAACCAATGGCAAGCAAAGATAGTCGCTTCTGTTGGGCCATATAAATTGTGAATTTGACCCTCAAATTGCGTCGATAAATCATTAACCAAACACTGGGGTAGCGCTTCTCCACCAGAGAAAATGTGTTCAAGTGACTGGCATTGATCTAGGACTCTTTCATCGACAATGATTCTAAGCGCGGTTGGGACAAATTGTGCAACCGTTACTTGATGATGCTTGATAAACTCCGCCAACAATGCCGGATCGTACTTAACTTCTTCACAGATGAGCGCAGTACTCGCGCCCGTGATCAGTGGCCAAAACATCTCCCAAACTGAGATATCAAAACTAAACGTGGTTTGGCTTAAGACACAGCTATCTTGCTCGAGCTTAAAAGCATTTTGCATCCAATTGAGATAGTTGACCACGGTATCATGTTTGACCATGACGCCTTTGGGTGTGCCGGTCGACCCCGAAGTGTACATAATGTAGCAAAGCTGATTATCATCAGTGCTAGGCTTAACCGGCAATACTGGTTGAGAGAAATCAGCGGCTGCAATATCTATGATCTGGCAATCTTCTGGCAACCATTCCAATTCGTCCACTCGGTCAGTGACAACCAGCTTGGTTTCAGAGTGCTCAACCATATAGGTTAATCGATTGTGCGGGTAATAAGGATCTAGCGGAAGATAACAAGCTCCAACTTTCATGATGCCCAATAGTGTCGAAACTAGATGTTGGCTGCGCTCCATATAAACGCCTACAACATCACCAGAGCTAATCCCCCGCGAGAGCAATTGCTGTGCGATAACATCTGAGCAATGTTCAAGTTGACGGTAAGTGAGATTTCCACCACGACTGCGCAGAGCAATATTATCTGGTGTTAACTGGCATTGTTTAGCAAACTGAAGATGAACTAATGTCGACATATTTCCAAACTCCCACAATTGGATGATCTTTCATTGGTCAAACAAACCCAGAATCACAAAGATAGTGTCTCGGATATCATGGCTAAATATTGCTCTGCAAAGAGCATGATTTGCTGCTTGGTGAAGGCAGAGGTTTCAAAGTCAAAGCTCAAACGTAATCTCTCACCATCATCGACAGTCAGTGCTAAATCGCATCGTGCAGATGGTTCTACTATGTGCTGGACCGTCATTTGACATTGCGCCACATTTTGTGTCGTAGGCATTGCAGATAAATAGTTAAATGTAATTGGAAAACGCAGCTTATCTAACCAAGCGTGACGTCGCATTTCATCCACAAGCAATTGATAAGAAACAGATTGATTGTCCAAAAGCGAATACACTGCCTTGCTGCTTGACTGTATTAGCGCCAGCCTGTTGTCAGCATCAGAGACGGGCTGAAAATAAGTCACCATATTAACGAAGCAGCCAATTTGATCATCATTTTGAAGTAATGACCGACTCGATGTAGGCAGGCCAATCGTCACATTCTTATATCTAGTTTCTCGACTTAACGTAAGATTAAACAGCGTGAGAAGTAACACATATGTAGTGGTGTTATGTTTGCGGGCAAACGCTTTAATTTGCTGAGTAAAGATGTCAGAAAGTTCAATCTGGTAACCATCTGGAGTCGGGTAGTCTTTCACTGCGTGCAAAGAAGCGTCCGCGCCCTGATGTAAATATCGCTGCAAAGTTGAAAGCCAAAAGTGAATCTGACTTTCTTGCTCAACCACAGCGCCTTTATGATGAGCCAAGTTGAGATTGTGAGCACTCTTACTTGAGAAGCTCAGATCGCCTACCGAATAAGCTTGATAGGCTTGTTTGAACTGGTTAAAAAACAGCGTAATTGACTCATGATCAAACACAGCATGATGGACTCGAACCAGCACCACATATTGACTATCTTGGTGACTAAGCAAGGTCACATTGATAGCAGGAGTGTTATCAATATCGATCACTGACATATCGGCCATTGCCAACCATTCTTGCTGAGAATAATCCGCCAAAGGTTTATCTATGTTCGCTAGCTTGTGATGTTGAATATTAAATTTTTCAAGCGCATAGCCACCTTGCTTAGCAGTAAAATCATCAAGATTGAAACGAGATCGCAGTACTGGGTTGTTATCCAAAACCTTATTTATTGACCATAGGATAGCGTCTTCATTGACTTGACCTTCAAGCAAAACACTAAATGCAGGCTGATAAGCGACAGGGTTAACACTGGTTTGCTCCAAAGTAACAAAGTACGCTTGTGATGGAGAAAGTACGCTAAATGTATCTTTTGACTCCTCCGCTTTGGGTTGAGAAATCGAGTCTGATTCTATGCCGTCGGTGAGGTAATAGGGAATAATTGCAGCAAGCTGACTTGGCGTGGCATTGCGCATCACAAGATCAAAATCAAGGTCACTGTACAAACGGCGGCGGATCATGTTTCTGGCTCTCATCGCCTGCAATGAATTCCCGCCTAAGGCGAAAAAGTCATCATCCACACCAAGTCCCTTGAGACCTAATACCTCTTGCCATATATCGACCAAATCTTGCTCTAGATCGTTTGAGGGAGCACGGTAGACACGCTTAAGATCAGGCCGAGACGAGGCAGGCTTTGGCAATCGCGCATTATCAAGCTTTCCATTCGGTAGCTTTGGAAAACTGTCTAGGTAGACAAATTGAGCTGGAGTCATCACTGGCGAAAAATAGTCACTAAGATAAGCTCTGAGATCCCAAGCAGTCGGCTTAGCACTGGTCACCAAATAGGCGATAAGCTCTTCGTCTACCATCCTAACCACCGCATCTTGAACGCTGGAATGACGACGTAAACAAACCTCTATATCACCTAACTCAATTCTTACACCGCACAACTTGACCTGACGGTCCTTTCGGCCAATGTAGACCATGTTACCCTCAGCATCGAATTGACCTAAGTCACCAGTTTTATGGGCCGACAAGCCCTGATGGTTAAAGAATCGATCGTCACTTAGCTGTGGAAGGTTCGCATAACCACGAGCAACGCCAGGTCCTGCAATACAAATCTCTCCAATTGCCTCACCCTCAATTTGCACACCATTGTCATCGAGTAGAATAAATTCACTGCCCGACATCGCCTTACCTATTGTGATGGGCGACTCTGGCTGTAATTCAATAAAGGAGCAATTGGCGACGGTTTCGGTTGGTCCATAGAGGTTGAATACTCTGATATTGTCTATGTCAGCAAAAGTGCGCTGCTTGAGATCTTCTGCCACTGCTTCACCTGACAAAAAGACCGTATCAGGAAACCTCACCGTAGGATCGATCAAGTGTTTGTAGTTAAGTAACTCCTTCCAAAGAGTCGGTACACAGTAAATCGCCGTGTTTGCATGAGCTGCAAACCACTCAAATAGGAACTTGGGGTTATTCAGTGAACTTTCTGGCAAGATATGCAGCGTATCACCACGCGCAAGTGGCGAGAATAATTGGGTCACGGCGGCGGCGAAGCTTAGTGATGACGTCAAAGGCAGTTGGGCCTTAGTCTGTGACCATACATGGGTGTTAAACCAGTCAATGTAATAAGCTAAATGGCCATGCTCAACTTCTACGCCTTTGGGCCTGCCCGTCGAGCCTGAAGTATACAGGGTGTAAGCAAGCTGTGACCCATCTATCTCTGGATACTCGGTATTGACAGCTTGTGCGCTCCAATTGAGATCGTCCATATCAAGAACTATCGATTGGTTTAACTGAAGTTTGGATTTTTGATAAGAGGTTTTATTGGTTAGGACAAGAAAGGATTGTGAGTCATCAATTATCTGCGCGATCCTCTGAACTGGCTGAAACGAGGAGAGTGGCACATAACTATGACCCGCTTTCATAATACCTAATATCGCAATAGGTAAATCAAGACTGGGCTCTATATAAAGCGCAATTTTACCTGCTTTTTGATGGTGATATCGTTCACGTAAATAGCCAGCTAATTGATCCGATTTTTCTTCTAGCTCAGCAAAAGTTAAATAGCTGTCCTTATATATAACGGCAACTTTATCAGGAATAAGTGACGAATAATTTGAGATGGTTTTAAATATTGAATTTAGATTTATCACGCTACTCACCTCTCATAAAATATAGTTATAACTTTATATAAGCCACAATATTTGCATCGGGAATACTTAGAAAGATAATCTTTGAAACTTAGGATTTATTTAAGGAAATCAATTGATGTTTGTTTAATGATTAGAGTTGATTATTTATAAAAAATAAATGTCATTACTTTCATGATATTGAATTAACATAAAAAACATTAAGACATTTCTCTGATATTAAATTTACTGTTTTCTTACAAAGAAGATGATTGAGTTATCTATATATCGATTATCGACAAGAGATTACACATCTTAATTAAATATTAAGAAAGGTTAACTAGCTTGCTGCATAACAACTGACAAATAATGGTGGTGTTATGAATAATGCAGAATCAGCAAAAAAGTTATCAGAAATAATGATGATGCCTCTCGCAGCCAAGACGCTCTCTACTCTCGCTGAGTTAGGTGTCGCCGACTTACTTAAAGAGGTACCTTTAGAAATCGATGCACTGGCACAAGCCTGCAATGCTGACCAAACCATCTTGCTCAATATGTTTAAAGTGGTTGATCTATTGGGTTTTTTCTCAATTGACCAAGAAAAGATTGTCAAAAATAGCCCAAGCTCAGAGCTACTCATATCCGATCATCCTCAATCAATGCGCCATTTTTGCATGCTATTTGGTGACGAATATTATCGCGGCTATGAAGGTTTGCATCACACATGCAAAACTGGTCAGTCTGGGTTTAAGCATGTATTTGATAAAACCTTGTACCAATACTTGGATGAAACGCCAACCAGAGCTTCAGTCTATGATTTAGCAATGCGCGACTTCTCAAGGCCCGTTGGCACTTTGTTAGCAAATGTCTGCGCCGAACTATTTAGCCACGCGAAAAGTGTTATTGATATCGGTGGAGGAAGTGGCGTCATCTCAATGGAGCTGGTAAAACACCATCAACACCTGACCGCATGCATCTTTGACAGACACGATGTCTGTAGGCGAAGCTCTGAGTCTCTGCCAGCGAACATCAAAGATCGCATCCAAACTTGCGCAGGTGATTTTTTTGCTGATATTCCAAAAGACTATGATGTGTATGTATTAAAAAACGTATTACACAATTGGAACGCACAGTCGTGTCTAAAAATTCTTAATAACATTAGTCAATCGCTAAAAAACAGCAGGCTATTAGTAATAGAACCTCTCGTTGAATCAGAAGAAAACTCACCTCGATTGCTTTTTAATGCCTTGTTTCAATCTGTCATCTGCGAAGATGGTACCTATCAAAGATGCTTTACCGATCTTGAAGAGTTATTTAGCGAAAGTAAATTAACAGTGGTTAAGACTCAAAAGCTACCAACAGGTCATACCGTTATAGAATTAATAAGACTTAGTAATTAAATATTTCATAGGGGGTACATCCCCCTTTAATAAATTAATTTCAAATCACATTTAAATGTAATAAATAGAGTTATCCCTTTCTTAAAATCATTATTACGCCCATCCCTAAAAACATAAATATCAAGATAAATATGTGACGCAAAGCGCGTGAAAATATTAATCTTCGTCTCTCTTTTCATTTTTATGACAAGTATTTATTGATAAGCATTCACATTCATAAATATTTACAAGTATTAGTCTTCTTACTATCTGAATTTTTGATTAAAGATAAAACGGATTGTTTAAAAAGGAGTCAAAAATGCAGGTAAGCATAACAAGCAAAAGATCCATTCTCGCAACAGTGATCAGTACAACCATGCTGACAGGGTGTTTCTGGGATGATCCTCGTCGCGGCGCGAATTACGTCAGTGATAGTGTTGATAAAGAGCAGTTAATTGGCCACCTAGTCACTCTTGAAGGCTTGGCATCTAAAACCACTGACGGAAAATCCATTACCAGAGCGGCGGGTACTATGGGCTATCAGAACTCGACTGAGTTTATCGTCGCCACAATGAAAGAGCGTGGCTTTATTGTCACACTCCAAGAATTCGATTTCAGGGCATGGGAAGAGCTTGCTGGAACCAAAGCCACAGCAGACGGTAAAAACTTAATCAGCAAAAAAACGGCACCTGATGGGGTCGAGCCTGACTTTGCTCTGATGTCATATTCAGGAAAAACTGATGGTGAGCTTAATGGCGAGCTGGCCTTTGTCACTCCTGATTTTAGATTCGATGAGCCCGATTATGACAGCACAGACGGTTGTGAGGCTTCTGACTTTGAAGGTAAAGATCTCAACGGAAAAATCGCAGTAATTCAACGTGGTGGATGTGCATTTGATACTAAAGCCTTTAATGCGCAAAATGCAGGGGCAAAAGCGCTAATCGTGTTTAACCAAGGCAACGATGAAGGGCGGAAATCCGTGGTGAGCGGCACCTTGGGCAGCACAACCCAAGTTGTTATTCCCACCATCGGTGCACGCTTTGAACTTGGATACGACTGGTACGTTAAGAGCCAATCTGAGCCAGTATTGGCAAGCCTAACGGTCAATACTCAAGATGAAGATGTAGTCACACAAAACATTTTGGCCGAAACCCCGATTGGTAACCCAGAGCAGGTCGTTATGCTCGGCGCGCACCTTGATTCGGTTCCTGAGGGCCCAGGGATCAACGACAACGGCTCAGGCAGCGCGGGATTACTTGAATATGCGGTTACTTTATCTGAGCTAGAAGTGCCTGTGAAAAACAAGGTTCGCTTTGCTTGGTGGGCAGCCGAAGAAGCGGGGCTTGTGGGCTCTGAATATTACACAGAAAACTTGTTTGCACCCATTTATGATAAAGCACAGCAGCAAATCCTCGATGAACTTGGCCTAAAAGATCCAAGTGAGTTGACCCCAGAACAAGTGGATTTAGTCGAAGCCAGATACACGCAAATCAACAGGGTTAAAATGTACCTAAACTTCGATATGATAGGCTCGCCTAACTATATTTACGGGGTGATGGATGGCGACTTATCCGATACCAAAGACAGTCCAGATAACGCCTATAAGGGTGATTTCAAACCTCCTTACGGCACCTCGGATATTGAATCTATCTTCAATGAGTTTTTCACTGAAAAAGAAGAATCAACCATACCTCAAGCTTTGTCAAAGCGTTCAGACTACGCGGGTTTTGCTGATTGGGGGATTGCATTTGGCGGCCTATTTACGGGGGCTGAAAAAGTAAAAACTGCCGCAGAAGTGTTAAAATATGGTGGCGAAGCGGGGGTTTCTTACGATAAATGCTATCACCAAGCCTGTGATGATATTAACAACATCAACCATTCAGCCATATACAAAAACACTCAAGCCATGGCTTATACCACCACCTATTACGCGTTAAGCGAGCAGTTGTTCCCTGATAAAGAGAATCAAACCAAGCCACAAGCAATGGCAAGCTCACTCACATCGCAACCAAAGGAAAAACTGCGTATTGGCGAGAAGCTCAAAGCGGCCGAAAGCGTGTCTGATCATGATCACTTCCACGGTGATTTTGATCAAGATAGACAATAGCGCGGATATAACACCGACAAAAAGCTCCCGATTGGGAGCTTTTCTTTGAGCTCTTTCCTCTCCTTGAACGTACACATAAGTTCATACCTCAAAGGAGCTATCCATGTTTTCTTTTTTTAAGAACAGACCCGCGCAAAAACTCAAAAAACGTCACTCAATGTTGCTAGAGCAAGCGATGCACGCGCAAAGAAATGGTGACATAAGAACCTACTCTAGACTTACCGCCGAGGCTGAAGAAGTGTTCAATCAAATTCAGGAATTAAGTACCTCAAAAACATAGCCTTTCCAACTCATAGAGAAACGTTTCTGGACAACCGTCTTTTATTGACTCGAAGGCGGCCAACCATTATTTTCTTCTTGTAAGAGACTGAATATCGGATGATTTATGAGTATCACTACAGAAATTAACCATAGGATAAAGTTGGGTGAAGTATACCTTTCTTTGAAACTCACCAGTGGAGAACAAAGTCAGATCATCTCCAATATGCCTTGCGCTTACAAAGACATCTATTACCAAAATCAGTATCATAAAATCGATGATACATTTGACTTTACCGAGCAAAACGCTGGCCGAGTGTGTTATCCAAATCAATTAGGGGAATATAACTCAAACTACATTCAAACAATGGCAAGCCACGGGTACTACAACCTGTTTTCATTTTCGTTGAGCCAAGAAAACCAATCAATATCATGTATCGTCACCGCTCCATGGAAACCATACGACAATCCACTTCACTTTAATCAACTGAAAAACAAGGTGATGGACTCAGCGAAAACGATAATTCGAGAATTTAGCGATTATCCAGAGCTAGCTGAGATAGATTTACCCCTTAGCTAAGTGATCCAAGCTAGCTATTGTGCTAACGGCACTTGGAAGACCTATAAAATTTATAAAAGTTACCCCACCAATACAGTGAGGTGAAAGGTTAAGCTATCGCCCAAAACAAGTGGTGAGCGCAATTTATATTGGCTAACTAGCAGTACTCTGGATTCTAGAAAATACTGCGCTATGAACTTTCTCCAGTATTAAAAAGTCCATAGCCAATAGCTGTATACATAAAGTGACATTTTAGCTTAGCTTCAAATAAAGCATGGCGTTGTAAATCTAATTAACCTCCCTTATCACGTGTCGAAAACACCATTAACCAAAGGATCACTATGAATAGTGTCGACTGTAACAAAAGTCTTTACACTATCTTGTTTTCACACCCATAATACACATAAAATACACATAGTAAACAGACGTGTAAAAAAAATGTATTTAAGTGACGTCTCAAATATGATAAAAACAATCAATTTCAACTCCATAAAGCAATCACAATCAGTATGAAAATGACGCAAGGTGAACGTATTAGAACAGCTCGAAACCTCTCTGGTCTGACTAGGCAGCATATTCTGGACAAGTATGGATTAAATACCAATACGCTGCAGTCTTGGGAGCTGGGAAGAAACAAATTATCCGCAAAAGGAGCAAAGAAACTTGCTGAGGTCTTTGAAAGTGAGGGTATGAAAATTTCCCAAGAGTGGCTTCTTTATGGTGAAGGGCTTCCTCCCCAAACTAAATTCTTTGAAGCCGAAGAAGAGCGATATCAGGCGTCAATTTCAGAAGATGAAGCAATACAGAACGAGATAAATTTTTTCCGAAACAACAACAAAAATTCTATTGTAAAAATCGTACTTGATGACTCAATGGAGCCAACCTTTCAAAGGCAAAGCTACGTGGGAGGGGTACTAATCTCTAACACAGACCATGAATTGTTCGTAGGTAAAAATTGCATTGTAGAAACCAGCACAGGAGATACTGTAATAAGACGGGTTCATCAAGCAATAAAAACAAGTACTTACAATTTGTCTTCAATAAACCCGTGTACCAGCTCGGATGTTCCTATAATCTATAATGCCACAATAATATCTATCGCTCCTATTATATGGCACAGAACTAAACTTGGCTCAATCCTTTAAAGCGGCAGCTCTACAGTCTAGGAGAGATTCTCTGATAATCTGCCGGCTTCTCATATACATTTCAAATACATTGTGCTTTTCATGGTTTGTTCCCAATGCGATTATATCTTGGTAATCAGAGAAAAAATCGGTAATCGTAATACCATTATAAATCTGCATATCATGTCTAGCCCACATAACTTCTCTTTCAGCACGAGTTCCAACATGAGCATTTTCCCACGAAAGCAAAGCTGGTCTAACAGACTTTTCACAGAATTTGTTCAAGACACAATCTTTTAATAAGTCATTCCCCAAAAATATACCACTCCATTCTTCATTAGTATGATAATGAAATCGCTTACCATCAGGACCAATGCATACATAAGAAACATAAGTAATACCAATAGATTCTAAAGATTTGGTTATTCTACTTAAGTCATACTGAGAGGAGACGTTAAATTTATTAATTAACTTCATAATCAATAGGTTACCGATTGGATTTAACTTGATAATACTAAAAAATAGGTTAACAATACATAAACTTTATTAACTGGTGAGCTAAAAAAGGAATTAACAATGATTTTATATGAAGTAAATCTTACTATTTCAAATGAGATTGCCGATGACTATATGGCATGGCTCAAACCACATATCCAAGCGATGTTAAAATTCGAAGGGTTTATCAAGGCAGAACTTTACCAAAATACCGAGCAGGAAGACGGTAAGACAAATGTCGTGGCCTCCTACTATGTCGACAACGAACATAACCTTCAAACCTATATTAATGAGATGTCTGCCGATATGAGAGCAGACGGAATAAAAAGATTTGGCGATAAATGCGTTGCCACAAGGCGAATACTAAAACTGACTGATACCTATACCTGCGACGAGCACTCCACAGGTATGTAGTCAATAGTTACCGAATGGCTCATATCTAAACAACATGATATGAGCTTACCAATATCTTCTGGCTGAATCTTATCTTCTTCAGATATAGCTATATTTGCAGTCATGTCTGTCGCGACTACACCAGGGCAAATTGCAGTTACCTTTACTCCATATGGCAACATTTCTTTTCTTAATGACTGGCTGAGTCCGATTAGCGCAAATTTTGTAGATGCATAGGCACCATGATCAGCCAACGCTCTCAGGCCAGACATAGAAGCAATGTTAAAAATGTAACCACTCTTTTGCTGTTTCATCATAGGTACAATGCATTTAAGCACATTAAAACTTCCAAACTGGTTCGTCATGACTAAGGATTGATAATCACTCAAATCGAAACTCTCTATCGCTCCCCTTTCAAACAAACCTGCATTGTTAACAAGAACATCAACGTTTCCGTGTTTCTTTGCAAAAAAACTAATCGCTTCACCTATTCTTTCGGCGTCAGACACATCCGCTGAGTAAATGTCCACATCTACATTCGGATACATATTGGCTAATTCAATACCCGCTTTACTTAATCTATCGCTATTTATCGAAATCAAGCCAATATTGTATCCTTTCGCAGCAAGCACTTTGGCTATACCAAACCCTACACCGCGACTACCGCCAGTCACTATTGCAAACTTATCGTTATTCATAAAATTTCTTGTTCGTAAAGAAGAGGTAAAAAATACACAAAAGGTGTAGAGCATCCAATATTAGTTCATCTTACTTGTGTCAATTTCATAATATTCATCAAGTTTTACTTTAAAATGCCATCAATTATGTGACAGGTATCATATCAAAGAAATAATAACAAAAGATTGCGATAGAGTTGCCCTTATCATCATGCTTCCAAAGACTATGAAATAAGAGAAAACTCATGAACTTAAGCTGGAAGAATAGGCTCGGAGTAGTTACTGGTAATACACTTGAGTATTATGACATCGCTGTATTCGCTGCAATTTCACCATTTATCATTAATATACTTTCAACCAATGGGTATAGCGATGCTGGCATGCTCGTGTGGGGAATGTTCGGGCTGCGTTTTCTACTTAGGCCTTTTGGGGGATTAATTATAGGAAAAATTGCTGACCATAACGGTAAGAAAACCGCTCTAATCATCACAAGCTCATTGACAGGGCTTTCAACACTATCTATGGCTCTACTACCATTGAATTCAGAGTACATCGCTTTCTATCTATTAGCTCTACAGATGGTTCAAGCATTCAGCTTTGGAGGAGAGTTTCCTACCATCATCAACTATTTAATGAACAACTCTCCTAAAGTTCAACACGCCAGAACTGGCAGTATGATCGTTGCCAGTTCAATTGCTGGTGTCATATTGTCTTTATTAATTGTATCCATACTTCAAACCATCTTATCTGAACAAGAAATGCAAAGTTACGGATGGAGAATTCCTCTTTTAATAGGCGCTCTCAATATCGTTGTCAGTTTTTGGTTCAGATTCAAGCTCCCTGATGAAGTCAACCCCAGTGTAAAGTCAAGCGCTAGAATTAAAGCCAATACCTTATGGGTTAAACTGTTTTCTATTTCAGTCACAGGAGGCGCTGTATTTTATATACAAAATTTAGCGAGCTCGATAATATCCAAATCAACAAACATTCCTTATTTTTCATTACTAAATTCAACTTTTCTATTCGTTTTAGTCATTTTTGCAGGATACGTTACGGATCAGTTATCAACAACACGGCAAACATACATAAAAGGATGCTTGGCTGGCGTTGTATTATACTTCCCTTTGTACTGGCTCCTAACGAATAGTCCGTTGACTGTTTCAATAATGTCTATGGGGGCAATTACACTCATCTCAGCCTTCATACTGACAAACTTAGCCTCAGTTTTAGCAGACGTTGCTAAAAATAGAACGGTACAATTGGGGATTAGCTACAATATAGCTCTTTCTATATTCGGTGGGTTAACACCTCTAATTGTAGAGATATCGACATCCTACTCTGCAAGTTTAATAGGGCTTTACGCTGCTGCATGTACTTTACCAGGTTTATGTGCAACCTATCTACATAGTCAGCAGTCAACACCAATAGGACGAATATACTCGGCAAATTGACCCTAAAAACCTGACGGTCAGAACTTGATTTTATCGAGTTAGGTGCTTTGTGCGCCTAACTCTTTCAATTCTAGTTTGCACACTAAGTGCACTTAGTTGATAGCTCACTGCACAGATATAGTTAAAATTTTTCCACTTAATACCAAAGAGAACTACCTCAGAGCAGCGATAAGACTAGATTAAGGTATTTCCCGTCACATCCCCAAATGCTAACCCAGCAGATATAAGCTATCCTCCAAAGGTAAGGTGAATAATTAATGTAAGATGAAAACTTGGTGAGAGGACTGTGGTAATGAGGATAACGCTATCTTATTTAGGCTCTATGCTATTGCTTATCTGGAGCCAGTTTACTTGGTCAGCCACCTTAAAACTCTCACAAGATTTATGGCCCCCTTACATTATGAATTCGGTGCAAGGCAGCGGTATTGCCCATGATATTGTTGCCGATGCTCTTATCTCTGCTGGTTACGATCTCAAATACTCAGTAAAACCATGGACACGAGTACTAAAAGAAACCAAATCTGGCCAAAGTGACGTGATTATTTCACTGTGGAAAACCGAAGAAAGACAGCAATTTCTCTTATACACCGAACCTTTTATGCGCAATAACATGGTGTTTATTTCACTTAGCGGGAGCAAATTTGAATACGAATCACTCGATAGCTTAAAGGGTATGAAGGTAGCACTAATTAACGATTACGCCTACGCCAACAACTTGCGCGATTACCCAGACATGACAATCGTCAAAACCTTAGATTTACCCAACAGCTTTCGCTATTTGCTGGCCAAAAAAGCCGATGTGCTTGTTGCCGATGAAGCCGTGGCAAAGTGGACCGCCTATGGGATGAAAATTCCCAAAGGCACCCTTCACTACAGTAAAACCTATTTTGACTCCACTCCATTACATTCTGCCGTGCGCAAAGACCACCCAGAGGCAGAAAAAATCGTCTCGATTCTCAATAACTATTTTAAAAACCACGCTAAGGGAAAATTAGAAGCGCTGCATGTGCTTTATGGGTTAAAGGAATAGATCAAATCTGGCACAGCTCTCTGCTTGCCACAAAAGTGTGATAACAATCTCATATACAAAACAAATGTTAGATAACTCTATTTCATACATTCTTATGCGTAATGAATTTAAGTAAAATCATTAGCGATTGATTTTACTTCAATTTTTACTGTCGCCTTTTAAAGGTAACGCTGGCTGATGAAATAAAATCAGTTGGTAGGGCTTAAAGGCGCGTTAATATCACGCATAACAAAAAGATAATCATTCATGAGAATACCCGCAAAATCCATTTTGGGCCGACTTGCCCAATGGGGTTTGGTGCTTGGCGTCAGTACGCAGGCGCAAGCCGTTAACCTCACTTGGAATAATCACGATTTTTTAAACGACGAATTCACCACCTACCACTGCCAACCCGGCTATGATAACTCACGCAACCCTGAGCAATGTTTATGGAGTGAACCAGAGCCAGTTAAAGAACAATGTGATCAAGGCCAAAGCTTTAATACAGAAAACAATCTATGCACAACAACTCAACCTGTCGAGTTCTATTGTCGTGCAGGAGAGGCACCGCAAAATAGTAATCAATGTAAAAAAACTGTAAGAGGAAGTAACTCTTTTATAAGAGGATCCGAACGTGGCATGTACGAACTAGGAGATGTTGGCAGTCTAAACAAAGCACAAATGTTGGAGCGAGTGCTAAAGGGGCCGTCCGTTTACATAAATAAAGGCAGGCAGAGCAGGTTTTCGCATAACGGTTGGGACTATACTGTTGTCCGCCAAATACCTCTTATTGCAGATTTGATGATAGTATACGAATATCAAAAAACCAAAACCGTTGTCACTGACGCACTAAAACGCTGCCCTGCTGATTTTACTCTACAAGGGGAAACTTGTGTTAAATCGATTAACGCCTGTGAGTTAGGCCTTGAGCTTATCGATTACGATGGCAATTTGCAATGTGGCCGCAGCGCAGCGGCTAGGCGCTCTAATACGGTCGATGATGCGCTGGATAGTTTATACCTAAGCAAAGCTGGCAATAAAGAGGCCGCTTTTCGCTATTTAGATAAGTTGTATCGCATCGATGAAGCCACTGGACAATTTGTCAGTACCCGCTTTTCTTTACATGGTGACTTCGATTTTGCCCGCTTATTTACTCAAGAGGATAAAGCCAAGGTTAGCCAAGCGATTGCCGCTTTTAAAGCCGCTTACCAAGCCCACCCTGCGCACACTGTGCTTGGCGAGTATATTCTCGATGCTGAGCTGTATGAAGTGACCGCTGCGGTAATGCAGGCGCAAGGCTTAATGGACAGCGCCCGCATGCAACTGGTGAGCGCAACCGGCAATGTGGCCGATGAGCTGCGCTTTAATCAAGATGCCTTTGCCCTGCTTGAACAAGCAGTCAGCGATTATCTTGCCCGTATAACGATTGCCAGCGATGATTTAATTGCTTTTAGTCATAACCGCAACCAAGACTTGCCGTTTGCGTATAACCCGCAAACCGGGGAAAAAACCTTGTATTCTTCAAGCCAAGAAGGGTTTTTCAAAGGCTATAAAGATGTGCGCTTTATCTACGGCGCGATGGAAAAAGCCTCACAAGCGTTATTAAGACAAGCTCGCTTTATGACGGCGCAAGGCTATGACAACGCCGATCGCCAAGCGCTGATTGAAAAGATCAGCCTTTGGCAGCAAGATTTTGCCGAGCAAGATCACGCAGTACAAGCCCTGTTTGCGCAAGGCGCTGAGACCTTTGTTGACTCGCAAACCGCCAAACAAGCAGGCCTTGATAAAGATATTCGCTCTGCCCAAACCGCTGCCATGAGGCTAGATCAAGCCAAAGCATGGCTACGCGGTGACAGTAACCTGCTCAACCTTGAAGATAACGCGTTGTTTATTGTTAATAACAACCCAGAGTTTGATTCTTTTGACTGGTTCTTAAAAAAATTAAAAGCGCCACTGGGTGAAATTGAGCGTTTAAAACAAAGCTATCAAGCAGCAGAGCAAAGACAACACAACCTAAGTGTGAGCGCTGATGCAGTAGCGGCCAATTTTAATGCTCGCTCAGAGCAATACCAGCAAAAGCTGTTTAATTTAACTGGCTGGGCAACCAAACCTTGCGCCAGTAACCAAGAGGTATGCTACACCTCAAACAACATTGAAAAAGGCCTGCTTAAGCCAGAAAAAGGCAGCCTATTGTACAATCAGATCAGCACGATTCATGGCGCTAAGCTCAATATTGAGCGCATGTTTAACGAGTACGATCAAAAGCTCAACTCGATTGATATAGAGATTGACCGCATGCTGCAAGTCAGTGATGTGGTGCAAACCAAAGCTGATCTCATTATTGATTACGGTGAAAAGCAAGAGCAAATCGCAATTAAGATTGCCAGATTACAAGCAGAGGCAGCTAGGAAAAGAGGCAAAATGGGCGCCTTTACTGGTGGCTTAAATGCTGTGGTTGGCGCCGCCTCTGGCAATTATGTGGCGGCAGCAAGTGGGGTCATGTCTATGGCCAGTGCAACCAAGACCGCATCAGCCGATGCCAGTATGGCCAATAGCATTGGCGCTTTGCAAGGGCTTAGCCAGCGCCTTGCCGCCGAAGAGCGCGCCAAGTTGACCTTACTCGATGGCGACATTGCTTCAATCAGCAGCGCTGCCTTAATTGAAAATATGTGGCTGGACATTAACCGCTTAGAGTACGATATTGCCCTTGCCCAGCATAACGCTCAGCTTGAGGTGCAGCGCTACCTTGGCCTGCTCAACGACACCTTGTTTACCCTTCAGCAGCAAAGCAGCTTTAACGCCAGTCTGGCAGAGCGCTATTTTGCCGACCCCATTCACTCTGAAGCGCTAAGCCAAGAGCTGTTGGCGGCAGAAAAAGCCTTGCTCGATACTCAGCGCCAGCTGTTCTACGCCACTAATACCCTTGAGTATAAGTGGATGGAAAGCTTTGAGTTTGAAGGACAGCGTGGCCGTGACGTCTTGTTCGCCCTTACCACAGAGCAGCAACTGGAAGATTACTTAGTTGCGCTAGAAGATTTCGACAATACGCAAAACATGGGCTCAACCTCTGTTCAGCAGCACACCGATACTTTCTCGCTTAAACGCGATGTGATGGGTTATGAAGACGTGTTTGATCAATACGGTGCCGAGCTAGCGGTCTATGCCAACCCGAATACGGAAGTGGGCGGTAAAGTCACAGCCAGCGAAGCGTTTCGTTATCAACTGAGCCAAAAACGCTCCAAGCGCTACCCTAGCTATTTGGATCTTTCTTTTGCGACCAACAAAACCGCAGGCGATACGCTGCTGTTTAGAGGGCCAGAAGTGCTTGAAGGCGCGAAAAACAACAATTGTCTCGTAGATACCGGAACCTATATGGACAAAATTGAGTCGATTGCGATCAATATTAAGAACGAGTCTGGCGCGTCCAATAAAAAAGCCCTACCAGCCACACTTTACTATGGCGGCGTGAGTTTATTTAGAACGCGAGCAACAGGTAAGGTGTTTGACCAAGGACTGTTGGCAGAAAATGAGTTTTTGAACTTCCCAGTCCAGTTCTGGAACACAGCACAAGAACCCTACAGCTACCTTAATAGCTCGAAGACATCCATGATGGCGCGTGTAGACCAAACCATCCCACTGGCGTTTAACACTGCGTTTCAAGAGCGTAGCGTTGCCGCGACCAATTGGCGCTTAAAACTGGCTATTGGCAGCGAGCGTCGCCCAGTGCTCAATATCGATGAAATCAAAGATATTGAGCTGGTGTTTAAACATCGCTTTGCCGATCGAGACTTCCCTGAAGATTGTACTTCAGATGATGATGGCGCATGGGGCGATGAAGATTGGTAATGCTCAACTTCCATTTGTATTAATGAGTTAAACCAAACAAACCAGCACAGCCGTGCTGGTTTTTCTACAAGCAACCGCATTTAACAACCTTTCGGAAAATGTATGTACCGACAAATTGTCGCAACTTGTCTTGCTTTGTGCTCATTGTCAGCGCTCGCACTCGACAAGTCTGCTTTGAAACCGAACCTTTTATCTTTGCCCACAGGGCCAGGTTCAATCGAGGGATTGGGCGAATCTTTTGTGCCAGATCTGAACACAGGCACCGCCAATCACGAATTTCAATTTAATGTGCCTAAAGGGCGCGGCGATACGGCGCCTCAGTTATCACTGTCTTATAACAGTGGTCTTGGTAACGGCATTCTTGGTTTAGGTCGGCGCTTGTCTGTGCCTTATATTCAGCGCCAAACGGAAAAAGGCCTGCCGCGCTATCAAAGAGATGGCGAAGATAAAGACAGTTTTATTACCGGATTAGGTCAAGAGCTGGTGGCAGTGGGTCAAGGCCAATACCGAGCAAAATTTGCCACAGGTTTTGTGGTTTATCAGCGCCTAGAAGCAGGCTGGCAAGCCCTGTATCCCGATGGCACTCAGTATTTTTTTGGTCAAAGCGCAACAGACACAGTGCAATCTCAATCGGGCGAGGTCTTTCGCTGGCACCTTTCCAAGGTGAAGCACTTAAACGGTGATGTCACCCACTATCACTATCAATCGTTAGACGACACCCAGCAAGTCTATTTGAGCGACATTGAATACAGCCAAAGCGGCGCTCAGTCGATGAAGGTGGTGTTTGAGTACCAAGCCAGACCGGATGAGCTGCTTGATTATCGCCCTTCGTTTGAGCTACTGACCAAGCAGCGACTTAGCAAAGTCACCATGCGCGTAGCTGGGCAAGATGTACGCCATTATCAGCTTAGCTATGCCGAGCTAACTCCTTGGCGCACCCAATCTCAACTGACTGACATTGCTCAGCTTGATACCAGTGGCCAGAACACCTTAATGACTCAACGCTTTGGCTACACGTCGTCTACGCCAACAGAGAAAAAAGGCTATTTGCCTACGCTGGCCACCGCTCAATTAAGCTCACCCAGTGTCGATTTTATCGATCTCAACGGCGACGGCCTAGCAGATATGATAGACACCAGTAACGCTCGTCACCGTTATTGGCTGCACCAAGGGATAGATCAAAACGGCGAGCCGCTTTGGTCAAGTCGCCGATACATGGGCGTGAACCTTCATGCCAACATTCGCTCCCCCTCGATAAAATGGGCCGATATTAACGGCGATGGCCACAGTAACTTGGTGGTTTATGACAGTGGTAGAACGGTTTACTACGGCATAGACGAGCGCGGAAGCTGGGCGAAAAGCGGTCAATTTTATCGAGCAGGGCTAGATTTACACAATCCTCAAGTGCGCATGATGGACATCAACAACGATAAGCGCACCGATGTGGTACAAACGGTATCCGGCTATGACGGCATTGTCAGCAGTATTTCGGTGAAATTAAATATTGAGGGCCATAGGTGGAGTGACAATATTTCCCTGCCATTTAACCGCTCTCAATATATTGCCTCGTTTACGCGCAGCCAAATCCATATTGCCGATATGAACGGCGATGGGTTACAAGACATTGTTTATGCCACCAACGGCGAGCTGACCTATTTCCCGAATCGCGGTTTGGAAGGCTTTGGTCGAGCGGTGAAATTTGATCGCATGCCAGCGAATCTCTTTCAGGACTCGGCGATTCATTTAGCAGACATGAACGGTGATGGTCTGTCCGATGTGTTATACATTGTCGGTAATAACGTGCGCCTTATGCTTAATCAAGGCATGCAAAACGGACGCTTTAGACTGGCCAATCACGTTAGGTTCAAAGGCAAACGTGACATGCGTGAAGAAGCGGTGCGATTTGTCGACATCAACGGCAATGGCTCCACCGATATTGTCTGGTATTCAAGAGGCTACAGAAAAGGCAGTTACACCTACATAGAGCTATTTAATGGCGAACAACCCAATCAACTCAAGACCATAGACAACGGCATTGGTGGTCACACGACCCTGTCTTATCAGTCGATAGCCGAGCAGCAATCTCAATCACAGCAATCTGGAGAGCCTTGGCAGTATAAAGTGCCTATCGCTATGCAAGTCGTGAATCAGGTTGAAACTCGCGATGGCGTGAGCGATAAGGCTATGCTGACCAAGCTTAGCTACCGCAATGGCTATTACCATCATGCTGACAAAGCGTTTCGCGGTTTTGAATTGACCGAGAAGCGTGAACAAGGTGACAGTGATACCACCACCTTAGTTACCAAGCACAAATTCCATCTCGGAATGACCGATGAAGTACTGGCGGGCAAACCCAAACATGTCGAAGCAAGTAATGGCGCTGGCAAGGTTTTTTGGCAAGATGACTACACTTGGCAAGCTCGTGAGCTGTATCAAGGTCAAGACGGTGATACGCGCAGCGTTAACTTTGCCGCTCTAACCGAAACAAAGCATCACATTATTGAAGGCGGGCAATATTCCCCCATTACCTTAACCACCCAATTTGACTACGACCCGCATGGCAATAAGACGTTAGAGCGCCACTTAGGTCGCTCGGACAATCGTTGGCAAACGGCTCACCGCACTGAGTGGCAATACAGTGGTGACGAGCCTGCGAACCTTGCACAAAACAAAGTTAATTACCCTATAGAAAAGCGCATTATTGATGACAGTGGAACGCTTATTTACAAACAGCGTTGGCTCTATGATGATGAAAGCTTTAACGCCAGCGGCGGCAGTATTATTGGCTCAGGGTTACTGACGGCGCAGCTAGAATGGCGTGACCCAAACCAAGCAGAAAGCGCTCGATACACAGTGCGCCAACGCTATGATCAATACGGCAATGTTATCGCCAAATTTGATCCTATGTGGGGCGAAGAGCCAGGCCATGCTCGTTATTTTTCCTACGATGACACCTTCCATGCCTTTGCCAGCCAAGAGACTATTGATACCGGAAGCGCTCGTTTAACCACCAAAGCCAGTTATGATCATCGCTTCGGTGTGATGACTCGTGTGACCAACATGAATGGCCATCCGACTGAGTTTGATTACGATGATTTTGGCCGACTAACTGCCATTGCACGCCCTGGTGATAGCTTGTCTGCGCCAACACTCAGTTACCGCTACGGCGTCAAGCATGCACTTGCCAATGGCAGCATCAACTGGATACACACCGAGCAGCGAGGCGATAAAACCGGCACTTCGATTAATACGCGCCGTTACTACGATGGGTTAAGTCGCCTACGTATGACACGCAAACAATCTAAAACAGGTGTTGATGTCTTAGATAGCGTTGATTACAGTGCCCGTGGCTTTGAGGTAAACCGTTATCTGCCCTACTCTGCCAGCGGCTTTGCCTATCAGCCTCAAGCCGATAAAGCAAAGACACAAATTCGCTATGACGCGCTAGGGCGAGCGCTTCGCCACACTCATCCAACAACCTCAGATGAAGCTGTGGCGAGCTATCGCCTAAATGAATACCGCCCACTCGCAATTTGGCGACAAAATGAGAGCCAAACTTCATCACTCGTTGGGCAAGGCAAGCTGCTTGAATATGATGGCTTAGCCAATAAGGCCAGCGCTCTGGGCAACCTTCGCCAAGTCAATGAAATGGTAGGAATTGATGCCCAAGGTGAAGAAACTGGCGCTCAGACTTACGTCACCCGCTATGATTTTGATCTTCTAGGCAACTTTACCCGCTTAACCGATAGCCTAAATAACCAGCGTATCATGGACTACGATAGCCTGGGTAATTTGCGCTATGTGAGCGACCCCAACCGTGGTGAACATTGGTCATTTTATGACGCGCAAGGTAAGCTAACCGCCGTTCGTGATGGTCGTAATCAAGAGCAGCATTTTGTGTATGATGGGGCGTCTCGCGTTACTCATACCTACTACAAAAGCTTAACCCCAGAGGATGTCACCGAGCCGCCTTCACGAGCTGGTGCTCAACTTGTTCATCAGTATCAATACGATAGTGCTGTTGATGCCGCCCAAACTAACCTTGCAGGGCAAGTGGCGCGTATTGTGGATGAGTCAGGGGAGTCACGTTTTGGTTACGATGCGCGTGGACGCCAAGTCCTGCATCAGCGTAAAGTGACAGGTGATGGGATTGACACGCCGTTTTATCAAATCCGTCAGACATTTGATAGCGCAGATAGATTAACCAAATACACCTATGCCGATGGCAGCACGTTAAGCTATGCCTATGATGCGTCTGGCAAACTGGCATCAATTGCCGATGTGATGGATAGGATTGAGTACCATCCTAGTGGTCAAATCAGCGCACTTGATTTTAGTAACGGCGTGACAACACAACGTGAGTTTGACGCGCGCCACCGCTTAGTTGAGCAAACCTCATCGACACCAACCATGACGTTTGAACGCCGCCATTATGGCTATGGTACAGACTCAAATTTGGCGACCATTGAGGATACTCGCAGTGACGCTGACAAAGGTGCGCTGGCCACTCAACTAGCAACAGATATTGCCAAGCTCAACCAGAGTGCCAGCTTTGTTTACGATGCATACTCAAGATTGACCGATGCCGACTATGGCGCTCTGCGTTTCCAATATCGCTACGATCCAATCGGCAATATGCTGAGCAAAAATCTAGTCAATAACGGTCAAGCTAAGCTAACTTCCTTCCTTTACGGTGGAAGTGATGACAACACTGGCCGAGAAGGCTATCAAGCTGAATTTTCCGCAGGGCCAAACGCGGTAACCTCCAATGGTGAGAGCCTCGGCTATGACAAGGTCGGCAATCGACTGTTTGATGGCACTCGCTTATACCATTGGAATGCGGATAATCGCCTAGTTGGTATTGATACTGACCATGGGCGTGCTCAATACGGGTACGATTTTGATGGTCAGCGACGCTACAAAAAGGTCAGCTTAAAAGACGGTAAGGCATCTCAGGTAGTCTATCTTGACAGCTTAAATGAGATTCGCGACGGCAAGCTGGTCAAGTATGTTGAGCTCAATGGCAAAAAAGTAGCATCAAGCGACAAAGCTGGTGCCAAGTTTAGCCCTGAGCAGTTCTATCTTAATGACCACATCGGCTCAACCTCTTTGGTGCTGAATAAACAGGCCAAAGCCATCAGCGCTCAGCGCTTTACACCGTTTGGCGATCGCTTGGCCTTGTTTGGTAAATCCAGCGCCACACCTTATGGATTTACGGGTAAAGAGCAAGACGATGAGTCTGACCTTGGCTATTTTTCCCATCGTTATCTCGGACATGCATCCGCGCAGTTTATTACGCCGGACCCTGTCTTTGTCCAAAGCGAGCGTTTTGAGAATCCACAGCACTGGTCTCCCTACAGCTACGCTGCCAATAATCCGATTCGTTACACTGACCCAAGTGGTGAAATCCCTGTCGATACCGTTTGGGATGGGCTCAACATTGTGTATGATTTGGGTAAAGTTGGCGTCGGCTATGCGACCAATAACCCTGTTATGGTCAATGATGGCCTGGTTGATTTAGCTTGCGACACCGCCGCGATTCTAATACCCTATGTTCCTGCTGGCAGCACCAAAGTAGCCCGCTTATCTTCGGATGTGGCTGAGGTTACAAACAGTGGAGGCGTTAAGCTCATAAATGGTCGGAAACCAATTAATAGTAAGTATGCTGGTAAGACTCATCCTTCTGGCGTGAAATTTAATGAGCAAGGATTCCCAGATTTTTCACCTCATGCTAAAGCTCAAGTTGATATTAAAGGGTTGACTGGTAACTACGCTAAAGATGCGGCAATGGCTAATAAAGCCGTAGGCCTGAAAAGTACTCCAAGTGGGTACGTTTGGCACCATGTTGAAAATGCCAAGACGATGCAATTAGTATCTAAAGATATACATAACGCTGCTCGTCACACTGGGGGAGCAGCGATTTTGCGGAATCAATAGGGCTGGAGTGTGATTTATGAGTGTTAATTTTTCGAATCCAGTTGCTTTGTTGCAAGGTGAGATAGATTACTTTGTCCAAAGCACTGGTATTATTGTGCCGGAAAAATTTAAGAAGTATTTGCAAGAATTTAATGGTGCTCAGCCAGAAACGAATATTTTTTCAATTGATGAGAAAAACGAATCAGGAGTTAATAAGTTGATTCCTATTTCTCAAATGATTGAGGAACAAAAGTACTTAGATAATGTCGGAGAAAATGTTTTTCCAATCGCATGGGCAGAAGGTGGTAACTATGTGGTTGTTGATTTTGATAAAAATGCATCTATTTATTTTTGGGATCACGAAGAGCCTGAAAATCAAACCTTGCTAGGGAGTGATGTTTATGATTTTTTATCTAAATTGAAACTTTTTGACCCTGATAGTGTAGAACTTAAGGAAGGCCAAGTGGAATCTGCTTGGATAGATCCTGATTTCTTAAAAAACCTTAAATAGTATATCTAAGCCCGCAGTCGCGGGCTTTACTTTATGTCTTAGCCGCTTGCCTTCCAGAATCCCAGCGTCTGGACTGATACTTGATGATCAGACTCTCCAGCACTTCCCGTATCACCAATGGAGAACTACTGGAATGGTTTTTTCAAATGTTGTCCACGATTAGTAATGATGACAATGCCTTGCTAGCCGACTTATCTGAAATTTTAGCGGATCAAAGAGATCCTGGTTAAATGGCGACAAAAGGAGTGCTGAAGAGCTTATGGCCAATTATTTTTCATTTCGATCGGATATGAGTAATCTAGAGTAAGTTAAACTCAAACACGGAAAGTAACTTGTATAAGGCAAGTTAATTTGGGTGATTTCAATGCTAGAACAAATCACTAATTGGCTAAAATCAAACACGAACATATTTAAGCAGTATGGTTGTAAATTTGAAGTATCTTACTCTCCTCAAGAGTCAGATACGAAATCAATCACTGTAGATTTTGAATACAACTCCTACTACTGTCGACTAATCTTCTGGGATAATGACATAGGTCATATAGAAGTCATTGATATAGAATCAGAAAAACCTACATTAGATCAGTCTTTTACTTCAAAAAGGCAGTTAGAAACCTCAAAACCATTCGAGAATTTTATCGAGAAAATGAGCATGAAATAGTCACGATATGTAAATGATATCGAGTTCGTAATTGGTATTTTAAATACATAATTTAAGAGTTTATGATGCATTCAAAAAAACAAAAAGACATTTGTAAGAAGTATTCTACTTCATACCAGGCATGCGATTTAAATTTGAAAGTTGGTGTCTCAAAAAATATTAAAGATGGCGTTAGGCCATTACATGGTCTGAGAGTCAAAGAGGAAAACGGAACAAGTGGCTGGTATATTTGGGCAGGTGAATGGTCAGATAAGTCAGATTTTTTTGCGCCTCTTCATGGTTTACATCTGGTCGATTGGGCCGAGATTGTAATACCATATCTAGGATTGCCAGAAGGATGGCGATTTTTGATAGATGAAGGTTATGAAGATGTTTGGCAAGACCCTGAACTGTTAAATAACTAACATAAAGTAAAAAATTGGCACCAAACATATAGATTTGGGACAGAAATTGTTTTGTGTTGTTCGCGAATAGTCACAATTTAGAACAAATTTTAGATCAAAGCTCGTAATGAATTTTATTTGGTAAAATATTTCCAAGGTAATTAAGAGAAAGAACATCTCAAACGGTTTAGTAGTAAAAAGCAAGACGATGAGTCTGACCTTGGCTATTTTTCCCATCGTTATCTCGGACATGCATCTGCGCAGTTTATTACGCCGGATCCTGTCTTTGTCCAAAGCGAGCGTTTTGAGAATCCACAGCACTGGTCTCCCTACAGCTACGCTGCCAATAATCCGATTCGTTATACAGACCCAAGCGGTGAAATCCCTGT
>NZ_JAKRGI010000060.1:0-1198 GCF_022347625.1 Vibrio sp. Of14-4 | reverse complement strand
GCCACGTTTGATGGGGACACATTAAGCTATCGAGAGTTGGATAAGCGAGCCAATGCGTTAGCGCATGAGCTTCAATCTCGGGGTGTTGGCAGCGATGATTTGGTGGGCGTTCACCAAGAGCGCTCGATGTCGATGTTGGTGTCTTTACTTGCGATATTGAAATCGGGGGGGGCGTACGTGCCTCTCGACCCTAACTACCCACAAGAGCGAATACAAGGAATGTTAGCGCACAGTCAACCAAGCTTGGTGCTGTGTGATAAGGACTCAGAGCAAGCGACGGCAGCTTACACGGAGGCGGTATTGGTGGTTGAGCATCACCAATGGGCGAACACAGAGAGTGAGCCGATTGTCCGTCGCGATTCGACCTCTAGTGACTTGGCGTATGTTATTTACACCTCAGGCTCTACTGGTGAGCCTAAAGGCATTGCGGTTGAGCATCAATCAGTGGTGAACTTCTTGTGGTCGATGGCGAAAAAGCCAGGATTGAGCGCAGAACGCAGAAGATACGTTACTCGCGGTGACCTCGATGTCGTTTGATATCCATGTGTTGGAGTTGTATTTGCCCTTGATTATGGGTGGTCATGTGGTGGTGGCCTCGAGTGAGGCGGCGTTAAATCCTGCTCAACTAGCTGGCTTGATGAACGAGCATCAAGTGAGTGTGATGCAGGCGACGCCATCGACATGGCAAATGCTGGTCAATGATAACTGGCAGCCAGCGCAGCCTCTGCGAGTAATCTGTGGTGGTGAAGCCATGCCAGAGAGCTTGAAGTCATCGCTACTCACTCATGGTGCGGTTGAACTTTGGAACGTGTATGGGCCAACCGAGACAACCGTTTGGTCATCGGTGAAACGGATTGAAGAAGAATCGGCCATCACCTTAGGTCATCCAATAGGCAATACTCAGTTCTATGTGCTCAATGAGCAGCATCAGCTAGTGCCAACCGGTGTTGCGGGTGAGTTGTATATTGCGGGTGAAGGGTTAGCGCGAGGCTACTTGCATCGTGATGATTTAACCGATGCAGCGTTTGTGGCTAACCCCTTTGTTCCGGGCGAGCGTATGTACCGCGCGGGAGACCGAGTACGCAGGCTAGCAGATGGTGAGCTGGAATATTTGGGTCGCACTGACCATCAAGTGAAAATTCGAGGATTTAGGGTTGAGCTTGGTGCCGTTGATGCGGCGGCGCAAAGCCATGAGAGC
>NZ_JAKRGI010000059.1:0-1155 GCF_022347625.1 Vibrio sp. Of14-4 | reverse complement strand
ATAAGACGCATTAACAAACACCAACTTAGGCAGCTTGGCAATAACGCTTATATCATCCAAGTAGTTATCGGTAATCTGTAGGTTCTCTAAGTGACGCAGGGCTTCGATTGCCGAAATATCAATAGTGCCACTTTCTTTTACCGTTAGGTCTTTAAGTGAAGGCAGTTTTTCAATACCAGCTAAAGTAGGTAGGTTAGAATCTGCGATAAAGAGTTCTTCTAAGCTAGGTAGGTTCTCCACATTATTAAGCACTCTATCCTCGCTAGACCACAAAACTAATTTTGTAAGCTCAGGCAAGTCTTTAATTTCAGGTAAGCTATTTTTACTCACATCAAATATGGATATTTTTTCTAAGTTTTTTGGTAAGGATACATAGCTTATCTTCGTATTAGACAGCTTTTTTAACGTCAATATTTTTAGTTTGTTTAATTTATGTATATTCTTAATATTATTGTATTGAGGTGCCGTTAGGCTAAGTTTTTCCAAATTTGTTAGAGAGCCGATATTTTTTTGAGACTTCCTGATTTTGGCAGTATCACCTGTTGCACATTATCTAAAAATGCAATAGTCAACCTTTCTAGATTGTTAAAAGCGCTCAGGTCAATAATCGTGTCAAGACTTTTTGCACCTCTTAAATAAAGGTACTGAACATCAGAAATAGCGGAAATAAAAGTAGCAGGCAATGTAGCATATTGCTCTACCGTGACATTCAATGCCTTTCCCTGTCTATCTAAGAGCACTGCAATACGCGATAATGAACCTGTCCCTCCGTATAATTGATCATTACCGATAACTTTAGGTGAAATAAGGTTCTCTCTCTCATCTTCTTTTGAAGGAAACTTGCTGAGTTTTCCTGTCAGGCCCTCAACAAAAAAGGATAAATTGCCGTATTCAGGTTTAAAGTTTTGCTGAATTTTTTGCACCACAGGCGAGGCTTGAATAATCGCCTCAGCTTGTTGCTGCGCGGTTAAGGCCAAGGCTTGACTGGCCAGCACTAAGCTTATGCTTAGTGTGGCTAAGATGGTTTTTATACGCTGAATCAATTGGTTACTTCCCAGACTGGCGATACACTTTAATCATGCTGATTGGTATCTTTATCGAGCCAAAGAAACTTAATCAATACGAATAGAATGTGGGTTAAAAAGCCAATATACA
>NZ_JAKRGI010000058.1:0-1205 GCF_022347625.1 Vibrio sp. Of14-4 | reverse complement strand
AACCTTAACGGGGAAGGTGAAAACCGGTCAATTGGCGGTAAAGACCAGCACCACTCAAGTATTTGACGGCCTTAATCGGGTCACCAGTACCACCAATGCTAAGGGGCAAACCACCACCAGTCAATATATGGACGCCAGTCGTCAGGTGTTGGTGACCAATGAAGCTGGAGTGACCACACGCCGCACCTTCAGCCAGCGCGGTGAGCTGGTCTCTGAAGTCGTGGGCGGACCGGTAGCCTTGGCAAAACCGGCGTTAGAGGCCGTCTCTTGGGGCTATGATTATCGCGAAGGTGAGTTTACCCGCGGCCGGCGCACCTTGCGACACTCAATGTGACGCAGAGCCGCGTTTATCAAGACGCCAATCAAATCCCCACCGACAAGTGGAAAATTTATGACAATGACCCTGCTGGGGCGACGATGACGCCCACCTTTGATGCCGACTATGGCGGCGAGGTGATGGTGTTAAAAGGCGACAAACGAAACAATGGGTACAGTTTGGCGGCCGATAGTGAAGGGGGCAGCTGGCAAAATAGTGATGCGCGCCTGATTGAATGGGACATGAAGTTCTCAGAAGATATACGAGTCTACGTTAGTGTGCATACTGAAAAAGGGCATCGTTACCTGACGTATCATCCCAAGACAATGACGCCAAGCTTGAATGATAAGGAGTATGCAGCCCATGGAATGGGTAAGGTTACTGATGGTCAATGGCACACCATAAGGCGCGATTTGGCGGCGGACTTGAAAGCGGTGGAGCCCGATAACCGTATTCTGCATGTTAATAAGTTTCTTGTGCGAGGCTCTGGCTCGATAGGCAAGGTGGCACTGCTGCCCGCCCCTAATCAGATCCAATCAGGGTTTAAAGTGATAGTGACCACCTCGGATGAATGGAGACGCCGACTCAGTTCAGAGGCCCAAGCGGCACTGGTGGCGATGGGCATCAATCAAGACACGCTTGAAAGTGCTGAGGTTCGCAGCGCCTTTATGGCAGTGATAGAAGCTCAAGATGACCAATGGGTCACCACGCGTCAAGCTTACCGGCCGCGTTATGAGGGCGCGCTGATTAAGCATACCCTAACTCCGCCAGCAGAGGCGAAGCGCGAAACCCACTATGTGTATAACGCCATCGGTCAGCGCATAGCCACTCAGCATGCTGATGGTAGCGTGTCCGCGCAATTTTATGACGCGGCGGGGCGCCTGGCGGT